>JAADFE010000023.1 GCA_013153055.1 Campylobacterota bacterium
TTCCCAAAAATAGACTCCACTATCTTCTTCTTTTTCTACCAAATAAGAGTATTGGGTTTTTATTTTTCCACTATATCCACGATACTCTAGTGCATACATCAACTCTCCAAATACTCTTGATAGGTCAGCTCTATTTATCTCATCTATAATAAAAAATGCAGGTTCTATAATATCTTGTAGTGTCAAGCTATCGGCATACTCATCAATTTTTGAAAAAATATCTTTAATATTATCTATATTTTTAATATCTGCTACAGTAATATCTTCAAAGTTTTTATCTTCTGCTATCTCTCTAAACGCTTCATTGTTCCATAGTTTAAACTCTATCTCTCCAGCTTTTTTACAAAAACTTTTAAAAACACCATCTTTTAACTCTAATGCTTTATCTTTTGTTGGTCGAATTCCCTCTATAAAATCTTCATAAGAGATACTTGGATGAAATTGCATGGTTTCAATTATTGGTTTTTCAATGGTTGTAAAATTTTTTAAAGCCCATCTCTCTATAAACTTTTGAGCTTCTTTTTTAGCTTTGTATGTTTTTCCAGTTCCAGGAGCTCCATAATAGACTACTGCTTTTTTTAGATTGAATTCACTCTCTAACATATTGTATAACTCCCAATAAAATATCTGTTTATGATAGGCATTTACATCTCTGCCTTCTACTGTTTTAATATCATCTAATTGTTGCATTAACCACTGGTGTTTTTCTATAAGATTTGAACCTTGAACATTGATAGATAATTTGTTATTTAGAGTATTTATCAGCCTATAAAACATATTTGATGATGCAATTGTGGTCATTTCTTTTGGAAATAGTCCTGCTAGAAATCTATATTGAACAGCAGGTCTACTATGGATATCAGCTTCTTTAAATAATTCTTCTATTTTTTCATTTGCTTCTATCGCATTCCTAGCTTTTAAAATATCTATAATCAACTCTTCTAAGTTATTTAATTTTTTAATTTCATCTCTATGGATATTATATAAATTACCTTGTCCAATACTTGCTATACCATTAGCTCTTTTAAATAGATATCTCTCTAAAAAATCCTCAACATTTGTTAACTCTCCATTAGAACCATCTTTAATACACTCTTCTAATGATTTCTTTTCATCTTCTTGATACTTTTCTTTAATATTTTGTAAAATATCACTCCATTCTTCTAAGCTCTTATACCAACCCCAATTGTCTACACCACTATTTAATATAAAAAACTCAAAATATTTTTCTAATTTCTCTTTATCATTCATTTCTATACTCTCCAATTTTAATCATTTTAGCTAAAGCATTATAAGATTATAGTGATATATTAAATTTAGCTTAATTTCACCCTAGGGTCAAACAAAGTATAAGATATATCAGTAAGTATCAGCCCAATTATATACAAAACAGAACCCAAAAATACCATCGCCTTGACTATAGCAAAGTCTTGTGAGTTGATAGCATCTATAGTATAACTGCCAAGTCCTGGTATTCCAAAAAATGATTCCATAATCAAGCTTCCCATAAATAGAGTAGGAATAACAACAACTACACCTGTTAATATAGGTAACATTCCATTTTTGAGAACATGCCCAAATAGTACTCTAATCTCTGATAACCCTTTAGCTCGTGCTGTTTTGACATAGTCTTGATTTATCTGCTCTAAAAATATACTTCTATACCATCTAACTCCAGAGCCAATTCCTGCAAATACACCTATAAATATAGGCAAAATAATAAATTTAATCCCACCAAAACCACTCTCATATCCAGAGATTGGAACCCAGTGCCATAGTTTGGAAAATATAACCTGTCCAGCTATTATATAAAATAGTGAAGATATAGACATAATCATAACAGCTATAACCATCATACTACTATCTAAAACACTCCCACGAAATAGTACAAGCAAAAGAGCCAGAGATATATTGGTCACTAGTGCTATAATAAAGGTTGGCAGTGCTATAGATAGGCTTGGAAACATCCTCTCTTTGATATCTTGGGCTATATTTCTATTGGAGTCTGAAAATCCAAAATCAAAACGAAAAAGTTTTAGAGACTCTTGGACAAATAGTGTATCTGTGATTTTATCTACTCCAGAGGCTTTTTGGTTGATAAATAGAGGTTTGTTGTAACCTTTTTGCTCTTTCCATGCCTTTATCATCTGTGGAGTGGTCTGTTTAGCCCCTAGATGTCGTCTTGCCATATCATCTGGACTGTTGACCATAAAAAATAGCATAAAAGTAATCAGATTAACCCCTATTAGAATAGGGATTGCATATAGTATCCTCTTTATTATATAGCTAAACATATACTATATTATCCTCCTGTTTCATAAAATGCTCTAGCTGATATATCTTCTTGTGATATATCATCCATGCTCCATCTATTCTCTTTTGGTTTATTTTTCAGTACTGTAGCCAAAACCTCTGTAGCCTCTTTTATATTTCCATCTTTTACAGCTTTGGCGATACTTAGTGCTTCATCAAAATATAAACACGGTATCAAATTTCCCTCTGCTGTTAATCTAATACGGTTACAACTCTCACAAAAGTCATGTTTGTGTGGGTCAATTAGACCAAACTCATACCCATCTTCTATTTTATAATTAAATGATGGACTAGCTCCCTCTCTACCCAATGCTTTGATAGTATGTCTCTTTTTTACTTCTGTCAAAATCTCTTTGCCGTGCATACCTTTCAAAGCATCCATAGCATGTCTATTTTCCATATACTCTATAAAACGAATTTTGATACCTCGCTCTTTGCAATAGTTCATTACATCTAATATCTCATTATCATTTATCCCTTTTAGAGGAACCATATTGATTTTGACACCAAGTCCAACCTCTAAGGCTTTGTCTATACCTTTTAGTACCTGTTCTAATACATCTTTTTGTGCAATCTGTTTAGCAATTTCTGGTTTTAAAGAATCTAGGGATATATTCAATCTTTTAAGCCCTGCATCTTTTAATTTTTGTGCTGTTTGAGGAAGAAGATAGCCATTTGTTGTTAATGCTAAATCTATATCAGGTTTATAATCATGTATCATCTTGACAAATGAGTCCAAATTTTCTCGAAGTAGAGGCTCTCCACCTGTTATACGAATTTTATTAACTCCTTCATCTATTGCCACTTTTATAAATAAAAATAGCTCTTCAAAAGAGAGTAGGTTTTCTTTTGGAACCCAAGAAAAAGGTTTCTCTGGCATACAGTATTGACAACGAAAATTACATCTCTCTGTTACTGATACTCTAAGATAATTAACTATTCTACCATGTCCATCTATTAACATTTTTTATCCATATATTTTTTTAATAAGATTATCCAAATGTTAATAAAAGTGTGATGATGTTTATCAATAAAGATAAAAAAAGTATATAAATAGTATATTTAGAAGATTTTAAAAAGATGTGGGAAGCCCCACATCTTTTATATAGAAAAGATTAATGTAAATCTTTCCATTGAGATTTTTTCCATAGATAAGCTAGGATTGTGAAGATAACAAAGAATATCAACACATAAGGTCCAAGTGCATCTCTAGCTGGTTTACTAGGATCACCTGTCTCTTCAAGATATGCCATAACTTTTTCCATACCTTCATGGTCAAGTCCTGTTCTAGGCATAGCAGTTCCTGCTAATTGAGATTGAGGATTTTCTACAAATGTATGTAAGAAATGCTCACTTCTTGCTCTATAGATAATAGATAAATCTGGTGGAAGTTTACCAAGATAGTCAGCTAAAGCTGCTTGTTCTTCAGCCACTTTTTGGTCATACTTCATTTTTTCTATATCTTGACCTGTTTTGATATTTGACTTAGTTTTTGGAATTTCTCCAAGTTGAGTCAATTTACCATATCTGTTTGCATGACATCTACCACAAGCTTCAATATAAGCCTCTTTTGGTGTAACTTCACCAGCTTTTTTAGCTTTTAGATATGCTACAACATTAGCGATATCTTGTGGAGCTGATACCATAGAGCTGATACTACCCATTGGGTGAGTTGATGTATCTTTATACTTATGGTCAACATTTGTTGCCATTGCTGGATTTTTGATAAGTGCAATCAAGAAGTTTTTATCATAAATTGCACCAGCATGGTCTAATGATGGAGGTGTAACACCACCCATATTAGCAGCACCTTCCATGTGACAACCTGCACACATAGCATATGTCGCTTCACCTGCTACAGGATCACCTTTGAGTTTAGCAATCTCTTTTACTTCTGCCCAAAATTTCTTTTTAGCCTCTTTTTTATCTTTTGAAGCCTCCTCTATATCAGCTTTACCATCATATACTAGATTGTGTCCCTCAACATGTTTGTGCATTTGAGAGTGTGCAAATGGCTCAACACCCCAATATAATATAAGAGTAAAGGCTGCTACAATTCCAAATATTTTTAATTCTTTCATTCTCTACTCCTTACAGCTTTTTTTCTGATTTTGTGATAATTGGGAGTGCTATCCACAATGCAAAGAATACAAGTGCTGCGATAAGCCCTATAGTACTCCACGCACCTTCAGGTGGTAATTTACCCATAAATGTTAATACAATCATATCGATAAGCATTGCCCAGAACCAAAATTTAAATTTACCTCTTCTACTAGCTGGTGCTACATTTGGACTTCTATCCAAGAATGGAAGCAAGAAGAAAATTACTTGTGCAATAGCAAATGCTATTAAACCAACATTTGTTGAGAATGGTCTCAAAATCTCATAACTCCATAAGAAGTACCACTCAGGATAGATGTGTGCTGGAGTTTTAAGTCCATCTGCTGGGTCAAAGTTAACAGGGTCCATTGCAAATTCAAAATGGTAAAATACCAAATAGAAGAAGAATATAAAATAGATACCCATTACAAATACATCTTTACTCAAGAATACAGGGTTAAAAGGAATAACTTTAGACTCTTTTTTCTTACCTTCTTTGTAAAGTCTTGCTGCTTCATCAAAGTCAAACTCTTCACCATCTTGGTTGTTAACATGAGGAATTCTAAGTGTTCCAAAGTGAAATACAATTGCACCAATAATTACTAATGGAAGAAGTAGTACATGAAGCATAAAAAATCTACCAAGGAAAGCTTGTGCAGGAACATAATCCCCTCTAATCCACTCAACTAAACCATCAGCATGTAGTGAACCACCAGAGAATAGATTTGTAATAACCATACCAGCCCAATAACTCATTTGTCCCCATGGTAACATATACCCAGAAAAAGCTTCAGCAGAGAATAGTACAAATAGTAACATACCTGAAATCCAGATAAGCTCTCTACCTCTTTTGTATGAACCATAGTAGATACCTGTAAACATATGGATATAGATAATCAAGAAAACAACCGATGCCCCAACACCATGAATATGTCTCCATAACCATCCATAACCAACTTCTGTCATAATAGTATAGTTTACACTATCAAATGCCAAGTTTGTATTTGGTTGATAATACATTAATAGGAAAATTCCAGATATTAAAAGTATCCCAAATGTAGCAGCCAAAACCATACCCATTGCCCATAGGAAATTGATATTTTTTGGAATCCAATATTCAGTAGATAGTACTCTTTGTAGTGTATCTATCGCCAATCTTTCATTTAGCCATTGGTGACTAAATGGTTTTGCATTTTCATCAAAATGTGCCATTTATTCCTCCTAGACTTTCATTGTTGTGCCATCAGCCAACATCTTTTCATATTCTGGACCAGTCTCTCCAAGAACAAGCTTTGTTCCATCAATTTTAAATGGAGGAATATCCAACCCTCTTGGTGGTGGAGCTTTTGTCACCATTGCAGTTGAATCGTACATACCACCGTGACAAGCACATAAAAAGCTCTCATCTGCAGGATTATATCCTGGAATACAACCTAGGTGAGTACAAAGACCTACTGCTACCATATAGTAATCATCATTAACTTTGATAAGTCTTTTTAATTCACCATTTTTTTTGGCTTTTTCTATCATCTCTTTAGTCTGTTTTAAAACAAAAACAGGTTTTCCTCTCCACTTCTCTGTTGCTAGAACATTTTCTTTGTAGTCTTTTAAATCAATGGTGGTAAAACCAGCTGATTTAACACTCGGAAGTGGATCCCAAGTTCTTTTCATAGCGTATAATGCACCGATACCACCCAAAGCAGTGAAACCACCTAGAGCCATACCCATGAAATCTCTTCTATTACTCATACCTTTCCTTTATAATTTATTTGCTTCCAATTATTACAGAAGAAAGATTAAGTATAACTATAAAATTAACTTATTTATAATATTTGAAGTGATAAATTCATTTTTTTGCTCACTTAGGTGACAATCACTAATCTCATTTAACATAGCCTGTTGATACTCTTTTATGTTAAAATCATTGAGTGTTATAATTTGTAATTTTTTTAGACTCTCTTTTAAGCAATCTTCTTGATTACTATTATCAATAAAAATGACTTTAGCCCCACTTATTCGTGCTTCTATGGCAGTTTGAGGAGATAGAGTTACTACAGTTTTACTACTACAAATTAAATCTATATAATCTTCAGCCTCATGCAATTTTTTAAATATTTTTGCCAATTCATCTTCATATTTGACATAAAAATAGTGACCCAAAAGTAGTTCCATATTGCTGTTTTTAAAAAATTCTTTGTTAGATAATATTTTTTTATTGGCATCACTATCACCTAAAAAAAATAATATTCTATCTTTTTTTTGATGCTTTTTTTGATAAATATCATCTACAATTATATCTGTATAATCTATCATCTCTTCACCATACTTACTACTGTCATCACAACTTTGAGCAAATCTAAATACAGCTTTAAACTCTGTGACATATTTTTTAAGGCGTCCTCTATCATCCTCTGGACTATCTATGATAATAGCATCATTTATACTAGCAATAGCATCAATATCTTGGACTGTTTCTATATTAACAGACTCATTTATCCCAAACTCTCTAGCGACCAATCCTGCTCTAAAATCATTAACCAATAGTAGCGTATCAATCCCTTTTTCATTTAGTTTTTTGAGTATTACAGTAGCTTTTTTTAGTCTATCTAGTCCATTTTTGTGTCCTGTATATGCGTAGTAGTATAATCTCATATAAAAAAGTCCTCTTTTTTATCACTCTGTAGATTTAGTTTAATCGGTATCATCTTAACTATTTCATCTTTTTCTATTTTATCAATTTTTGGTGTTGTTACTATCATCCCATCAGCTCTATCTAGTGGAGATACCATACCAGGTCTTTGATTGGATAATGGTTTAAAGGAATCTCCATTCCACTCCCCTAATATAACAGTATATTTTCCTGATTTTAATTTATACTCTTCTCTCATTTTTGTGCTAATAATAGGGTGATAGAATTTTTTTGTTCCAGATAGCTTTAAGATAATAGGTTTTATAAACATCTCAAAATTAACCATAGCAGCCAGTGGATTACCTGGTAAATTTACTACAAAACAGTTACCTATTTTTCCAAAAGTGGTAGGTTTACCTGGTTTTATATTTACTTTTGAAAAGAGAATTTTCATACCTAACTCCTCAAAAGCTTGAATAGTGAAATCTTTGTCTCCTACACTAACTCCACCTGATGTTAATATTAAATCAGCATCTATAGCATCTTGGATAGATGCTTTTAGTTCATTTAAACTATCTCCAGAACTTGCAATATAACTAACATCACATCCTAACTCTTTGGCTCTAGCATAGAACATTAGAGAGTTAGAGTTATATAGTTGATGAGACTCTATTTTTTCATAATGAGCTTTTAGCTCTTCACCTGTGCTAAATATAACTACTTTTGGTTTTCTATAAACTTCTATATGAGTAATCCCTTGAGAGGCTAGTAGTGCTAATGTATATCCTGTTACTTCTGTGTTAGCCTTTAAAAAAATTTCACCTTTTTTAATATCTTCACCTTTATATCTTATCATTGCATTTGGTTGAATATCCTGAGGTAATAGTATGCCATCAGAAGTAAGTTGTACATACTCTATAGGTACAATAGCCTCACAACCTATAGGTGTAGGAGCTCCTGTCATGATTTTGATAGCCTCTCCTATCTCAAAACTCTCTTGGGCTATATCTCCTGCATATGTCACCTCTTTGATTGTCACCTCTTTATTGATATCATCTAATTTCACTGCATATCCATCCATAGCAGAATTATCAAATCTAGGTAAATCAAAAAAAGCTTTATAATCTTTTGATACTATAGAACCTATACTATTTTCTATTGGTATGATATGTTTACTTTTTTGATTAATTGTATTATAAATAATATCTAGTGCTTCATCTATTTTAATCATAAATTGACCTTTTTTAAATTGATTATATCAAAAAAAGATATGATTGAGGAGATTTTATTTGTGATATAATAATAAAAAAATAGGCAGTATAAAAAAATGAAAAAACTCCCAATAGGAATAAGTGATTTTAGAAAAGTAATTAGAGACAATAACTATTTTGTAGATAAATCAATGTTTATCTATGAGTTAATAAACTCAAATGCCCAAGTCTCACTGATGCCTAGACCTAGAAGATTTGGAAAAACACTTAATCTAAGTATGCTTAAATATTTTTTTGAATATGGAGAGGATACAAGTTATC
>JAADFE010000054.1 GCA_013153055.1 Campylobacterota bacterium
GATACATTCTTATAACCTTCTATATATTTACCTTTTTCAAGTTGTGTTACACGGTCAAGTAACAAAAATGGGTATCTATGTGGTAAGATTTTTTGGATTTCAACTACATTAAATATCACTAGTTTAGCCTTTGGAGAAAAATTTAGTAAATTTTATCCAAATAAAGCTAAAAACCAACTCAAACTTTTATAAGTTCCTCTTTAACATCTTCATAAATATGGCTTTTATATATAATTTCTAATTTTTGTGTTGGGATTTCCTCTACAACTATTATCAAACTGATATCATAAGGGTTAGGTATAATCTCTTTTCTAATTTCTAACTCTATTTCAAATTTAGGTGTATTGAAGATTAAATCTTTTATAGATTTGAACTCTGTTTGAGCTAGTTGATTGTATCTATCTAGTGTGATAAACTTAACTTCATCTCTATTCATATAGTATAACTCATTTATACTATACTCAATCCGTCCTCTAGTATAAGGTTTTTTGAGGCTAGAGTAGGGTAAAAAGTGAGTTGGGACTATCTCTTTTTTTACTCTCATATATCCATACTCAACTCTCCAATTTAAAAATCTCTCTTTTACTATTTTGTAATCTATATTCTGGTTTTCATATTCTAATCTTTTTTGATAAAGCTCAACTCTAGCCTCTATAGATTCTGGTTGGATTTGTTTAGATATAGGGCTAAATAGCTCATCTTTTACTCTCTGTTGTTGTTCTCTTTGTATAGAGAGTCCAAACATACACCCACAGTAGTCTTGGCGATATAGTCTGTCTCTTTTGGCTAAGATATTTTGCTCTTGGGTTCCTGAGTTTTTTCTATAATCAGGTGCTATAAACTCTACACCATATCTGATACCTAAGCTATCTCCAATCTCTTTTAACTGTTTGAGAGATTTTTTAGGACTTGTAAGTAGAGTTGTTGTAAAAGTTTTTTCACCTAAAGCTTTTGCTTTTTGTGCTGATACTTCAAATCGTCTATCAAAACATACTGAACATCTAGCACCTTTTTCTGGCTCATTTTCTAGTCCTTTGACACTTTTTAGCCAACTATCCACATCATATTCACCCTCTATTAGCTCTATACCTAACATTTCACAAGAGCGTTTGACATCTAAAAGTCTTAGATAGTATTCACTATATGGGTGTATATTTGGGTCATAAAAAAATCCTATAAGTTTTTCGTCTGGATAGTCGTTTTGAAGTTTTTGTAAAAAATAGTGACTATCAACAGAACAGCATATATGTACTAAAATATTAACTCCTCAAAATTGATGCAACTTTTTTTGAGCTTCCATGTGCTAGATACTCTCTTAGTTCTTTTGATTTTTGGGAGAATGTATCTCTATTGGTATGGTGGTACTCTTTTAGTAGATTTTCAACTGTAACTTCATCTTGGAGTAACTCATTATGCAAAGTGCTACCATTATAATGGGATAGAATAATATTTGCTAAACCAACCTGAGTTATATTGAGTATCCTTTTTCCTATGAAATAGTCTATCTTTTTGGCAATATAACTTAGAGTAAAAGGTGTACCAATAAGTGCAGACTCTAGTGTAGCAGTACCTGAACAGATAAAAGCAAATTCAGACTTGGCTAAAGTTTCGTGAGTGTTTTTGCTAATCTCAAACTCTGATATATCTCCATATAGAGATGTTATTTTTTCATCTGAAAAATTAGATGGTATAATGAGTATAGCCTTTTTATCACTCAATTTTGCTCTAACCTCTTTAAATATTGGCAAGAGTCTATTAATCTCACCTTTTCGACTACCTGGCATAAAGGCTATAGTACCTTTTTGATTACTATTTTGAGTTTTTATCTCATCTAATAGTGGATGACCGACATACTCTGCTTTTGTTTTATAGTAGTCAATCTCAAAAGGTAGAATACCTAAAAGTCTATCGCAATATAGCTCTAGTTTTTTAACTCTCTTTGGACGACTTGCCCAGACTTGGGGTAGTATGTAGTAGATTATCTCTTTGTTTGGATAGGCAGTTTTTAGCTTTTTGGCTAATGGGATATTAAATCCTGATGAGTCCATTAGTAGTATCTTGTCAGCATCTTTTGCTAACTCTACTAACTCATCAGCTACTTTAAAAAACCATCTAAGTTTTTTGATAGCATCTACAAATCCCATAATAGCCATATCAGATACATCATACAAAGGAGTGCCTAGAGATTTATCAAATATCCCTAGTAGTTCTATATCTGAACTATATTTTAGAACCTCTTTTAGATGTAGATTAGAAGATGGCTCTAATGCAGAGACTAGTAGTTTCATTAACCTAGTTTAATACCAGCAAAAAAACCTGCAACAGCTCCAGCTCCTGTAGTTAGTTCCATACTAGTTAATCTATCTTTTAACATAGCAAATAGATGTTTAAATCCATCAACTCCACTAGATACACCATTTGATATAGCTTGGTCATCCACATGAAAAACACCTTTTGACTCTAGTACAAATAGAACAACCAAACCAAGTCCCAAAACTAAAAGCATAATCTTGAAAAATTTTTTCAAAAAATATCCTATAGCTAATCCTATTATAAAGCTAGTACCCATATCTAAAAATGGGAAACCTCCACTACTTTGAGCCGCATTTGAGGCTGAATCTAACGCATATTCATCATTCATTATTTAACCTTTTTAAAAAATTTGTATCATTATACCTTATCTTGTTTTAACCTACTAAGTTTTCGTTTTTTACAAAATCTATAGCCTCTATATAGGTAGATATTTTCCCATTTAGTTGCTCATCATAGACTCTGTTTAAAATAGATTTAAACTCCTTTGATGGTTTAAGTCCCAAAGAGATGAGGTCACGACCCTGTATAAGAGCCTTTGGAGGTCTATTATAGACATCAAGCTCTTTTGCTTTTTTGAGTAACCAATCTCCTGCTTTATATACTCCACTAAGGGACTCAGGTGTAGTTCGTCCTAAAAAATCAGCTCTAGCTACTATCACCAACTCTTTTATATCTATTTTGGTAGAGAGTTTTCTTATGGTTTTGTTTTTTGCACGATTTCTAAAATATTGAGATGGCACCATATGATACTCTACTAATAGTGCAACACTATCTATAAATTTATGCTCATCTGTTAATCTATACAGAAACCTCTTTGTAGGTTCAACTCCTGCTAGTTCATGACCTTTTGCTGATATTCTATCCTCTTCTATTTGAGTATGAGTAGCTTTGCCAAAATCATGACATAAAACAGCAAACATAAGCTTTAGGTCTCTTTTGTTATCACCTGTTTTTAGCTCTGCCATTTTATCTATAGCCAACATAGTATGTACCCACACATCACCCTCTGGATGCCATCTTGGACTTTGGGGTATGCCTACTATGGCTTTTAGTTCTGGATAGTATTTTAAGATATCTAGTTTTTTTATCAACTCAAAACCAATAGATGGACTATTTGATTTTAGAAGTAGCTTTTGAAACTCTGTATATACTCTCTCTTTTGGTAACTCTATAAACTCATCTCTATCTATGATATCTTGGCATAGTTTGAATGTTTTTGTATCTAGTTTATACTCAAATCTAGCACAAAACTGTATAGCTCTATATACTCTAAGAGGATCTTCTACAAATGAGCTATCATCTATATGTCTTAGAAGTTTTTTCTCCATATCCTCCTTGGCACCATAGGGGTCTAAAAACTCCTCTTTTTCTATATCATATCCCATAGCATTTATAGTGAAATCTCTACGGATAGAGGCTTGTTTGAAACTCATCTCTCCATCACATTTTACATCAAATCCTCTATGTCCTTTTGCTACTTTGTTTTCTGTTCTAGGAAAAGAGAAGTCATACTCTTGGTTTTGATATACAAACTTTAGAACACCAAAGCTTTTACCTACTAGATTGACTTTTCCATATAGGCTTAGTATCTCTTCTAGTTGTTCTATAGAGTTAAGTCCATAAACCTCTATATCATAATCTTTTATAGGTAGTTGTAAAAAGTGGTCTCTAACACTACCACCTACTACAATAGCTTTGGCATTTTGCTCTTTTAGAGCTTTTGATATAGTTTTAATTATATTTGGTATCTTCATAATATTATCTGTATCTAGAACGAGTTCCTCCAAATTTGATAGTTAGAACTAAGCCCAAACTATTTCCATTAGCTTTTTGGGATGTATTTTTTTTGAGTTCATACTCTATAAATGTACCTTTTAGACCTATAGCAAAAAATCCAGTTGGTTCATATTGGATTTGTACTATTGCTCCTAAGGCATTATTGAATTCATCTGTAAATCTATAGTTATCAAATGTACTTTTTAGTTCAGGACTTAGATGATAGGTAAGCCCACCACCAAATTTCCAATTAGGAATTTTGAAAAATCCAAGTGCAGTAATAGGTATCATACTCCAAGTGATATCACCATTACTAGCACTATCACTATCAAATTTATAACCAACTGTTAGTTGTGTCTCAAAGTTTTTTTCAGGATTATCGATAGACATTCCCATTGCTAGATTGAGTCCATCTCCTGCATCAATAGTATAATCACTATCATAGTCATGGTCAATAGTTACAAGCTCATCACCTCCACTTTCGAGACTAATCTCTATAACAGGTTTGATTAAATCACCAAAAGATAGTGTCAAAAATATGGGTAATATTAATAAAACTTTTTTTATCATTGAATATCCTTTCTTGTTTTTTAAATTATATCTAAAATATTGTGATTTATTGTGTGTTGTTATATATTTTTTTTGAAGTAATAAAATAATAGATTATATTGATAAAGCTATCAAGAGAATTAATAGCTTTAGATTAATTTTATTTTTTATCTTTTGTTATATTTGCATCTTTTTTTTCTGTTTCTGTTATAGAGTTATTATTCTCTTTTTTTGTTACATTTGTATCTGCTTTTTGATTTATATCTACAGTTTCATTTTTTTCCATAGATTTTACATTTATAGTTTCATTTTTCTCCATAAACTCTTCTACACTCTCTTTTGCATCTTGACTTATGCTTATAGCCGCCTCTTTTATATCTTCAAACATCTCTTCAAAGTTAAAGTCTGCTTGAGTTGTAGTTACTATTGTAAGCATCATTATAGATGTTGTAATCATTTTTTTCATTTTTATCCTTTTTATTTGGTTACTAAATCTTAGCAATAAATATTTGAAATCAGACTTAAAAAGCAAATAGCTATTTATAACTTACTTTTTATTCTATTGAATTTATGTTGTTAGTTAAAATAGTAGCTCTATCTACCTGCTGTATATAGTTATTGAAATTCAAAGATGTAACAGCTGTACGACCTAGAGGGTAGTTTCTCTTGGATTCTCCCCATACAGTTTGAATAACATATGGCTCACCTTTATAATCACCTATGTATAACATAATATGTCCTTTGAGATGAACGATAGTAGCACCAACAGGAGCTAGGTTTAGTAGTTGGTTCTCTTTTGTATCTCTATCTAGGTTACTAAGCTCTAAATAGTTTTGACCTACTATACTTTGAGAGGATGAGTTTCTAGGTAGATTGATACCAACTGTAGCATATATCTGTTGGATAAATTTAGAACAGTCCTGCTCACCAAAAGAGCCACCCCATCCATAAGGAGCGTTGAGAAATTTAAAGGCTTGGGTTAATATATTCTCTGGTGTATATAGTAGATAACCTTTATTTGTATTGGTTGTCTTGATGGTTGCATTACTTAGTACTAAAGAGCCATCTTCATCTCTAGTTGGGATTAGTATCATGCTCATATCATCGATAGTTAAGATATATGGAACTCTAACTCCCATTCTCATATAGTCATAATATTTTCCTGCTACCATTAGACCATTTTTGGCATTGGTTGTGATGATAAAGTTTTTGCTCGTTAGATAATCATATATCTCTTTTTTGGTACCAAATGCTATATCTTGGTCTCTCACCCACCCAGAGCTACTAGGACCAATCCCATAGTGCCATTTGCCATCACTAGTTGTATGTAGTATCGCTATAGGGGTAGCTATATCAAGTGCTGAGTTTTGATTTCGGTCAAAATATATCTGTTCTTTTTTCTTTAGCAGTGCTAGTTCTGTGGGGATTACTCTTTGATTTGTATAGTGAACAGTTAGAGCATAACGAGTCTGAACACTATTTGCTATATTATACAAATCCATATAGTTTTTCATCTCATGAGCAAATTTTGGTTTTATCTTTTGACCATCTTCAAAATATTTGGTTTGTTTTAGTATATTGTCAAATGAACTTTGGATGCTACTTTTTACCCATGAGCCACTATATTGTGGTTGAATATCTTCAAAATTGGTAACTAGATATTGAGTATGAGCTATATAGTCATTGAATTTTTCAATATTTTTTTTACTCATTATAACTCTATTTGGTTCTTTGATACGGTCAATCCAAAACTCTGCTATATTTAGATGGCGATTTTTATTGACTATAATTATGGGCTGTTTTTTATTTTTATCACCCAATATAGGAGAGGTATCACCTATATCTTCACAGCCAGTTATGAGTATAACTACTATTGAGATAAAGACTAATATAATAGTTTTCATATCTCTTTTCCATCAATAAAGACTCTATCTACTTTTTGGGTATGTAAAATAGTCTGCAAGGCTATATCATCTAATGAGTTTGGTCTATCTGGTAGATTTATTAGTACCAAATCAGCACTTTTACTCTCTTTTATCTCTCCACTATCTACTCCTAGAATTTTAGCAGGAGTTGATGTTATATTTTTGATAAGCAGATTAGAAAGCTCTCTTAGTGGTGTTGAGTAGTGTAACATCAATGTAGCTCTTAGTTCATCAAAAATATTTAGTGAACTATTTGAGCTAAGACCATCAGTTGCTACACTAAAAGGTATATCTAACTCTATTAGTTTATCTATATCAAGTCTGCCACACCCCAATAGACGATTAGAACGAGGGCAGTGAGCTATGGAGTGACCTTTTTGTGCTATATACTCTAGCTCTTTATTGGTAGCTTGAACCATATGTGTAAAGTGTGTATCTATATCATCAAAGCTCTCTATAAACTCAGAAATAGTAGTAACAGGAGTAGAGGTGTTGAAATATTTTTGAAAAAAGCTCAAAAATTCACCCTCTCCACTCTCTAGCCACTCTCTTTCAGCAGGTGACTCTAAAAGGTGAGCAGATAGTGGTAGTTTTTCATCTTTTGCTATATTGATAGCTCTTTTTAGAACTACAGGGTGAACAGAGTAGGGTGAGTGTATAGCAATAGCAGGAGTTACACCACTATCTATCATCTTTTTAGACTCATCTAGCCTATTTAAAAAGTCACTATATAGAGCATCCACATAAGCCATATTTGAGCCTATAATCTCATTAAAATATATAACCTTTTGAGGAGTTTTTGCACAAGTTTCCAAATCTTTTCCAAAGCTAGATATTGCTCCAAATGTAGTAACTCCAGACTCTAACATATCACTACAGGCTTTTAGCATCACTTCATTGTCACACTCTTGTATTAACCTATCACGATTAGCAATTACGGAGTCTAGCCAACTCATAAAATTCCCATACTGCAATGTTGTTTTATTGGCTGAAAACTCCAAGTGAACATGAGTGTTTATAAATCCAGGATAGAGTATGGAGTTCTCTTCCCCTTTTATTATATCTGCATCTGGATATTTTGTTTTTAGATTTTCTATACTATCTATAGCTTCAATAGTTTTAGAGAAGGCTACAGCTCTGTTTTCATGAAATTTATTATCTATATATGTATATGTTGGCTCTATTATGGTCATTTTTGTTCCGATTTTTTTGTAATTTTAGCTAGAAATCCCTAAAATTCCAAGTCCATACCCATTACCTAAAGTAATCTCACTCTCATTAAACTCAACTCCACCTGATATAGGATTATGAGATAGAAGACTTGCTCCATCTAAATCGAGCATAGTTATAATCTCACTTCTAGCTGAAGCTACATGCACAGCACATCCAACTGATATAGCACCTTCGAGCATACAACCTAACATACATTTGGTATTATATAGTTTGGCTATATCTGCTATCTGTAAAGCTTGAGATATACCTCCAGATTTTGCTAGTTTGATATTGATAAAATCACAAGCATCCATTTCTAGTAGCTCTATAGCTTGTTTTGCAGAAAATACAGACTCATCAGCTAGTAGGGGAGTTAGAGTTCTCTCTTTTATATATCTCATACCTCTAAAATCATTGGCTTTTATGGGTTGTTCTATCAGTTCTGTAATGATATTTCGCTTTTCTAGTTTAGTTAGTAGTGTTACAGTCTCTTTTGGACTCCATGCTTGGTTAGCATCTATTCTCAAAGTAGTATCTGGAAAAGTTTTAGCTATAGTCTCTATCCTATCATAGTCTCTATCTATAGTCTCACCCACTTTGATTTTGAGAATATCATATCCTAGCTCTATTGCATTTTGACAATCTCTTAACATAGTATCTATATCATTTAGACTAATTGTTATATCTGTTTTAAATTTAGTTTGACT
>JAADFE010000029.1 GCA_013153055.1 Campylobacterota bacterium
TGATACCTCTAAAGTACTCAATATGAGCCTCTTTTAAATCTCTAGTTCTATCACCAATCCATAACATATGAGCAGAGCAGTCATACCACTCACCTGTCTCTTCATCTGTTCTTGTTAGAGCCTCTTCATAGTTTAGAAGTAGTGCTTCATGAGATGTGAAGATAGTTGTCTGTTGAAGTTGAGGTGTATTTTCACTTGTTACTCCACAAGCAGCCATAAACTTCATAGATTTATCTATCTTTTGGCTCAGCTCATCATATCTTTGACCTAGTGGGTTATCTTTGATAAAGTCTAAGTTCCATTGGTGTACTCGATTTAAATCAGCCAATCCACCTCTTGAAAATGCTCTAAGAATATTCATAGTAGCTGCACCTTGATTGTATGCTTTTAGCATATTTTCAGGATTTGGTACTCTAGCTTCTTTTGTAAATTTAATATTATTTATAATATCTCCACGATATGATGGAAGTTTAACACCATCTATCTCTTCATAATCAGAGCTTCTAGGTTTTGCAAACTGTCCTGCTACTCTTCCTACTTTGATAATAGGTTTTCCTGTAGAGTACATTAGTACCATATTCATTTGAAGCATCAATTTAAATAGATTTTTAATCGTACTAGAGTTAAAGTCATTAAAACTCTCTGCACAATCTCCACCTTGAAGTAAAAATGCCTCTCCTCTTCCTACTTTTGCTAGATTCTCTTTGAGTGTTCTAGCCTCTCCTGCAAAGATTAGAGGTGGATATTTTTTTAGTTCCTTTTCTACCTCTTGTAGTTTCTCTTGGTCAGGGTAGGTAGGTTGTTGTTTTATTGGAAATTCTCTCCATGAATTAGGTGTCCAACTCATAATTTATCCTTGTATATATAAAAATTCTGAAATTATATCTAATAAGAGGTTTATTCTATATGTTTGATGCCGTTTTTTGAAGTGAATTCTTTTGCTTTTTATAAATTATTTTTATTGTTAAAATTTTTTTATTTGATTAATAAAATAAAAATAAATAAAGAAACACAAATAATATTATTTTAATCTTAAAAATATTATAATGATTGTGTGACTAAATATATTGTTCACACATAGTGTTTTTATATATTTATATTTTTTTGAATTTTTGATAAAAAGTATTAAAAAGTAGTCTTTTTGTTTATAATTTCTTGTGATTATAGAGCTTATTGACTATAATATAGAAAATGCTAACCTATTTGGAGGTCAATCTTATGGGAGATTTAAGATTAAAAGCTCAAGAATTATTAAAAAATAGACAGAATGAAAAAGAGTTTGATAATAAAATAGAAGATATAGCTAAAGAAAAAAGAATGAAAGAGCAAAAAGAAGAATCTAAAAAAATATTTACAGAAAAAATTCAAAGAGAGATTGATGAGTTTCAAAATAAATTATTACAAGCTGCTAATCATGGTAAATCTCTTAAGATTGAAATTTTAAGATTGGATACAGATGGATTATTATCTTGGTGGGATGAGAGAGAAGATAAGTTTATAAATACAAGATATACACCTATAAAAAGTGGGATAGTTACATTTATAGATGATATAAATTTTGATTTTTTAACTGATGATATAATTATAGATAGTACTCTTCAGAAACTATATAATCTAATAAAAGATAATGATATATATCCTCAATGGGGTGTAACTCAAAATAGAGATGGAAAAATAGAAACTCTCTATTTAGAAGCTAACCCAAATATATCATATAAAGAGAAAAAAGATAGCTTAGATAGAGAAAAAAGCACAACTCAAAGAGCATTAGTTGTTCAAAATTATCAACAAAGAGTTCAACCTCAAGAAGAGAGTGGTAGTAAATTAGAAAAAGTTAAAAATTTCTTTTTTATATTTTTGCCATTGGTATATTTCTCTGTAATGGTATTGACTATATTAAGTAAAGCAGTTGGTTTAGTATCTTCATCTAGTAATGTATCTAGTTTTATAGAGGTTGGTTGGCCTTACTTTTTGATTAAAGACTTTTCTACTGTTGGAGAGCTATTTATAATATCTTTGCCTCTTGGTATTTTGATTTCTCTCTATTTTGCATATAAAAAGAGTTGACTATTTATTAGTCAACTTCTATAGTTTAAATATACTTTTTACTACTCTTTAAAACAAAATTAAAACTCTTTTGGGTATAATCTCAAACTTTTTAAAGATACCAATCTTTTATTGGTCTAATAATAATTAATTGAAGGGTTTGCAATGTACGCAATCATTAAAGCAAGTGGTCAGCAGTTTAAAGTCCAAGAGGGTGATATAATCTGTTTTGACAAAATGGGATTAGAGCCAAAATCAGCTGTAGAGTTCAAAGAGGTTTTGGCACTAGATAATGGTGAATTAACTGTTGGTACTCCTTTTGTAGAGGGTGCTGTAGTTAAAGGTGAGGTTATAAATGAAGGTAGAGACAAAAAAGTTATCATTTATAAAAAGAGAAGAAGAAAAGATTCTAAACTAAAAAGAGGTTTTAGAAGAGACTTCACTAGAGTTAGAATTACAAGTATAGCATAAGGAGAAGGTATGGCACACAAGAAAGGTCAGGGTTCAACCCAAAATAACCGAGATTCAGCTGGACGAAGACTTGGTGTAAAAAAATATGGTGGAGAGAGAGTAATCCCTGGTAATATTATTATTAGACAAAGAGGAACAAAAGTTCACGCAGGTACAGGTGTGGGTATGGGTAAAGACCATACAATCTTTGCTATGATTGAAGGTGTTGTTAAATTCGACAATGTAAGTAGAAGCAAAAAAAGAGTTTCTGTAATCCCTGCATAATTTTATATATGAGCCTTTTGGCTCATTTTACTCCCCTTTTTATCTTTTTAGATATAATTTCAAAAATCAAAATAACTATTGCTATGTAGAATGAGTTATTATATATAGCAATATTTATATAAATCCAGATTTGAGAGAGTAAATAGTTTTCTAAACTTAAATAGGAATCGGAGGCTTTAGCCTAGCTTTGTTCGGGGCTAAAGCCTCCGATTCCACATAAAACTATTTATACTCATTGAAATTGGGTTAAAAGGAATTTATATGTTTGTAGATAGTGTAGAGTTAATGGTAAGTTCTGGAAAAGGTGGGGCTGGATGTGTCTCATTTTGGACAGAGAAGTTTGTTATAAAAGGTGGACCAGATGGTGGAGATGGTGGTAAAGGTGGTAATGTCTATTTTGTTGTAGATAACAACACAGATACTCTCTCAGCCCTAAGAGGTAGAAACCATATCAAAGCTCAAAATGGTCGTCCTGGTGAGGGTAGAAAAAAGTATGGTAAAAAGGGTAAGAGTGTAGATATAGTAGTACCTCCTGGTACCCAAATCATTGATATAGAGACAGGTGAGATACTTTTAGATTTAATCGAAGAGGGGCAGAGAGTTCTATTTTTGGAGGGTGGTAAAGGTGGACTTGGAAATTTACACTTTAAAAGCTCAACCAACCAGAGACCAACTTATGCTCAACCTGGGCTTCCTGGAGTTACAAAAAATATACGACTAGAGATGAAATTAATTGCTGATGTTGGATTAGTTGGTTATCCTAGTGTAGGAAAATCAACTCTCATTTCAACTATATCTAATGCAAAACCAAAAGTGGCTAGTTATGAGTTTACAACACTAATTCCAAACTTGGGAGTTGTAAATGTAGGTGAGTATGACTCATTTTTGATGGCTGATATACCAGGAATTATAGAGGGTGCTAGTGATGGTAGAGGTTTAGGGTTGGAGTTTTTAAAACATATAGAAAGAACCAAAACTCTACTTATTTTGGTAGATATTGCAAACTATAGAGAGATGAAGTATCAATATGAGACACTTTTAGTTGAACTACAGAGATACTCCAAAGAGTTATCAAAAAGAAGATTTGGTGTAGCTATTACTAAATGTGATACTATGAGTATAGAGGAGTCAAATAGACTTATAGAGCAGTTTTTAGCTGATATTGGATTATCTAGCAATAAAGTGCTGAAAAAATATAAAGCAGACATAAACTATAGCTCTTATGGGTTTGAGGAGGATTTTGGTGTAGATTTACCTCAAAATGAGCCTCTATTTGTTCTGCCAATATCATCTGTATCACATCTTAATACAGATGCACTTCGATATACGCTAAAAGGTTTTATAAAATCAGTTCAAGCCCAAGAGGATGAAGAGAGTAATGAAGTTTAACCGTATTGTTATCAAGGTAGGTTCTCATGTTCTAACAGAAGATGGAGCCGTTGCCAAAGAGAGAATGAGGGATTTAGTTGGACTTATTGCACAAGTGATGCAAAAAGGAACAGAGGTTATACTAGTAAGTTCTGGGGCTGTGTCTGCTGGTTATACAGTTTTGCCACTAGATAGAAAAAGTGTGGGAAATAAACAGGTTTTAGCTGCTATTGGTCAACCACTACTACTTAAGATGTATCAAGAGAAGTTTGCTAGATATAATATTCTCTGCTCACAAGTGTTACTAAGTGCTGCTGATTTGGACTCTAAAAAGAGAACACACTTAGCACAGGTGGCTATAGATAATCTATTAGCCAATAAAGTTGTTCCAATTATTAATGAAAATGATGTAATAGCTACAGAGGAGTTAGTATTTGGTGACAATGACCAACTATCAGCCTATGTTGCATATAATTTTGATGCAGAGCTTTTAGTGATACTCTCAGATATTGATGCCTATTATGACAAAAATCCTAGAGAGTATAGTGATGCAAAACCGTTACAACTAGTATCATCTATCTCAAAAGAGGAGATGTGTGCAGAGGTGACGCCAAATAGTGAGTTTGCTACAGGTGGGATTGTGACTAAACTAAAATCAGCCGATTTTCTACTTAAACATAATAAAAAGATGTTTTTATCTACAGGATTTAATCTCTATGATATTAGAAGTTTTTTGATTGATGGGATACAAAAGGGTGGAACCCTTTTTGCTAAAGCTTAGTCTATTTATACTAAAGCTTTAGATACTTCATCTTCAAAGTACTCTGATATGCTATCCCATGGATTTCCATCAAATCCATCTTCTGTAAAATATATATATTCAAATTGATGCTCTCTAGCAAAAGAGATAAGGTCATCAACATTATCATCTTCCATTTCATATATTAGCAGAGATAGCTCTGTTGTTTGAGTTGGTTGATTATATGAAGTTGGTGGATTTTCTAGTAGTTCTCTATTTGAATTTTCATATGTTACTACTATATTTGCAATCCCAAAATCTATATAGTCTTGGTCTGTTGTAATTCCAGGATTTAGGATTATAAAATCTAATTCTCTATTTTTAGCCTCATTACTTAGAGTGGTGTAGTAGTCTAAATCATCACTATTAGTTGATGTTTCATCGAAAAATATTCCACTAACACCATCCTCTTTATAGAACTCTCTCCAAGCCTCTATATCATCAATAACATCTTGTTTATCTCTTTTTGCGTAACTAGTATATACATATCCTACAACTTTAATTCCTCCATTAATTAAATCTTGGATACCTCTACTATAACTGCTGTCTTGTTCACTAAAGTGTCCATTGTCTGGATTTACTATTGCTACTATCTCTATATCTGGATAACTATTTTTTGTATCTATTAGTTGTTGCCATATACTATCCTCTTTATCTAAGTCTGGATAACTATATAGAGGTATTAGGATTTTCAAATCCTCTTTTTGGTTTTCAAGTTCATCTGATAAGAGGTTTGTTAGCCACTGTGCTACTTTTTTAAATGGAATATTTCTATCTCCTTTTTCATCTGCTAATCTATTATTGTAAGTGGTTTTAAAACCTAGATGGTATATGCTACTGAAAATTCTATTTATTGCATTCCTCTCAAATAGTTTTGTTCTTGCACCACTTTGTTCTATTTTGTGGTATCCACTTTTTTCATCTTTATTATCTCCATGCAAGAGAGTCCATCTTTTGGCATAGTTGTCAACCAAAAAACTATTGATGTCTTTGAGATTAGAGATGGTAAACTCTCCACTACTCCCTGCATTTGTAGCATCTATAGCTTCTATAATCAGTTTATTCATCTCATTTGCACTATTTGCTCCTATTCTTATATCTCCTATAGATACTTTTTTCTGTAATCCTGTATCATTGTAGATGATATCAATTACTCTATCTAATCCTGTTTGGGTCTCTCCTACAATTTCTTGGATATTTGGGTTATCTAACTCTCCTGATTCTAAATCCTCTTTTAGAAGATTATTTAGCCACATAGATACAAGTTTATAATTGATAGATGTCTCTTTGTTTATATCATTTGGAAATCCTAGATGATAAATACCATTAAAAACTTTGTTTATAGCGTTTCTGCTATATATTCTAGTTCTAGCTCCACTATCGACTACTTTGTTAAAACCTATTTTATTTCCATCTTCATCTATACCATGAAGTGAAATCCATTCATCATAATAGTTATGGAAGATATAATTATTTAACTCTCTAGTATCAGCTATTGAGATATTTTTATCATTGGCTACACCAGTGTTGATAATAGCCTCTAATATTATCTCATTCATCATTTTAGCTGAGTTGATAGCCTCATCTATATCCTCCTTGGTTACATTTTTATTGAGTTTCGTATCCTCTTGGATAATAGTTATAATCCTATCTAATCCACTCTCTTGTAGTTGAGTTGTATCATCATCTGCCAACATTAATGATGGAAACCCCATAGCTGGTATAGCACATAAGCCTTTTAGAAAGTTTCTTCTTTTCATAATCTCTTCCTCTTAAAATAAAATTAATTTTAAATTATAACATTAATTTTGTTTTGAAAAGTTTATTTTATATAAAAAGTCTTTAATTTCGTTATAATTCCACATAAATTCAAAGGAGGTATAATTGAAAAGAGTAGTTTATATGGGAACACCTCTATATGCTAAAGATATATTAGAGGCTATAATTAATAGTAAAAATATAGAAATACCACTGGTTTTAACTCAACCAGATAGACCTGTAGGTAGAAAAAAGGAGTTAAAAGCACCAGAGGTTAAAGAGTTGGCATTAAGATATAATTTAAAAGTTTTGCAACCTCAGAAGCTAAGTGATGATGGTATTTATGAGGAGATAGTTGAAGCGAAACCAGACTTAATTATAGTAGCTGCCTTTGGTCAACTTTTGCCCCAAGAGATACTTGATATCGCACCATGTATCAATCTTCATGCCTCCTTATTACCTCAATATAGAGGGGCTAGTCCTGTTCAGCAGTCACTGCTAAATGGAGATAGATTTACAGGTGTAACTGCTATGCTAATGGAAAAGGGATTAGATAGTGGTCCGATTTTAGCTTATAGGTATTTTGAAATTCCTCCAACTATGACTCTGCCTGAATTAATGGATAGATTGAGTAGTGATGCCTCTCTTTTGACTATTGATGTTATAGAGAAATTTGAACAGCTTAATCCTATAGAGCAGATTAGGGCATTAGCAACTTATTGCAAAAAAATCAAAAAATCTGATGGAGAGGTATCTTTGGATAGTGCAGAGGAGCTTTATAATAGATATAGGGCATTTTTAGGATGGCCAGGTATTTTCCTCTCAAATGGAACCAAAATATTAGAAGTAGAGCTAATAGAGGATAAATCAGAAAATAGAGCAGGGGAGATTTTGGATATAGAGGGTAGCAGTATCGTATTAGGGTGTAAAAAAGGCTCTATTAGGGTAGGAAAACTCCAACCCGTATCCAAAAAAGCGATGGATGCAAAGTCATATTGTGTAGGGAGAGGGCTTAAAGTTGGAAACTCTTTACTTTGATAAACTACACTCAACACAAAAATTTTTGATAGAAGAGCTATCATATAATAGAGTGACTCCTCCTATTGCTGTTATGGCAAAGAGACAGACTACTGGAGTGGGAAGTAGAGATAACTCATGGGAAGATGGAGAGGGAAATCTATTTTTCTCTTTTGCTATAGAGTTGGATGATTTGCCCTCTGATTTACCTATCGGTTCAGCCTCTATCTATTTTTCATTTATTATGAAAGAGATATTAAAAGAGTTTGTAGATGATGTTTGGCTTAAATGGCCCAACGATTTATATTATAAAAAGAGTAAAATTGGTGGAACCATAACAAAAAAAATAGATAATATTTTAGTTTGTGGTATGGGTGTAAATTTGAAAAAAAATTCAAATAGCTATGAAGCATTAAATATCGATATTGAACCAGATTTTTTGCTAAACAGATATATAAATGAGCTAAAAAACCCACCTAGTTGGAAGCAGGTATTTAGTAAATATGCGATAGAATTCAAAAGAAGTAAAAAAGTTTCTACACATATTCAAGGGGAGTATAAAAGCCTTGAAAACGCCGTTTTATCTGAAGATGGTTCATTAATTATAAATAATAAGAGAGTATATAGTTTAAGATGAGTGAGATAATAACAATAGCCAATCAAAAGGGTGGAGTAGGCAAAACAACAACTACTGTTAACCTTGGAGCGTCATTAGCGAAAAAGGGTAAAAAAGTATTGATTATTGATGCCGACCCACAGACAAATGCAACAACGAGTCTAGGTTTTAATAGAAATGATTATGAGTATAATATTTATCATGTTCTAATTGGGATTAAAAAGATTTCAGATGTGATATTGAAATCAAAAATCAAAAATCTTGATATGGTACCTGCTAATATAGGATTAGTAGGAGTTGAAAAGGAGTTTTATAACTCTAGGAAAAAAAATAGAGAACTGCTACTTAAAAAAGGATTAGAGCCTGTAAAAGATAAGTATGATTATATTTTGATAGATTCTCCACCAGCACTTGGACCAATTACAATCAATGCACTAGGAGCTGCTGATTCTGTAATCATTCCAATTCAGTGTGAGTTTTTTGCATTGGAGGGGTTAGCTCAACTTCTCAATACTATTAATCTACTCAAAAAATCTATTAATCCAAAGCTTACTATAAAAGGCTTTTTGCCAACAATGTATTCTGGACAAAACAATCTATCCAAACAGGTACTAGAGGATTTATCACACCATTTTAAAGATAAACTTTTTATGGATAAGAAAAATGATTTTATTATTGTGCCTAGAAATATAAAAGTAGCAGAGTCTCCCAGTTTTGGACAACCTGTTACAGAGTATGCCAAAAAATCCAAAGGTGCAATAGCCTATACCGATTTGGCAAAAAGTATTCTAAAAGGATAATCATGGCTTTAGGTAGAGGCTTAAGTGCAATATTGGATGAGGTAAGTCAAGCTTATGAAAATGAGATGGACTCAGGTAGTAACTCTGTAGGTGAGATTAGAGAGGTTCTTATTGATAATATCACTCCTAATCCATATCAGCCTAGAAAAAACTTTGACAAAGAGGCATTAGTAGAGCTTAGTGAATCTATAAAAAAACATGGACTATTGCAACCGATTGTTGTTATAGATAAAGGTGATAACTATCTACTTGTAGCAGGAGAGAGGAGACTTCGTGCCTCTAAGTTAGCAGGATTAGATAAAATCAAAGTGATAATCGCTGATGTGGATATTGATGAGCTTAAACTAAGAGAGTTGGCACTAATAGAGAATATCCAAAGAGAGGATTTGAATGCTATTGAGTTAGCACACTCTTATGATGAACTAATAAAAGTGTATGAGATTACACATGATGCCTTAGCAGAGATTGTAAATAAGAGTCGTTCTCAAATTACAAATACTATTAGGCTGTTGTCTCTTAGTGATTATGTTCAAAAGAAGCTTATAAATGGTGATATATCCCAAGGACATGCTAAAATATTAGTAGGTTTTGATAGCAAAGAGCAGAGACTATTAGTTGATACTATTATAGGTCAAAAGTTGAGTGTTCGAGAGGCTGAGTTGATTGCCAAAAATAGAAAATTAAAAGATAATGATGGTCAACCACTTCCGATTAAAAAGAGCATAAATTTTATAGCTAATCACAAAGATAAAATATCTCAAAAGTTACCTTTTGATTTCAAACTAAAGCAAGATAAATTAGAGATAAAATTTAAAAATGAAGAGGAACTTGAAAAATTTCTCTCTATGATAGATTAATCTAATGATACTTATTGTAACAAGAACTAATTAATCTCTCATTATATATTTTATAACTATAAAAGAGATTTTTTTTAATATATATATTAAACCAAACAAGTTATAATACGCCAAATTTTTTGAGGAGTTTTAATGCTTGACCTAGACCTTGGTTTAATGTTATTTGTTCTAGTTATTTTCTTCTCTCTTCTATTTTTATTAAATCAGATGCTTTATCAGCCTTTGTTAAAGTTCATGGATGATAGAGATAATACTATCGCCGAAGATTTAAAAAATGCAAAAGAGATGGCAGGAAATAGTGATGAGCTACGAGCGAAAGCTGAAGCTATTTTAGCTGAAGCTAAAGCAGAGGCAAATGCTGTTAGAGAAAAAGCTGTAAATGAGGCTAAAGCTTTAGCAGAGAGTAAAATTGAGAGCAAAACTAAAGAGATTGATAGTAAATATCAAGCCTTTTTAGAGGAACTCTCCAAAGAGAAAAAAGAGTTACAAGAGTCTCTTTCTACACAGATACCTCTTTTCAAAGAGAGTCTAAAAGCTAAATTGAGCAATCTATAAAGGAGGTGATAGATGAAGATTAAAAATATAGTAACAGTTGCACTACTATTAGCTCCTGTAATGATTTTGGCTAATAGTGGTCATCATGTTGACCCAGAAGCTACTCGTTATTTTAAATTAACAGGTAGAGTAGATGACTTCTGGCAGAGAGTTTTAAACTTTGCTATTTTTGCTGGAATTGTTTACTATCTTGTTGCAAATCCTATCAAGGATTTCTTCAAAGGTAGAAGTACAGATATAGCAAATCAAATCAAAGAGATAGAAGCTAAATTAGAAGAGTCTAAAAATGAAGAAAAATTAGCTCAAGAAAATTTAGTAAAAGCTCAAAATAAAGCAAAAGAGATAATCTCTGATAGTAGTATTGAGGCAAAAATTTTAGTTGATAATATTATCTCTAAAAGCGAAGAAGCATTAATCTCTATGGAAAAACATTTAGAAGAAAAAATGGAAGTAGAGAAAAAGAAAATGGTAAAAGCTACTATTTCTGAGTTACTAGAGAGTGGTATTGATAGTAGTGATATTGCTATTGACAGCTCTAAAGTTGTATCTCTAATTTCTAAAAAGGTGGCATAATGGAAGAGTTAATTGCAAAACGATATGTCAAAGCACTATTAGAAGTTATATCATCAGAGCAAAAAGTTCAATATAGTGAAGTATTAAATGCTATTGCATCTCTGTTTAGTGATGCTAATGTTTCTGAAAAGATAAACTCACCACTTATATCAACGGCTGATAAAGTAGAGTTTATTTTAGATGGAATAAAAGGTGCAGATTCTACTTTAGTAAATTTCATTAAGATTTTGGGTGAAAATGATAGATTGGCTCTAATCCCAACTATCGCAAAAAGCTTAAATCAAGAGTTACAAAGAGAGAGAAATGAGTATGAGGGAGTCGTACTTTCTAATGACAAGTTAGCATCTAAAGAGCTATCAGAGTTAGAAAAATCACTCAAAGCTTATACAGGTTCTACTATCAAACTTACTCAACAAAAGAGTGACCTAGATGGTATAAAAGTAACAGTTGATGATTTGGGTATCGAGGTGAACTTCTCAAAGGCGAGAGTTAAAGAACAATTAATTGATTTTATTACAAAATCACTATAAATCTAAACACAAGGAGTTGCAGTGGCAAATAAATTACAAGCAGACGAAATCAGCTCAATAATCAAAGAGAGAATTGAGAATTTCGAGATAAGTGTGGACATCAACGAAGTTGGTAAGGTAGTAGGTGTTGCAGATGGTATTACATCTGTTTATGGACTAAACAGCGTTATGGCTGGTGAAGTTGTAGAATTTGAAAACGGTACAAAAGGTATGGTTCTTAACCTAGAAGAGGCAAATGTTGGTATCGTTGTACTTGGTTCTATGGCTGGAATAGTTGAGGGTATGAGTGTTAAAAGAACAGGAAAACTTCTTAGTATCCCTGTAGGTGATTCTATGATAGGAAGAGTAGTTAATCCTCTTGGTGAGCCTGTTGATGGAAAAGGTCCAATTGAAGCAGGTGAGACTAGACTTCTTGAGACAAAAGCACCTGGGATTATGGCTAGAAAATCTGTTCATGAGCCACTTCAAACAGGTATCAAAGCAATTGATGCACTAGTTCCAGTTGGAAGAGGGCAAAGAGAGCTTATTATTGGTGATAGACAAACAGGTAAAACTACTTTAGCGATTGATACTATTATCAATCAAAAAGGTAATGGCGTTATTTGTGTATATGTAGCTATCGGTCAAAAGCAATCAACAGTAGCTTCATTAGTTAAAAAACTAGAAGAGGCAGGAGCTATGGATTATACTATTATTGTTAGTGCTTCAGCTGCTGACTCTTCTGCATTTCAATTCCTAGCTCCATATGCTGGTGTAACAATTGCAGAACACTATATGTATAATGCAAAACATGCAGTTATTTTCTATGATGATTTATCTAAACATGCTGTTGCATATAGAGAGATGTCACTAATCCTTAGAAGACCACCAGGTAGAGAGGCGTATCCAGGGGATGTTTTCTATCTACACTCAAGATTACTAGAGAGAGCTGCTAAGCTTAGTGATGAAAATGGTGCAGGTTCTATTACAGCTTTCCCAATCATTGAGACACAAGCTGGAGATGTTGCTGCGTATATTCCAACAAATGTTATCTCTATTACAGATGGACAAATTTTCCTTGAAACTGACCTATTTAACTCAGGTATTAGACCTGCTATTAATGTTGGTTTATCAGTATCAAGAGTTGGTGGTTCTGCTCAAATCAAAGCTACTAAACAAGTTGCAGGTAATCTAAGACTAGACCTTGCTTCATTTAGAGAGCTTCAAGCATTTGCACAGTTTGCATCTGACCTTGATGAGCATAGTAGAAATCAACTTGAAAGAGGTGCTAGAATGGTAGAAGTTCTAAAACAACCACCATACTCTCCAGTGCCAATTGAGAAACAAGTTGTTATTATTTTTGCAGGAAACAAAGGTTATCTTGATAATATCCCAGTATCTGCTGTAACAAAATTTGAAGCAGAGCTTATTCCATATATGGATGCAAAACACTCTGATATATTAGATAGTATTAGAGAAGAGAAAAAAATTACAGATGAGACTGAAGCGAAATTAGTTAAAGCGTTAGACGATTTTAGTGAATCATTCTCAGCATAAGGCTAAATCATGGCTAATTTAAAAGAGATAAAAAGAAAGATTTCAAGTGTCAAGGGTACTCAAAAGACTACTCGTGCAATGAAACTTGTCTCATCAGCGAAGCTAAAAAGGGCAGAAGAGGTTGCAAAACGCTCTAAAGTCTATGCTTCAAAATTAACTGAGCTACTCAATGAGATAGCTCAGAAGATGAACAATAGTGATGGTGAGATTGATAATGTGTTCTTTAAAGAGAACCCAAATCCAAAAGTTGTTGATATTGTATTTGTATCTGCTGACAAGGGTCTTTGTGGTGGATTTAACTATCAGACAATCAAAAGAGTTAATAAGCTTTTAAAAGAGTACTCTAATGTAGAAGTTAGATTGAGTGGTATTGGTAAAAAAGGTATAGCCTTTTATAGATACAATAAACTTGATATGATTAATGAGATAGAAGATTTAAGTGCCTCTCCTAGCTATGAGAGGGCAGCTGAATTTATATCTAAGCTTGTTGAAGATTATATAGAGGGTAAAACAGATAAAATTATCCTTGTTCATAATGGATATGTCAATATGATAACCCAAGAGATAGTAGAACAACAACTTTTGCCAGTTGATAGTTCGACTGTAGATTTAGATAGTGTATCTATGTCAGAGCTTGAAGTTGAACCTGATGATGATGATACACTAATAGACGCATTGGTTAGAAAGTATATTGACTATTCTATGTATTATGCACTGCTTAACTCATTGGCAGCAGAGCATAGTGCTAGAATGCAAGCGATGGATGCAGCAACTAGCAATGCAGGTGAGATGGTACAAAAACTTACAGTTAAGTACAATAAAGCAAGACAAGAAGCAATTACGACTGAACTCATTGAGATTATCAGTGGTATGGAATCGTTGAAATAAGAAGAGGAGAATAGATAAATGACAGGTAAAGTAGTACAAGTACTAGGTCCAGTTGTTGATGTTGATTTTACGGATTACCTTCCAGCAATCAATGAAGCATTGGAGACAACTATTAAGTTAGAAGATGGAGACCAAAGACTGGTTTTAGAAGTTGCAGCTCAACTTGGTGATGGTCGTGTAAGAACTATTGCTATGGATATGAGTGAAGGTCTAGTAAGAGGTCAAGAGGTAAAAGCAACAGGTGACTCTATTAAAGTACCAGTTGGTGAAGAGGTTCTTGGTAGAATTTTTAATGTTATCGGTGAGACTGTTGATGATGCTGGTGAGTTCAAATGTAAAGAGTATCGTTCAATTCATAGAGACCCACCTCCATTTGAAGAACAAAGTACAGCTACAGAAGTTTTTGAGACAGGTATCAAAGTAGTTGACCTTCTTGCTCCATATAACAAAGGTGGTAAAGTAGGACTATTTGGTGGTGCTGGTGTTGGTAAGACAGTTATTATTATGGAGCTTATTAACAATGTTGCTATGAAGCATAGTGGTTACTCAGTTTTCGCTGGTGTTGGTGAGAGAACTAGAGAGGGTAATGACCTTTACTTTGAGATGAAAGAGTCTAATGTACTTGACAAAGTTGCACTGTGCTATGGTCAGATGAGTGAACCTCCAGGAGCAAGAAACAGAATTGCTCTAACAGGTCTTACAATGGCAGAGTATTTTAGAGATGAGATGGGTCTTGATGTATTGATGTTTATTGATAACATCTTTAGATTTGCTCAATCAGGTTCAGAGATGTCAGCACTTCTTGGAAGAATTCCATCAGCTGTTGGATACCAACCAACATTGGCTTCAGAGATGGGTAAACTCCAAGAGAGAATTACATCTACAACAAAAGGTTCAATTACATCTGTTCAAGCTGTATATGTACCAGCAGATGACTTGACTGACCCAGCTCCAGCTTCAGTATTTGCTCACTTGGATGCTACTACAGTACTAAACAGAAGTATTGCAGAAAAAGGTATCTATCCAGCTGTTGACCCACTTGATTCTACAAGTAGAATGCTTGACCCTACAATTATTGGTGAAGAGCATTATAATGTAGCTAGAGGTGTTCAGGCGATTTTACAAAAGTATAAAGACCTTCAAGACATTATTGCTATTCTTGGTATGGATGAGCTTTCAGAGGAAGATAAAAATACAGTTGAGAGAGCTAGAAAGATAGAGAAGTTCTTATCTCAACCTTTCCATGTTGCAGAGGTATTTACAGGAAGCCCTGGTGTATATGTAGAGTTAGCTGATACTCTAAAAGGTTTCAAAGGTCTAATCGAGGGTGAATATGACCACATGAATGAAGCAGCATTCTATATGGTTGGAAATATTGACGAGGCTATTGCTAAGAACGAGAAAATTTTAGCTAAGTCTAAATAGTTAAAAGGAGCATAATATGAAGCTCATGAAACTCGAAATTGTGACACCTCTTGGTGTCATTTTTGATGATGAAGTAAAGCAGGTAACTCTGCCAGGTAGTGAGGGTGAGTTTGGAGTTTTACCAGACCATGCCGCTCTTGTATCTCTGCTTGATACTGGTGTAATCGTGATTGAGACAAAAGATGGTAAAGAGATTTCTGTTGCTGTAAACTCAGGTTATGTCAAAGTAGAAGAGAACAAAACTCTATGTGTTGTTGACGGTGCAGTTGCACTTAATGCAGAAGATAGTAATCTAGCTTCAGCTATTGCAGAAGCAAAAGAGTTACTAGAAAAAGCAAGTGATTCAAATATGGCTATAGCCTCAGCAATGAGTAAGGTTGACAGCCTAAGTAAGGGTGTTTAGACTTTAGGGTGATTACCCTAAAGTTAAATTTTTATATATTCTCTTATAGAGATGTCTCTTGACAATAACCACATTTTTTTGCTTCTACTGGAATCTCCATAGCACAAGTAGGACATTTTTTTGTAGTAGGTGCTGGTTCTTCCTCTGGTTCTTTTAGTTTATTATATCCCTTTATAAACATAAAAACTACAAATCCCAAAATAATAAATGAGATAACATCGTTGATAAATGAACCGTATTTGATAGCTGGAGCTCCTGCCTTGGTTAACTCTGCCAAACTGGCATATTTTTTCCCATCCAATGCAACAAATAGTTGAGAGAAATCCACTTTTCCTAGTAGCATCCCAACAGGAGGCATAATAACATTATCAACCATAGATTTTACAACAGTAGCAAAAGCTCCCCCGAATATAAAACCAACCGCCATATCTACCATATTTCCTTTTATTAGGAACTTTTTAAATTCTTCTAACATCATTAATCCTTTTTTTTTAGAATATATGATTTTAACATATTAAAACTTTTATTAATATATTTAAACTATTTAGTTTTTATGATTAAGTCTATTGTAGAGAAAGAGATAAACAGATATTTCTAAAAGGAGAAAGTTTACTATCAAAGGAGGAGATATTTATGACTATTTTTAATTCTGTTTATCTTGGATTTTTCCAAAGTAAAAGAGTAAAGAGGAGAAATGAACTTTACCCTTTTTACTTCTTTCATGTTAGTATTATAGTATTGATTAATAAATCAATGAACAATAAAAAGAAAACAATAAGTTAATGTATTATTAGACTCTAGTTAAACCTCTCTCTTGGATAAATGGTCTAATATCTAATGAAAGCTCTTCAAACTTTTCGATAAATTTATCAACATTTCCATTTTCATCTATCAAATTTAGGTTTGATATACCAAACTGTTTCTCTTTTGTTGTAAACCCTGCATAAGATAAAATCTCTCTGCTTAGTGTTTCTCTGTAGTTTAATCTTTCGTTACTACTCATAATTGATACCCCTTTTGTTATTTTTTAATATAATTTAACTTTTAATGTTATTATATATTTTTCAAGGTTTATATTATATAGAAAAATATTTTAAAAAAAAATAAAAATCTAATATAAATTTTAAAACTTTTTCCAAAACTCTTTATAGAGCAGTAGATATACTGTATAGCACTCTAACCTTCCTATAATCATAGCAATACTCAATACCCATTTATCATACCAAGAAAAGAACCCATAATTTTCAACAGGACCTACTTTTGCAAAACCTGGTCCTATATTTCCTACTGTAGCTAATGCTGTAGATATAGAGGTCATCTCATCTAATCCTCTAGCATATAGATATAGCATTACTATGACGGTAGTTAAGGCATAAAGAGTAAAAAAGCCAAAAATAGAGGTAAGTAGAGAGCTTTTTAGCTTTTTGCCATCTATAAATATAGATAATATAGCATTTGGGTGTAGTACCCTTTTGATTTCTGTTAACATATTTTTAAATACTATAATATATCGTATAACTTTAACTCCCCCAGCTGTAGAGCCTGTAGTTCCTCCTATTAGCATGGCAGTAAATACAATCATAACAGCAGCATGTCCCCACTCTTCATAGTTGAGTGTAGCAAACCCTGTTGTGGTCAAAACTGAAGCTATAGTAAAAAATGAGTGTTTGAGCGATTCTTTTAACTCTATATTTCCTGATAGTGTATGTATAGCTGTCAATAGTATAGATAGTATAAAAAATATATAGATATAATATTTAATCTCTTCGCTTTTATATCCACTATAATCTCTGTGTAAAAATTTTAAGTGAGCCAAAAAGTTAATACCAGAGATAATCATAAAAATAGTAGTAGTCCATATTATAGCACTACTATCAAAATATCCTAGTGAGCTATTTTTTGTAGAAAACCCACCTGTAGATATAGTTGAGAATGCGTGATTGATAGCATCAAACCAACCCATACCAAAATATTTTAATAATAACATATCAAAAAGTGTTAAAAAGCTATATATAATCCACAGCATCAAAGCAGTATCTCTAATTTTGGGTGCTATCTTGTCAACTGAAATTCCTGTTGATTCTGCTTTGAACATACTCAAACTACCTGTTGGATTGATAATAGATAGTAGTCCAATTCCTAAAACTATAATACCCATACCACCCAACCAGTGAGTTAAACTACGCAAAAATAGTATCATCTTTGGTAGGGTTTCAATCTCTGAAAATATAGTAGCTCCTGTAGTTGTAAATCCACTGATAGATTCAAAAAAAGCACTACTAAAATCTATAGAGGTATATAGCATCAAAGGGATAGCACCAGCTATACCGAGCAGTATCCATATTAGATTTACAGCTATGATACTACCTTTGACTTTTAGAGAGATTTTGTTTCCTCTAAGCATAAATAGAACAGTAGCATTAATAAAAAAGAGTATTCCATCAAAGATAGCAAATGGGATAACATCTTCATGATAAAACAGCCCTATTAAAATGGGAAGAATGAAAAATATTGGTAAAATCGTTCCAATAATTGTAATGAATTTTACAATTCCTTTGATATCTAGTGTTTTTATCATTATATCTCTTTATATAACCATTTTTCTAATAAATCACTATATTTACTCTGGGAAAAAAGCATCAAAGTATCTCCATCTTGGCATTTTAGATTATCTAACTCTCTGAGTATCTCATCTCCTTTAATTAGATATACCTGAGCAATATCTTTTATCTTTTGAGGAATATTTATAATTTTACCTATACACTTTGATTTTTCTGAAATATTTTTACTCAAAGTAATACCTCTTCCTCCACAATATCTTTTTTGTGCTATAAAGCTATCAGTATTGATATTCTCTAAAATTGAGTAGTAAGTATCTATTTTTTCTCCTCTAATGACTATTAGTTCTAGGGAGTGCATCAATGAGTAGTACTCTCTATCATTATTAATAGCTATTACTTTATCTATACCTGCTTTTTTCCCCTCTATACATTTGATAATATTGTACTCATCATTATTTGTTGCGGCTATTAGCATATCAGCACTGTCTAGTCCCTCTTCTTTTAATAGATGTCCCCATCCATATTTACTGTTTAAAATAATAGCTTTTCCTTGTAGTGCTTCAGAGGCAGTTTCACAAAGTTTCAAATCAGTCTCTATTAGTTTAACTTCAAAGTTTTTATTTAGAAGTACTTTACTGATTTCTACTCCTAATCTATCGGCACCAAAAACAATACAGTTTTTACTTTTTTTCTCTTTGATGGTTCTTGTTTCCAGATTTTGATATCTATTTTTTATAATATCTTTTGAGCCAAATATATATATTAAATCACCAGACTTAATGACTTCACTATAGTTTGGAATAAAAAATCTTTTGTCTCTTTCTAATCCCACAATAGATACTCTATCTTCAAACTCTTTGGATATTTCTCGAATATTGTATCCTATGTAGTCAGGGTTATGAACTCTAACAGAGAGCATAATTTTATTAGAAATATTAAACTCTTTGATATTATTAGCATATGGGAACTCTAAAAGTTTATTTAGAGTATTGGCTATATGATAAGAGGAGAATATACTTTTATATATATTTAGCTTTTGAAATATAGAGCTATTGAGAAAAAAACTATTTTTTAATCTTATAATTTTCTTATCTACTTTAATGATATCATCTATAATAAGAGAAGCTATAATATTAACTTCATCAAAATTTGTGACAGCGATAAAGTAGTCTATTTTCTTTGTACATTTGAAATATACTTGTGGATTTTCAATGTTTCCGTGTAGTGCCATAACATCTAAGTTATCTTGAATTTTTGAGATAGCTTCGTAATTTTTATCTATAATTGTTATATTGTGATAGATAGATAGGGTTTTAGCAAGATTGTAACCAACTTTACCAGCCCCAGCAATAATTATTTCCATAAAATACCTTTAGATATAAATATCAACTGTTGTATTATAGCTAAATTTGTATAATTTAGTTTAATTAGCTAGTTTTAATTATCTAAATTAATAGAATAATAGACTATTATTTAAAGGAATATAACAGTTATTAATATATATATGATAAAATTTTATTTATGAACTTATCAAATTTAATCAAAATTTTTTTTATTGCACTTTTATATTTTCTTGCTGGAAACTTTAGTTTAGCTAACTCTTCGGATAAGAGTATAGTAACTTTAGTTATATTTTTTGCTGAAGGGATATCTCTAGCTGGTGCTATACTTTTTGGTGCAGAGGTGTGGATAGCTGTCTTTATTGGTCAGTTTGCTTTGGCATCTTATAATGGAGTTGCATGGCAACCATCTTTAGGAATTTCCATTGTTAACTCTTTAGAGATTATTTTAGCTGTCTATTTTTTTAATAAATTCAAACTTAATAAAAATTTATCAACATTTAGAGATTTGTTTGGTCTTATGCTTATAATAATATTTATTTTGCAACCTTTTAGTTCTATATTTGGTAATTTAGTTTTGCTTAAATTTCATATTATAGAGAGAGCAGATTATATTAGAAGTGTTGTTTTTTGGTTTGCAGGTAATGTGTTGGGACAGCTTTTAGTTACTCCAACTCTTCTTTTGATGTATTATAATATCACTAAAAAAGATATATATAAAGTTATTATTGTTGCTTTTGTGACATTGGTTTTGAGTTATTTTTTCTTCAAAGTATATCCTATTACGAACTCTTTTTTGCTACTAGGTTTTTCTATATTTTTAACACTCTTTTTGTCTTATCAGATGGGCGTGCATTATGGAGCATTTGTAACTGTTATTATTTCGATTATCTCTTTGTATTTAACTCAAAATGGCATAGGTGTTTTTATCGATTCTAGTTATATTAATAATATTATTAACTTCAACTCATATTTCCTTTTTCAGACTCTTTTGGTTTTATTGTTTGGAACACTACTTTTTGATATGAAAAATCAAGCCAATAATCTTAAGATTTTGGTTGAACAAGAGATGGAAAAAAATAGACAACAGCAGTTTCATATGTTACAACAAAACCGTCTATCACTAAAAGGTGAGATGATTAGTATGATAGCCCATCAATGGAAACAGCCTCTTAATAATCTATCTCTCATTAATCAAGTATTGATTTTGCATTATGAGAGTGGAAAATTAAATGATGATGTGATTAGAGATTTTGAGAGAGATTCTACTAATCAGATTAAACAGATGAGTCAAACTATATCTGATTTTACAAATTTTTTTAGTCCAGAAGTTAAAAGTATGGAGTTCTATCTAAAAGATGTTATTTCCAAATCTCTAAAGTTATTGCAACCTATATTGCTCAAAGAGAGTATAAAAGTAGATATTTCTGTAGATAATAATAGCAAAATCTTATTACATGGTTATCCAAATGAATTGGGACAAGCTATTATTAATATTATCAATAATGCAAAAGACGCTCTGGTAGAGAATAGAGAGAATGATAGAGAAATTTATATTCAAATAGAGATAATAGAAAAAGATATATATCTCGTGATAGAGGATAATGCAGGAGGGATTTCTGATGCTATTATTGATAAAGTTTTTGACCCATATTTCTCTACAAAATCAAAAAATGGAACAGGATTAGGTCTGTATATGTCGAAAATGATTATAGAAGAACATATGAATGGTAAACTATTGGTATCTAATACTCAAATTGGTGCTAAATTTGAAATAATATTGCCAATTTATTTTTTTAAAAGTTCAGCTTTACCGAAATAATAACCTTGGGAGTAATCAACTCCCAAGTCACATAATATTTCAAATATCTCTTTGTTTTCAACAAACTCTGCTACAGTTTTAATATTTGCTTTTTGAGCAAAATTTACGATTGTTTCAACCATATTTTTTGCAAGTTTATCTTTGTTTATATTTTTGATGAGGCTACCATCTATTTTGATATAATTTGGTTGATATTGAAGTACTCTTGAGAAGTTAGATAGTCCTGAACCAAAGTCATCTATAGCTATTTCAACACCAAATTTTCTTATTTTATTTATAAATTTTTTTATAGTATTAATATTTTTTATATTTTCATCTTCTGTTAGTTCAACTATAATTCTATGTGCTTGAGATTTATGTTGTTTTAGTAGTTCAAAGAACTCTTCTCTTGTTTTTGGTTGTTCTATATCCAATGCAGATAAATTGATTGATATAGTCATCTGTGTATCATATAGAGCTTGAAAAGAGTTTCTTAATACTATTGATGTGATTTGACTATAATATTTTCCTTTTTTGGCTGAATCCAAAAATAGAGCAGGGGATAGTATATTGTCATTAGCGTCAACTAGTCTAACTAGTGATTCATATTTATCTATTTTTTTAGTTTTGTTGTTTACGATAGGTTGAAAATAAGATATAATATTATACGAATCTATGGCATCTCTCAATAAATTAAATTTTTTGATATGTTTGAGTGCCTCTTGTTTCTGCCTCTCTCTTAGACCATTAGCTATAATAAAGTCTTGTTTTGTCTCTATAAGTTGTTTTATCCCTGCTTCTGCATCTTCAAAAGCATCTCTCCCGTAAGCGAAACTAATTAGTATAGATAGATTATAATTTATTGATTCTATATGAATTTTTCCATTATTTATAGTCTCTTTGAACTCTTTTAAATATTTTATGATACTGGGTATAGATTTTTTGCACTCTTCCATTTTTTTTGCAAAGACAAATTCTCCTTTTTCCAATAGATAAATTTTTTGAAAATCTTTTTTGTTTGTTTGAACTTTGAAAATTTCTTGAGCAAATTTTTTTTCTACTTCTTCTAGTTCATCTTTTGATAGAGATGACTGGATATAATCAAAATGTTCTATTTTTATAAGGACAATTAGATATTCATCAGTTAGTTTCAAAAAATCTAATAGCTGTTTTTTAGGATGGATAATATCTGTAATTAAACTTCTAAGTGCTATATACTCCTCTACTTCTCCATTTTCATTCAAGATAGGTTTAATGGTGGCTTTGACATAATATAAACCGTTGTTTTTAGTCCTATTTTTTATGACACCTTCCCATGTTTTTTTATCTATTTTGATAGTTTTCCATAGCTCTTGAAAAGTCTCTTTTGGTTCATCTTTTGCTCTTATTATATTATGATTTCGACCTATTAGTTCTTCTCTAGTATATCCCGATATTTCACAAAAAGCATCATTGACATAAGTTATAAGTCCATTTTTGTCTGTTTTGGATACTATAGAGCTTTTGTCTATGATTTTTTGATACTGTTTTAATAGAGTTATTTTATTTTTTTGATTTTGTTTTTCAGTTAACTCGTTTATTACTTTTGTTATAACTTTGTTAAATTGTTCTCTTTGAAATGGTTTTAGTAGATAACCATGAATTCTATACTCTATACTTTTTAATAGATACTCTGTATCATTATGTGCAGAGATGATTAGGATAGGGATATCTTTGTTAGTCTCTCTGATTTTTTTTATCATATCGAGACCATTTATTTTAGGCATATTGATGTCGGTAATAATTAAGTCAAACTTATTATTTTGAAATTTGTTATATCCATCTTCTCCATCAACTGCTGTTACAATTTTATTGAAGTATTGTTTTAAAATAGTATGAGTTAGTTCTCTAGCTTTTGTTTCGTCTTCGACATATAACAGTTGTAAGCTATTTTTTTCTAAAATATTTGTTGGATTATACATGATTTTTTTCTTTCAAATAAGGTTGGAATAATAATATTTTAATATTGTACAGTTCAAATGTGATTACTTTGTTATATTATATCTAATTAATCCAAAATTAACTCATATAAAGGATAAGCTTTTACAGAGTACAAATATGATAACATTCTCTAATTCAATAAAGGGATATATTAATTATGTTTAATATTCTGATAAACTATTTTGATAAAAGTAGTGCAATAACTATTTTTGTACTATCGATACTTTCTTTTTATCTAATCATTACACTCTGGATTTTTATTTATAGATATTTCTCTCTAAATAGTAAAATTCGTACTGAAGAACGCTCTATAAAAAAACTATATATGGGTAGAACAAAAACTGTTGATAGGGATTCTCTATTATATATATATTTAAATAAAGTACTAATCCCAAACAGAGCTATATTTACTGTAGCAAAAAACTCAGCTATCAAGGATGCTACAAGTGGATTGACTGCTCTGTCAATTATCGCTTCTACTTCACCTTTTATTGGACTCTTTGGAACTGTTGTGGCTATTTTGGAGACATTTTCATCTCTTGGAACCCAAAAAGGAACAAGTATAGCTATAGTAGCTCCTGCAATATCTGAAGCACTAGTAGCAACTGCTGCTGGTATTGCTGTGGCTACATTTGCCTACTCTTTTCATCTCATTCTCAAAAGAAAAGCGTATGAGCTTGATGTATTACTAGAGAGTCAAGCAGATTTAATACTCTCTCAAAAGGCTTAGATTATGTATAATTGGGATGAGAACCCAGACCTCAATATCACACCTCTAATTGATGTGATGTTAGTTTTGATGGCTATTTTTATGATTACAATTCCTGTGATGCAGTACCAAGAGCAGATAGAGCTTCCAGATGGAAGCAAATCTCTAAAAGCAAGTGATGAGAAAGCATTAGTAGTAGAGATAGACAAAGATTTAAAGATACACTACAATAACCAAGACTACACACTAGATACATTTCCTGATGCATTTAGATTGAAAACAGGAGAGATGGATAAAGAGAAACCAGTATATATCAATGCAGATAAAGAGATAGCCTATGAGAATGTGATATATGTCCTAAAAGTAGTCAAGCAGAGTGGATTTAAAAAGGCATCTTTGTTAACGCTATGAGTAAATTAACAAGTGGTATATTGGCTATTGGTATCTATTTGGGGCTTATATTCCTTATTCTACTATATTACAATATACATAAAATCAAAGCCAAAAATTATGTAGAGAAAAACTCAAATAGAGTCACAGTCACACTAGTAAATAGTGACAAGACAGTGTTTAATAAAAGCTCAAAAAAATCAACACCAATCAAACCTAGACCATCAAGAGTTCATCATAATGTCAAACCTATAAAGACTCATATTCCTACTAGCCAACTAAAACATATCACTCCACCAGTAAAAAAAGAGCCAAAAAAAGTAACCACTCCAACGAAAAAAGAGCTAGAGGCAAAGAGAGTAGCCCAAGCACAAAGAAGAGCAAAAGAGAGAAAAAAGAGATTAGAACAAGAGAGAGTAGCTCAACTAGCAAAAGATAAAAAGAAAAAAGAGGCTCAAAGATTAGCTAGAATAAAAAGAGAACAAGAGGCTAAAAAAGAGGCTCAAAGAATTAAAAGAGAACAAGAGGCTAAAAAAGAGCAAGAGAGATTAGCTAGAATCAAAAAAGAGAAAGAGAAAAAAGAACAGGAGAGACTAGCTAGAATAAAAAAAGAAAAAGAGAAAAAAGAGCGAGAGAGATTAGCCAGAATTAAAAGAGAAAAAGAGGCAAAAAAAAGAAGAGAAAGAGAGAGACAAGCTCGTATAAGAGAAGAGGAGAGAAAAAAGAGAGCTAAAAATCTTTTCTCTTCTGTAAATACCAATACAGCTAACAAATCACCAAAAAGACCAAAAGAGCAAAGCCATATCAGACACAACTCATCTGTAGTTGATAGAATTAAAAATACTCATCAAAGTGGTAGAGTCTCAAATAGAAATAGAGAAAGAGGTGTAGAAAACGCCTATATAGCCAAAGTAGAAAAACAGCTCAGAAACTGGAATGCACAAAGTAACTACAAAGGACAGAGTGCAACTATCAAACTGACTATCTTTAGTAGTGGTAAATTTCGATATACAATCAAGCGTTCAAGTAGTATGGCATTAAGTAGTGGACTTAGAGAATTTTTGGACCAACTAAACCGTATAGGATTAGGTCAACATAACAAGTCAACTCCCTATGTAATTAATGTTACTTTTAGAGCAAGATAAAACTACACAATAAATCTACATATTTTAGGTACAATTGTATTTACCATTACTTTTGTACTTTCGAGCCTGAGAAATTAGGTTTATAAGGGGGAGTCTTGAGTAGTATTTCAAAACTATTTAAGGATTTGTACTATGTGTAAATTACTGTTAATCTCGATTGCCGTTTCATTTTTCTGTGGCTGTGCCTCTTCTTCAAATCAAGCTAAACCTGCACTTAAAACTGTTCAAGGAGTAACTAATACTCATCGTAGAGTTATTAGAAATCATCCTGCTGGATGTAGATTACTTCCAAATGGTTACTTGGTTTGTCTTAAGAACTAAATCCAAATAGAGGAGTTAAATTATCTCCTCTTTATATCTTTTTAGAGAGCATCTTCATCCTCTTCACCTGTTCTGATACGAATACTTTTTTCAATATCAGTTACAAATATTTTACCATCTCCAATTTTACCTGTTTGAGCAGCTTTCATAATTGTTTCTATAGCAATTTTTTCATATTTTTCGGCACTTACTACTATCTCAATTTTTACTTTTGGTATAAACTCTACTATATATTCTGCACCTCTATATAGCTCAGAGTGTCCTTGTTGTCGTCCATAACCTTTTACCTCAGAGATAGTCATTCCCTCAATTCCAGCCTCTACTAAAGCATCTTTTACATCTTCTAGTTTAAATGGTTTAATGATTGCTTCTATCTTTTTCATATGCGTCTCCTTTTTTAATATTTATATAGTTCCTTTAAACTCAAAAGTAGTAATCCATGAGATATTAAAGACTATAATAGCAACTACAATTATACCTTTTAGTTGTATCAAAATGCTTATATCTAATACGAAAATTTTCCCTGCCAATGTACCTAAATATCATTAATTAAATACACAGATAAAGTTTAAACAAGGTTGTCGTAAAAACTGTATTGATAATATATTATGGATTGTCTAATGTAATCAAAAAAGATTAAGAGGAGTAGGTAGTTTTTTATAAAATTAGGCAACCAAAAAGTTACCTAATTATTACTTTACTGCTCTACTGTAACTTCTACAGGAGTACCTTCCCAGATACCATGCTTTGTACAGTATCCATGAGCTACAAGTTTAAGTTTTTTACCTGTAGGGATGATTGTAAATGTAGTTGTATTGTGAGCTTTTGTATTACCTAGTGTACCTGGTATATAAGTAGCTTGAGCTAGTTTTGTATCACCATTGAATAGAGTAACAGACTCAATATAGTGGTCAAAATCATCTGGGTGAGTATATTCATTACCCATTTTTACAGTTACTTCAAATGGCTCACCAGCTTTTGCTGTATCTGCACAGTGAATAAATGGTGAGTGTCTATCTATTAGGTCTTTTTTTGCTTCTCTATCTATCTCAGATATATCTTGGTATTTATTAATTTTTGGCATATTATTTCCTTTTATTTGATTTAGTAATGCCACTATATCATAAAAAAGTTTAAATAAGATAAAAATTATCCTATTTAAAAATTATTCTAACTTAGATTGTAAATCTTCTGCCCATTTTTTTAGTATCTCTTTATCTTTGTTTGAGAGTTTAGCCTCAGGGTGTAGCCATAGATAGCTAGGGAGTGGCATACGGATTTTAAGTACATCTGGGATTTTCTCTAAGATTTTAATTTTCTTTTCACTGTCGTAGCTGTTCCAAATATCCATATTGAAAACTTTTCGACCATTTTTGACATGAGCTTGAACAAACCATGTTATAGGTGCAATACGGTCATACCAAGGGTATTTAGCATAGTTTGAGTGACAATCTGCACATGAACGATTTAGGATATCCATAACCTCTTTAGAAGCTTTGAGTTGTTTGTTTGAATCTATTGGTAGCTCTTGAGGCACATCTAAATTGATAAACTGTATAGCGATTAGTGGGACTATAACCCATAGTATTATATTTTTCATACTGCAATTATATATTATTTTTTTAAATTCACGATTTTTTGTTAAGCTCTTAAAAGATAATCCAAGTCTATATTGGATATTATTAAAAAAAATTAAGGAATTAGAAAACGATGAAAAAACTATTATTGATATTGGTCTGTACTATAGGGATAGGTGCTAATATATCATTACCAGATAATTTTATAACTGATTTTAATCAAACAATTACTAATGATAAAGATAAAGAGATTAAATACTATGGAAGTGTAGTATTTAAACAAGAAAAAGAGATATTGGTAAGTGAAAATGGAACCCAACAGGAGGTTGTGAGCAAACTTTTCAAATGGAACTACAAAAAGCCAACAGACAAAGAGGTGTGTAGTGATGGTATTCAGCTTATAGTTATTGACCATGATTTAGAGCAGGTATCTCGGTATCTTATAGATGATGGTTTAGATTTGCAAAAGGTGTTAGAGGTAGCACAACAGATTAGCAATAGAGATTATAAAGCAGTCTATAAAGATGTAGAGTATCTAATTACCCTAGATAATAATGGAAAGCTAAAAAAGATTTTTTATACTGATAGTTTGGACAATAGAGTTAAAATAGTATTCTCAAATATGCAATATAATAGCAAAAACTTTGATGATAAATCTTTAGAGTGTGCAGTTCCAGATGACTATGATACTATAGAGGGGTAGATTTTGGGTAAGTTATTTTCAAATTTTCAGTTTGATGCAGAGTTTTTTTTAATAGCTGGACTCTTTTTTCTGATTACATTTATTATTACTATTATCATAGTCTTTTTTATTTCAAAAATCAACACTCTAAACGCCATACTAGACCAAGCAAAAGAGATAGATGAGGCAAAAATAGCCAAGATATCACTACTAGAAAGAGAGCTAGAGGAGGCAAAACTAAAAGTAGCAGAGCTAACTAGAGAGTTACAATTCTTGCCAAAAAACAAAGAGAGACTAAAAGAGGCTCAAGAGTATATAGAAAAATTAAAAGAGCAACTAGCCAATGAGTCAAAAGAGCATCTAAAGACTCTACATAAACAGAAAATAGATTTTGAGCAACTAAGTGTCCACTATGAGTTACTAAATAATAGTTATAAAAAGTTAGAGGATAGATATAATAGGCTTCAGGCTAAAAATGATGACCTAATAAAAGAGAATGCGAACTTACATACTGAAGTCCGAGAGTCTTTAGTAAAAATATCAGAACAAGAGAAACAAAATCTCGAAAAAATGAAGATGATGAAAGAGCATAGGGCTGAACTAAAAGAGGAGTTTGAGCAGTTAGCTTCTAAAATCTTTAATGGTAACTCTAAAGAGTTCTCCAAACTAAGCAAAGAGAGTATCAGTAGTATGATTAAACCACTAGAGAGTCAAATAAATGAGTTTAAAACCCAAGTTCAGACTCTATATAATAGTGAGTCCAAAGATAGAGCAATGCTAAAGCAAGAGATAAAATCTCTAAGAGATTTAAACAAACAGATTAGCCAAGATGCCATAAACCTAACCAATGCACTAAAAGGTGAGAAAAAACAGCAAGGTATATGGGGTGAGATGATACTAGAAAAGGTACTAGAATCTTCAGGACTTAGAAAAGGTATTGAATATACAAAAGAGGTATCACTCAAAAATGAAGATGGCAAATCCTATAGACCAGATGTGATAGTCCACTTGCCAGACAAGCGAGACTTAATCATAGATGCAAAGACATCTCTAAATGCTTATGAGAGGTATATCAGTAGTGAAAATCAAAAAGAGAAAGAGTTATATCTAAATAGCCATGTAAAGGCATTGAGAAATCATATTAAAAGTCTATCTGAGAAAAACTATGAGAAGCTTTTGGGGATTAATACCTTAGATTTTATATTTATGTTTGTACCTATAGAGGGTGCTTTGGCTGTAGCCTTAGAGCATGATAGCTCACTATATGATGAGGCATTTAAAAAGCAGATACTACTAGTGGGACCTACCACTTTATTGATTGCTATGAGAGCTATTGAGAATGTATGGAGATATGAAAAACAGACCCAAAATGCCAAAGAGATAGCCCAAAGAGCAGGGGCTTTATATGATAAATTTGTAAACTTTTCTAACGATATGGTCAAAATATCCAAACAGTTTGAGACCTTACAAGGTAGCTTTGAATCAGCTAAAAAAAGGCTAAGTGAGGGTAGAGGAAATATTATCAAGCAGGTAGAACAGCTCAAAGATTTGGGAGCTAAAACTAACAAGAAGATACCACAAGGGATTGGGTAATAATTTAAATATTTTAATTTTATATTAACGGAAACGGAGG
>JAADFE010000073.1 GCA_013153055.1 Campylobacterota bacterium
TTTTGGAGCATCCTCATTTACAAATATAGCATGTTTTACAAAACTCATCTGCCCTACTCCCCAAAAAGCGTGCATAAACTGCTTGGCGTGTCCTTTGTATAGGGTTTTCATCTTTCCTAATATTAGATTATGAAACACTCCATTTTCAGGCATATAATAATCAATTAAATCTGGAGCCATAGGTTTTAGCATAGGCAAAAATATTCTCTCTGTTGCCCATCCCATATATTTATCCTCTAGTGGGGGCTTACCTACAACAGTAGCTTGAAATACTGGCTTCTCTCTCATAGTTATAGTCTCTACCTCCATAACTGGATATGGCTCTTTTAAAGTATAGTATCCTGTATGGTCTCCAAATGGTCCCTCTATCTCCATTTTGACTGGGTCAACAAATCCCTCTATGACTATGTCAACATCCTCTGGAATATATATATCATTGGTTATAGATTTGACTAATCTTGCATTTTTACCTCGGACAAATCCATATAACAACATCTCAAACATACCATGTGGCATAGGAGCTTGACCACACCAAATATATAATGGGTCTCCACCGATAGCTACAGATACAGGCATCTTTTTACCTGCTTTTTGGTACTGGTCAAAAAAGTGTGAAGCATCTTTGTGTATCTGCCAATGCATTCCTAGATGATTTTTGTCATACTGTTGAAGTCTATACATTCCTAGATTTTGCATACTACCATCTAAACTTTGGGTATATACTTGCCCCATAGTGATAAATGGTCCACCATCATCTTCCCAAGTTTTGAGTATAGGTAATTTATCTAAGTTAACATTTTTTTTGGTGACAATAACCTGCTGACAAATTCCTGTTGATTTTAATCTCTTTGGAAAAACATTTTTTAGAGAAAAAAGCATAGGTAACATCTTAACTTTTTCTATAAAACCTTTTGGTGGTTTGAGCTTTAGTAGTTTTTCTATACCCTCTGCAACTATGTCTGGATGTTTTGCAAATATCTTTTGGGTTATCTCTTGATTTGCAAAGATATTCATAAGTATTGGCATACTGTACTTTATATCTTTTCGTTTATTAATAGGATTTGTAAAAAGTAGAGGAGATGAATTCTCCTTTTTGACCTCTATATATGCTATATGAGGGATTTCTAACTCAACATCTAACTCTTCATCTATAATCTTTAGATTGCCGTTCTCTTTTAGCCACTCTATGACATCTCTCATCTATAATACTCCCAATTTTTATTGGGTAGTATTATATCTTAAAATATTATTATTTTGGAATTTCTGCTACAACAACACCTCTAAATTCACCCAATTTAAATCCAGTGGCTAAATCTTGAGGATATTTTGTTTTAATAATATTTTGTACTTCTGGAGTCATTTTGTTCATATCACCATGACACAATAGACAAGGTTTTTTCATCTGTAGAGGTTTATATACTCTATATTTAGTTCCCATATCAACAGCAATAGGTTTTCCATCATTTACTGCTTGAAGTCTATACATAACCTCTTTATCTATAGCATCAGGCTTATTTGCAGGATTTCTATATTTTAGAGCTGTTCTTCTCACTTTTCCATTAGGTGATACATTGTTATAATCTTGGGTCATCTGCATAGCAATAGATGAACATGTACCCATCGCAGTTTCATGAGTTTTATCCTGCTGTAATGCACCTTTTAGTGTTGGTTGCAAAGTACCGATAAAACCTTTGACATGTCCCATACCTCTTTCGATTACATCTGGATTACTAACATATTTTATATTATTAGCACTAATAACCTCTTGAACTTGATTTGTAGCACTACTAACCTCTGTTGTAACTTTTTGTGCTGATTGCTGAGCAGGTGCTGGGCTATCTACTGTGTTACATGCTACAAAAAGCAAAGGTGCCAATGCAATTGTATAAAATCTTTTTTTCATGACTTCTCCTAAATAAAATTATATAAAAGTATAACTACTTTGATAGAACCATTAGCTTAATTTTACTTTTTACCTTAACCCCAATTTTAATACGGTCTCTATTGACCCTTTTGTTTGCATGATAAACTATCTTGCCATTTTTTACTTTTACTTTATGCCAACCGTTATTAGATATAAATATATCAGCACTCTTTATACTTTTGTCATCAAGATTTATCTCAACAGTTTTTACTACTTTGTCTTTTGGAAAAGATGCTGGTTTTACAAAATGAACTCCACAAAGTTCTTTGAATTTAAGATAAAGTTTGAAATCTCTTGAGTTACTACCTACAACAGCACTTCTATCTACATCATAAGCATTAGTACACTCTCCATTTACAGCACCCATATTTTGATTGAAAACTGCTTGGAACCCATAGCTTTTTATAATATTTTCTACTCTATTATCATACTCTCCATATGGATATACAAAAAATCTTGGTTCATAGTTTAGATGCTCCTTCATAAGCTTTAAACCTTTATCCATATCTGCTTTGATTTGTTCACTACTCATTCGACCAAAGTGACCATGTCCATAACTATGAAACTCAAGAGAACCATATTTAGCTATATTCTCAAGCTGTTTCCATGACACATAATCTTTGTATTTCTCTTCTGTATATTTTACAGCAACAAAAAGTGTAAATGGATAACCATACTCTCTAAAAACAGGAAGACCATTGGTATAAAAACTTTTAAAACCATCATCAATAGTAAAAGCAACCCAACTATCAGGTACTTTTTCACCTTTTTTTATCTTGTTGACAATATCACTAAGTGGAACAACTTTGTAGTTATGCTTTTTTAGATAATTAAACTCTGCTCTGAGTGTTTTTGTAGATATATTTGTAGTTGGATATCTATTATCATCAAAACGGTGATAGACAAATATATGTCCATCTGCAGATAATAGATATGGTGACAAAAATAGGAGGAGTTGAAAAATTAATATATTTACTTTTCTCATAGGCATTAATCCATCTGCTTTCTTAAAAATGTAGGTGTATCAAGATAATCATCGCTACTACTATTGTATCCACCTACTACTCTAGCATTATTCATACTATTTAATATAGTACCTTGTACTGGTTTTTTTAGTACTGGTTTTTTAGGATGGTTATGATTACTAATATCTTCTGTAACTTTTGGAGCTTCAATATCAGAAGGGTCTTCAAAACCTGTTGCAATAATTGTTAATTTCACTTCATCTATTGGTATATCTTCACTTGTTGTTGTACCAAAGATAATGTTTGCATCCTCATCTGCATTCTCTTCTACGATATCCATAGCTTCTGAAATCTCAGCAAGTGGATAGTCAGGGTGAATATGGAAATGAACTAAAATACCCATAGCACCATCAATAGATAGGTTATCAAGTAGAGGAGACTCAATAGCTGTTTTGGCAGCATCATAAGCTGCACTATTACCTTGGGACTCACCTACACCCATTAGAGCTAATCCTCTATGACTCATTACAGTTTTAACATCAGCAAAATCTAGGTTAATATCATTTGCACCATGAGAAAGGATTACATTTGAAATTCCACCTACAGCTTGTGCTAGTACATTATCAACAAGCTTAAAACTATCTCTCATACCAAGATTTTTCTCTACAATAGATAACAATCTCTCATTTGGAACAACAATAATAGAATCACTCTCTTTTTTAAGCTCTTCAAGTCCCTCTTTTGCTAATCTCTTTCTTTTTCTACCCTCAAAGGCAAATGGACTAGTAACAATAGAGACTGTCAAGGCACCAACCTCTTTGGCAGCTTGTGCGATAACAGGAGCAGCTCCTGTTCCTGTACCACCACCAAGACCAGCTGATATAAATACCAAGTCAGCACCATTTAGCATAGTTTTAATATTTTCATAACTCTCTTCTGCCGCTGCTCTTCCAACTTCTGGCTTCATACCTGCACCAAGTCCTTTGGTGACATTCATTCCTAATTGCATTTTGTATGGTGCTAATGAGGCATCTAACGCTTGTGCATCGGTATTAGCAACAAGTAAATCTATGCCACCAATACCCTCATTAATCATGTGGTTAATCATATTTCCACCACCACCACCTACACCGATAGCCTTTATCTTGGCTCCATGAACACTAGGTTGCGATTCTGTTATATTAAATTCATCCATTTTTTCCTCCTTGATTACCTATTTCTCTTTTTTTCTAAAATATCTTTTTTGCCCACTCTACAAAACTATGCATTGGGTTATTGTTGTTTTTTACAGGCTCTTTACTTAAATCTGCAAAAAGCTCACTTTCAGATTTTTCTGTAAAAGATGGTTGTGAAACTGAAATTTTTGGTTTTATATCAGATGTACTATTGATTGCAATATCTCTTAATGACTCTTTTGGTATATACTCTTTTGAGTGTAACATCTGTTTATGTCGTTCCAGTTCATATTCTGTATTATATCCTGCTTCATATAATAAAAGCCCAATAGCAACAGAATATTCTGCCGATAATAGCTCATTAGAGGTTTTATTTATATATTTTGGCTGTCCTATACGGATAGGAATATTTGGCATAAGGGCTTGTGCTAACTCTCTAGTACCCTCTATATGAGTCATACCTCCTGTTAGCATTATACCTGCACCAATCTGATTTTTTAATCCACTATTAGCAATTGATGTTGCTAAAATGGTGAGAGCCTCTTCCATTCGACTATGGATGATATTATGAACAATATCCATTGATACCACATTCATATTATGGTCATCACCTATAATAGGTAACTCAATATTCTCATTATAACCTGTACTTAACAAACTTCCTTTGGTAATCTTTAACTCTTCTGCTGTATCTAATGGTGTATGTAACGCGATAGATAAATCATTTGTAATATGATTTGAACCAACTGCTAAGAAGTCATTATACTGAATAGCATTACCTACATGTATAACAAGATTACTAGTTTGACCACCCAAATCAATAACAGCTATACCTCTCTCTTTGTCATCATCATTTATTACAGCAATAGATGAAGCATATCCACTTAAGACCACTTTACCTATCTCTATTCCTGCGGCATTTACTGCTTTTTTGAGATTTTCAAGACTAGATTTTGCTGTCATAATGATATGTGTATCAACCTCCATACGACTGGCATTCATACCATATGGGTCTTCTATATAATCTTGGTCATCAATCTTAAATTTAAATGGTAATACATGCAAAACTTCAAACTCTGTAGGTATATTTGCATTATATAATGCTGTCTGCATTACACGATTTATCTCATTGATTGATATATCATTATTGGGAATATTTACAACCCCTGTAGAGTTGATACTTTTTGTATAGGCACCTGAAATTGATATAGTTGCTGTTGTAATATTTATACCAGATACTCTTTTTGCATCATCTACTGCTTTTTTAATAGACTTTGCAGCTAATTCTATATTGGTAATTGTGCCTTTTTTAATACCTTGAGATTTAGCGATACCATGACCACTAACCTCAACTCTACCATCTTGTTTTTTCCCAATAATTGCACATATTTTTGTAGAGCCAATATCAATGGCTAAGATGGGTGTACTCAAATTCAATCCTTGGTTTTATCATTTATAAAATTTTGTAGGATACTTTTTGCCTAACTCTTTGATTATATTTGACTCAAATGACTGCTCTTTGAGCTGATTAACACTTTCTCGTAATCCCTCTGTCTCATTTTTGTCAAGTGAAACTAACTTCTGTTCAACAATCTTATAGACAACAACTTTGTCTCCTATAGATATAATACCCTTTTCTTTGTTAGAAGTAAAGAGTTTAGTGGCGAAATCTATAGTTTCTTGTTGATTTAACCCTATTTTTTGTTCGTAAGCGTTTTTAAATGTTATAAAATCAGAAATTTTTGCTTTTTCTTCATCAATATTTTTTAATATCTCTTCAGATTTTTTTGCCAATAACTCTTTTGCTAAATTTGCTTTATACTGTGGAGTTACTAACTCTTTTGCATCCTCAAAAGATTTGACCATAGGCTGTTTGATATCAACTATTTTTATAATAGCATATCTATTTCCAACAACTTTTGGTTTCAACAAATCCCCTATATTTTTACTCATTACCTCATCCCATACATCTTTTGGTAAGTTGAAGTCTCCTAAGTCATAAGATTTAGTCTCATCTTTTTTAATTTCTCCTTTTTTAAAGGCTATATACTTTTTGTTCGCATCTTTTTTAGACTTTTTGATTTTTAAATCTTTTGCTACTTTATCTTTTGCATCCTCAAAGCTCAAAAGTTTTCCATCATTAGCTGTATATTTATAGCTATTCTCATCAAAGAATTTTTTTATCTCGCTATCACTTACCTCAACATCTTTTGTATCTTCCCATACTATATCAAAAGAGTACTGTTTTGGTGTTTGATATTGGTCTTTTCTAGCTTCCCAAAACTCTTTTAGCTTATTCTCATCAACAGATACATTCATATCATTCATAGACAAGATAATATATTTTAATTTGTCTGCTACTTCAAAAGCTATTCCAAATCTATTATACTCCTCTTCTATACCTTTTAAATTCATCAATGAAAATGTCTTTTGGATAGTCAAACTATCTTTAATATTTGATTCAAATGTTCTTGCACTTAAACCATTGTTTTTTAAGAAGTTCTCATAAATACTTTTGTTAAAAACACCATTTTCTTGAAACATTGGCATAGAAGCAATATTTTCAGCTACCTCTTTATCTGAGACAACTATACCAAAATCTTTTGCTAGATTTAAAATCATAGCTTGAACAGCCATAGAGTTTAAAACTTGGTCTTGCAAGTGCATAGCTTTTGCTTGTTCTTCATCAAATTTACCTTGGAATGCTTGATTATATCTATTATATAAATTCCTATACTCCATTTGAAACTTTTCTCTACTTAACTCTATCTCTCCAACTTTTCCTATACTACTACTTTTAATTCCATACTTAAAACCATAAGTAGCACCTGTAAATATAAATGAGATAGTAGCTATCCAAATAGTGATTATTAGAAACTTGTTATTCTTTTGCATCCAACTTATCATGTAAAAAATACCTTAATATAAAAATTTGCATAATTTTAGTCTAGTTGTGATTAATTATTAATGAAAAAATCATAATAATAGTAGTATATTTCATAAAAAATGAAAGAGAAGAGATGAATAACAAAAATATTCAAATTGCTACAGAAGATTTAAACCATATTTGGCACCCATGTACACAGATGAAAGACCATGAGTCTTTGCCACTTATTCCTATCAAAAGAGCAAAAGGAGTTTACCTATATGATTTTGATGACAACAGCTATATAGATGCAATAAGCTCATGGTGGGTAAATATATTTGGTCACACCAATGAGTATATATCCTCCAAAGTCAAAAAGCAACTAGATACCCTAGAGCATGTACTTCTAGCAGGATTTACACATAAACCAGCTGTTGATTTAGCTAATAGATTAGTCCAAATCACCCCTAATGGATTAGAGAAGGTATTTTTTGCAGATAATGGTTCATCTGCTGTAGAGGTGGCTCTAAAGATGAGCTTTCATTACCACAAAAATATGGGAGAGAACCGTCCTCTGTTTCTATCCCTAACCAACTCATATCATGGTGAGACTATAGGGGCTTTGAGTGTAGGTGATGTAGAGCTATACAAAGAGACCTATAAGCCTCTACTTATCTCATGTATCCAGACTCCTGTTCCAAAAGACCAAACTATAGAGAGTGCCAATAAAGCAGTAGAAAGCTTAAAAGAGATACTAGAGAAAAGAGGTAGTGAAATATCAGCTTTTATTATAGAACCTCTAGTTCAAGGGGCTGGTTATATGCATATGTATCACCCTATATATATAAAAAAGGCAAAAGAGATTTGTAGTGAGTATGGTATCCACCTAATAGCAGATGAGATTATGACAGGTTTTGGTAGAACAGGCACTATGTTTGCATCTGAACAAGCTGGTATTACCCCTGATTTTATGACTCTATCCAAAGGTCTAACAGGAGGCTATCTACCACTTGCTGTAGTCATGACAAATGATGATATATATAGTGCTTTTTATTGTGACTATAGTGAATATAAAGCATTTTTACACTCTCATAGCTATACAGGAAATCCACTAGCTTGTAGTTCAGCTTTGGCTACTTTGGATTTGTTTGAGCAGAGTGATATTCTAGGAGAAAATAGAAAAAAATCAGCATATATTCTAAAGAGATTAGAAAAATTTAAAAGCCTATCAAATATCAAAGAGATTAGACAAACAGGAATGATAACAGCTATAGAGTTAAAAGGGTATAAACCAGAGGAGAGAATAGGACTAAAAGTGTATCAATATGGACTTGATAATGGAGTTTTGCTTCGTCCTTTGGGGCATATTATATACTTTATGCCTCCATATGTTATATCTTATGAACAGATAGACAAGATGATAGATGTAGCTTATGAAGCTATAGTACAGCTCCAATAGTAAGTAATCGACAGCTATTTTCCAAAATAGCTACTTTTTTAACCATCTCTGTTAAGTCTCTATCATAAGATATCAGACCAAAGCCTTTAATCAAAAGTAGATGTTCATCACTATTTTCAAAAAAAGTAGTAATCTCATCTGATGCTCTTTTGTGCCAATCATTAAAATTTTTTGGGTCATAGATATCTATTTTATTTAATATCTGATGACCATAATAGTCTCTAGGAACAAGCTCTGAATGATGTAAAGAGTACGCAGTTGCATATGGTGGCATAGTATATGAGATATATTTTGCATTTGGCAAAGCTCTATATATCTGCTCATGAATATTAACATCAGCTGATGCCTCATTCCATCTATAATCTTTAGCTTTAGAACAGTTAAGCTCAATAAAACATCTCTCTTCAACCTCATCTAATATGGTCTCTTTTTTATTAATAATAAATGAGTGTATAGATGTTCTTGCTGATATAGAACCATGAAATACACCAAAATAGTTTTTCTGAAACATTGAATTAGATATATGTTTTATAGTATTTATAAGGTATTTATCCATGATTTTTACTCTCTTTTATTTTATTGATATTATAACATTATTTTTTTCATCTCAAATCTTAGTTTATATTTAAAACAAGCTTAATTTAAGAATTGCTTACTATTATTTCTTTGGGTAATAATATAACCAAATATAACAATCAGGAGAAGAAAATGAAAGCAGTAGTTATGGCAGGTGGTTTTGGAACTAGAATTCAACCACTAACAAACTCCAGACCAAAACCAATGTTACCAATTATAAATAAACCAATGATGGAACACACTATGATGACCCTAAAAGATTTGGGGATTACAGAATTTATAGTTTTATTATATTTTAAACCAGAGATTATTCAAGACTATTTTGGAGATGGAAGTGATTTTGGAATTAAAATTACTTATGTTGTTCCAGACGATGACTATGGTACAGCAGGGGCTGTCAAGTTGGCACAAGAGCATATTGGAGATGACAATTTTATTATAATTAGTGGTGACTTGGTAACAGATTTTGATTTTCAAAAGATATTTGACTATCATAAATCAAAAAATTCAAAACTAACCATAACCTTAACTTCTGTTGATAATCCTTTAGAGTTTGGTGTAGTTATTGCAAATGAAGAGGGTAAAATTGAAAAGTTTTTAGAAAAGCCTAGCTGGGGAGAGGTTTTTAGTGATACTATCAATACAGGTATATATATAATTGAACCTGAGATACTTGAATATATCCCTGCTCATGAGAATTATGATTTTGCCAAAGATTTATTTCCTAGACTCATGCGTGAGGGGATAGATATCATGGCTGGATATGCAAAAGGATATTGGAGAGATGTTGGTAATCCTGAGAGTTATAGAGAGGTATATGAAGATATCCTATCTGGTAAAGTCAAATTCAAAATAGATGGAGATAAACAGAAATTCCCTGATGGTACACTATATACTTCAACACCATATAAACTAGATAAGAGCATAGAGATTATAGGTACAGTAGTATTAGGAGAAAATGTTACACTCAAAAAAAATGCTAAACTCAACAATGTAGTAATAGGAGATAATGTAACTATAGGCAAAGAAAGCAATATTAGAAATAGTGTAATATGGGAAGATGTATCTATAGGAAGAAATGCGAAACTAGATAGTTGTGTAATATGTAACAACAACAAAATAGGCAAAAATTTTAGAGCAAAAGCTGGACTAATCCTAGCTGAAGGTTGTGAAATAGGAGAGCTAGTTACGATAGAAAAAGATGTAACAATATGGGCAAACAAGGTTATAGAAGATGCCTCTATTGTTAGTAACAACATAATATTAGGTAGTAGATACAAAAACTCTATATTTGAACATGGTAGAGTAGTTGGGCAATCGAATGTTGAGCTATCATGTGAGATGGCAACAAAACTAGCAGAAGCTTTTGGAGCTCAACTTCCTGTTGGCTCAACTATATTGATAGCTAGAGACTATAACAAAAACTCTCGAATGCTCAAAAGAGCTTTTTTAGGGGGAATACTATCTTCTGGTGTAAATGTCATAGACTATAGAGCTGTCCCTTCATCTGTTATGAGATACAATATATCTATGAACGAAGAGTTTGTAGCAGGAGTATATTTCAATCAAAAGATAGATGACCCTAGCAGTACAATTATTACTTTTTTTAATGATGAGGCACTAAGAATAAATAGTGATGTATCCAAAAAAATAGAAAAAGCCTTTTTCAAAGAGTCATTTCGCAGAGTTGATTATTCAAAAATAGGTCAAATCGAAGAAGCCACTCATAAAATAGAGTATGAAAAATATAAAGCAGAGATAGCCTCACTACTAAAACAACACAAATTTAAATGTATAGATTGCCGTATTGCTGTTGATGTTATGCACGGTATAGCTTTGGAAATTTTTCCAGATATACTAAATGATTTGAGTATAGATAATATTATGTTTAATGCTCATCCTGATATAGCTCGTCTAACCAATATAAAAACCTTGGCAAAACAGTCAAATAGAGATATGAGTGCTGTTATCAAATCATTAGAACTTGATGCTGGATTTATGATATACCCTTATGGTCAGAGACTAGATATAGTGTGTGATAAAGGTAGAGTACTAGATAAACAGTTGTCTCTATTTGTTGTATTATCACTTTTGGATATGGAAGCAAAAGATTTAGGTATCAAAAAACGAGTATTTTTACCAACTTGGGCTTCTGATATGGTTGATTTTGAAAATTTAGATATCCAAAGAGGACAGTATGCCAACTTTAAATCCAAAGATTTAAAAAAATATGATTTAGTAGCTACAGGGGAAGGGAATTTCAGTTTTACAGATTTTTCAACTCATAGAGACTCTATGTATGCCACATTAAAGATACTAGAGATGATGCTAGTTCAGAATGTAAAACTATCTCAGATTATAGAGTCATTACCAGAGTTTTATTATAAAACTACACAAATACCTTGTAGTCAATCGCTAAAAGGTAAGATGATGCGAATGTTCCTCCAAGATGCAAAAGGCAAAAAATCATCAACTATAGATGGAGTCAAGATATGGCTAGATGAACATGATTGGATTTTAATGATACCTGATTTGTATAGTGATAATCTCAATCTATATATCCAAGCTATTGATGATAAAAGAGGTGAAACTATCTTAAAAAATTATACTAAAAAGATTAAAGAGTGGTCAAAAGAGTAGATAATTTATCTCTTTTTGGTATTATATCACTAAAAATAGTGAAATGAGAAGATGAAAGATATGGATATACCACATATACCCGTGCTGTTAGATGAAGTTTTAGATAGCTTTTCAACTCTAAAAGATGGGTATTTTGTAGATTGCACACTAGGTTATGGAGGACATTCCAAAGCTATACTCCAAACCTATAAAGATATAAAACTTATCGGTATAGATAGAGATACTGAAGCTTTGGAGTTTTCATCTAAAAGGTTAGAAGAGTTTGGTAATAGAGTAGAGTTTATCAAAGGAGATTTTGCTTCTACCTTTAAAAATATAGACCACTATCCTATCGTTGGGATTTTAGCTGATTTTGGAGTATCCTCTTTGCAACTAGATAAACTAGATAGAGGTTTTGGATTTGATAGTGATATCTTAGATATGAGGATGGATAAAAGTAGCTCTTTTAGTGCATATGATGTTGTCAATGGATATGATAGAGAGAGATTGGAGTATATATTAAACCACTATGGAGAGGTTCGCTCATACCGTAAAATAGCAGGAGCTATTATTGAAGCTAGAAGCAAAAAACCAATAGAGAGTGCAAAAGAGTTATCTAATATCATATGTAATATCATTCCAAAAGGTGGCAAAATTCACCCTGCTACATTACCTTTTCAGGCTATTCGTATAGAGGTTAATAGTGAATTAGCCCAGATAGAAGGACTACTAGATGCTATCGAAGAAAAGGCTAAAAAAGGGGAACTAAAGGGTACGATAGTATCACTAATTACTTTTCACTCACTAGAGGATAGATTGGTCAAAAATAGATATAAAGAGTGGACAAAATCTTGTATCTGTGACTCTCATGCCATCAGATGTAGTTGTGGTAAAAATCATCAACTTGGCAAGATGTTATATAGAAAACCAACTACAGCATCCAAAAACGAATTAAAAAAAAATAGCCGTTCTAGGTCTGCGAAATTGAGAACTTTTATATTTAAAGGATAGATGATGCAAAATAAAACAAAATCTAACAAAGAAGAAAATGGTGTGACTTGGAGTATGATAATTATTACTCTTTTTTCTATATCTTTGGTTTTGCTTTTGACTCTACCAAATATATACCTAGACAATCAAATATACTATGAGAGTAGAGAAATAGCACACTATAGAAACATAGCTCAAACTCTAAAAGAGGAGCAGTCAATTATACTACATAAATTAGAAGCTATAAAATATCAAGAAAATATTGAAAATGAAGAGTCGGAGTAGATATGATTAAAAAATTTTTAGAATTTGCTATAGATAGACCAGCACTCAACCATATTTTTATGATTTTTATGACTGTTTTATCTATTTTTGCCTACCAAAATATTCCAAAAGAGATTTTTCCACCCTCCCAATTGGACCAAATTTATATTACAGGTGGTTATGTAGGTGCCAGTGGCGATGTATTGGATAAAATGGTTGTCAAAACACTAGAAGATGAATTGCAATCTCTATCTGATATAGATAGTATAGATACTACTATACAAAATGGCTCTTTTTTAATTATATCTGATATAAAAAGAGGTAGTAATCCTCAACTTGTTTTAGGTGATGTCAAAGATATAATATCTAATGTTCGTCGTGACTTACCATCTGATATGGATGAGCCTATAGCAAAAGTTGCTATTCAAGAGTATCCTCTAGTTATGGTAGCTATTTCAGGTGAGGTATCAAAAAAGAAACTGTTGGATATAGCTGATAATTTAAAAAGCCGTCTATCCTCTATAGGTGATTTGAGTGGAATTGATATTAGAGGTGATGCTGATGATGAGATATTAATTACTTTAGACCAAAAAAAGATAGATGCTTATGGATTATCAAAAAGTGCTATATATAAAGCTATATCTTCACTATCTTCTATATTTCCTATAGGTACAATAAAACAAAAAGGAGACCATCTCTATATATCTACTATAAATGGTGAAAAGACAAAAGCAAAATTAGAAAAAAGTATGCTAGATATAAATGGTAAACGACTATATATAAAAGATATTGCAACTGTATATATAGGTTTAGCAGATGCAGAACAGATTTCTCATTTTAACAGCAAACCGAATGTCTCTTTAAATATCAAAAAGACAAAAGAGGGAAATGCTATAGCTCTAGTCAAAAAAGTAAAAAAAATACTCAAAGAGTATAATGAAAAGTATAAAGGAAAAGTTGTTTTTGAATCTTATACAGATACCTCTGTTTGGATTAAAAATCGTCTTAATTTAGTCTCGTCAAATATTCTTTTTGGACTTATTTTGGTAATGTTATCACTATTTTTAAGTCTAAATTTCCGTATAGCTTTAGTTGTAGGATTAGGAATTCCTACATCATTTATGATAACACTAATATTTGCAGATATGATAGGCTATAGTCTCAATATGTTAACACTATTAGGTGCATTGATAGCACTTGGTATGTTGGTTGATGAGGCTATTGTTGTAGCAGAAAATATCTATAGACATATGGAGATGGGAAAAAACCCAAGAGAAGCCGCGATAGATGGTGCCGCAGAGATGTTCCCTGCTGTTTTAACAGCAACTCTAACAACAGTTTTTGCTTTTTTACCACTACTAATTATGAGTGGTAAAATGGGTGTTTTTATGAAAGTACTGCCTGTTATGATTTCTATTTTATTACTTAGTTCCTTATTTGAAGCATTCTATTTTTTGCCTCTACACTCAAAAGAGTTCTTTTCTATTGGTAAAATAGACAAAGTCCAAGAACAAGAGAATACATTTTGGGGTTTAATGTATAGTATATATAGAAAAGTTTTATCTTTTTTATTAAAAAGAAAAACTTTATCTCTAATAGTATTAGTCTCATCTATTATATTTGGTACCGTAGAAATGGCAAAAGTAACAAAATTTCAACTTTTTCCTGAATTTGATGTTCAACAAGTATATATCAATGGTAAAGTAAATATAAATTATAAAATCGAAGAAACAGAGGAGTTTGTAACTAAAATAGAAAAAGAGCTATTGGCTAAATTAGATAAAAAAACAGTAGACTCTATTACTTCTGTCGTAGGGTATAGAATGAATGCAGACCAAAGTGTTGAAACAGGTGAAAACCTATTTCAAATTTTTGTCAATTTACATGAAAAAGCACCAGAAAATTTCTTTGATAGATATATTAACCCTATATTTTCATTAGAGTATGATGGCAGTGATATGATACGGAAAATCAAAGCACAAGAGCTTGTCAAAAAAATTCAAGATGAAATCATAAATAACATCAAAGAGATTAAAGTTGACAAAAAAAATGTTTTTGAAGAGTTTAATGTTTTTGCTCAACAGACAGGAATTGTAGGTCATGATATAGAGGTAGGATTTGTATCTGAGAATAAAAAAGAGACTCTATATGCTATCTCAGTCTTAGAGGAGGAGTTAGCAAAAATCAAAGGTGTACATGATATAGCAGATAATGCTAATGAAGGAGAAAAGGAGTTAAAGCTTAGAGTAAATGAGTATGGACAATCTTTAGGATTTAGTGAAGGTTATATAACTACAGCATTAAGAGGCTCTTTTTTCAAAGGAGAGTATGCAAAAGCATTTAACAAAGATGGATTGATTAGAATTAAAATTGAAGATAAATATAAAGATAAAAAAAGAACTATTGACAACTTCAAAATAACTACACCAGATGGAAAGATTGTCGCACTCAAAGATGTATGTGACTTTTATTATCAAAAAAGTTTTGTTAGAATATTTAAAGAAGATGGAGAGAAAATATATTCAGTATTTGCTAGAGTAGATACAAAAGAGATAATTGCTTCTGATGTTATGCAAAAAATTCAACCTCTATTAGAAAAATTGAAAAAAAGAGGCATAAAAGTAGTAATAAAAGGAGAAGAGAAAGAAAATAGTAAAATGAAAAAAGAGATGTCAGAAGCAGGACTTATTGCTACTTTTTTAATTTTTATTACTCTTGTTTGGATGTTCAATTCAGCAATTCAACCATTTATTATTATCTCCGTAATACCTTTATCTGTTTTTGGTGTTTTAGTTGGAAGTAAAATTATGGGAATTAACCTAACACTACCAGGTGTTATGGGAATAATAGGACTAGCTGGAGTTGTAGTAAATGATGGACTTATTATGCTTAGTTTTGTTAGAAAAGCAAATAATCATACCCAACTAATAGAGTTAGCAACCCAAAGACTTAGACCAATTTTATTAACATCTATTACAACAGTAATTGGATTATCATCATTGATGTTTTTTGCATCAGGTCAAGCATTAATACTCCAACCTATGGCTATTAGTTTAGGTTTTGGTGTTGCTTGGGCTACTATTTTGAATTTATATTTTGTACCTTTGGCTTATGCAGTAATTTATAGAGTCAAAAAATAAAAAGGAGAAAAAATGCAATACAATAAACTAACCCCAGAAGAGATAAGAGTTATAGAAAACAAAGGTACAGAGATGCCTTTTTCTGGTAAATTTAATAGCTTTTACAAAGATGGTACTTATATATGTAGAAAATGTAATACTCCTCTATTTACATCAAATGATAAGTTCGATTCAGGTTCAGGATGGCCGAGTTTTGATGATGCTATCAATCAAGCTGTATTAGAAATACCAGATGCAGATGGACGAAGAGTTGAGATTGTTTGTGCAAACTGTGGTGGTCATCTAGGTCATGTATTTAGAGGAGAGCAGATGACTCCTAAAAATCAAAGATATTGTGTAAACTCTCTATCACTTGACTTTAAATCTATAGATGAAGAGACCAAATACAAAAAAGCCTATTTTGCGGCTGGATGTTTTTGGGGGGTGGAGTATTGGTTTGAGAAACAAGATGGAGTTATAGTAGCAAACTCTGGATATATGGGTGGTCATCTAAAAAATCCAACATATCAAGATGTATGCTATAGAGATACAGGTCACTTGGAGACTGTAGAAGTTATATATAACCCTGATATAGTCTCATTTGAGTCTCTATGTAAACTATTTTTTGAAATCCATAATCCAGAACAAACTAACGGTCAAGGACCAGATATAGGACTACAATATCTATCTGCTATATTTTATAATAATATAGAAGAGAAAAATATAGCTACAAAACTTATCAAGCAACTAGAAGAAAAAGGTATGAAAATAGCAACCAAACTTATAGATGCAACCCAACATAAATTTTATATAGCCGAGAGAGAACACCAAAACTATTATAAACTAAGAAACTCTAAACCATATTGTCATAACTATATCAAAAGATTTTAGATATGAAAAATCTATACAATGCACTACAGCTCAAACAGCTATATCAATTAAAAGCTTTGGGATTTAGATATACAAATATCAAACCATTCTCTTTTGAAGATATCACAATATTGGAACTACCAAATAGTCTAACAGAGCTAAAAAAACGGGTGGAGAGTTGTCATCTATGTCCTCTCAGTAAAAGTAGAGACCATACCGTATTTGGAGAGGGAGATAGTAGTGCTAGGATTATGTTTATAGGTGACTATCCTATGGATATAGAAAACAATCAAGGCAGACCTTTTTTAGGTCGTGCTGGAGAGATGTTGACTCTCATGATAGAAAAAGTACTAAGCTTATCCAGAGAAGATGTATATATCACCAATATATTAAAATGCCATCTACCATCTACCCAAGAGTTTCATAACTCATATGTTCATAGTTGCAAGAGTTATCTATTCAAAGAGATAGAACTTATCAAACCACAAATTATAGTAACTCTAGGAGAGATAGCATATCACTATCTCAACAATGAAGATAGCAGATTAAAAGATATCAGAGGCAATATAATACAAAGAGATAAATATAAAATCATACCAACTTATCACCCCAATTTTCTACTCAAAAACCCATCATTTAAAAAAGAGGTATTTATGGATTTAAAAAAAGTTAAATCTTTGCTCTAATTTTGATATACTTCGCCTATGAAAAAAACTTATGCTTATAACCAAAACCCTATAAATTTTAACTTTGCACAGACAGTTGATAGATTTTTAGTAGAGGAGATACCTCTTTTTGAATTTGCAAACAAAGGTTCATATCTGATTTTGAAAATTAGAAAATCAGATATGAGTACATTTAAACTTATTACTGTTATCTCAAAAGCCACAAAACTAGAACAGAGAGATATTGGTTATGCAGGACTCAAAGATAAAAATGCAACAACAATTCAATATATATCTATCCCCAAAAAATATGAAAAAGATATCATCAAAAATCTAACCACACAAAAGATAGAAATTTTAGAAAAAAAATATAGTAAATTTCCAATTAAAATCGGACAACTCAAAGGCAATAAATTTGCTATTATACTAAATAATGTAACCCCCCAAGCAAATATAGAAATACAAAAAGTAGCCAGAGAGATGGAGAAAAAAGGTATACCAAACTATTATGGATACCAAAGATTTGGAGAAGATAACAAAAGCTACCTACAAGGGAAAGAGATAGCCCACTCTGGCAAAAAGCTAAAAGGTGCAAAAGAGAAGCTACTAGTATCAGCCTACCAGAGTCACCTATTTAATGAGTGGTTATCAAAAAGAGTATATATATCAAATATTATCAATACCAACAGTATAGAAAAAGCCTCAAAAATGCTATCTTTTCCCAAAGATTTAGTGAAAGTTTTAGCAGACCAAGAGAATATATTCAAACTATTTATTGGAGATGATATGAAATCATACCCATATGGCAAATCATATCCACTCCAAGACTTTGAGCTATCTACAAAAGAGTTTCAAAACCAAAAAGTCTCTCCTACAGGTCTGTTGTGTGGTTCTAAAACAGATAGAGCTATGTCGGATGCCAGATACCTAGAAGAAGAGTTTGATGACCAAGAATTATACTCTGTAAAAGGTAGCAGACGATATGCTTGGATATGGGCTAAAAATTTAGCATTTAGCTACAAAGAGTCAAAACAGCAACTTAGATTTCAGTTCTATCTACCAAAAGGCTCATATGCTACAACTTTTCTCGAAGAGATAGCAAAGAGAAGTTTGAAGTGATTTTTTGCTATGATTGTCAAAAACTATTTATGGAGATATAAGTGAAAAATATATTTTTTTTACTATTTGTTTTTATGATTGTTGGGTGTTCAAACAGAGAGTTTTATACTCAACCAAATCAAACAAAAGTTTCATCAGTTGAAAAAGAAGCTCTACTTCAAGAGGCAAATATCCTAAATAACAGAGGAGTCCAAGCCTATAAAAAAGGGGACTACAAAAATGCCATAAAGTATTATAAAAAATCAATAGCTATCAAAGAGAAAGTATTAGGCGAAGATGATTTAAGTACAGCAACAAGCTATAATAACCTAGGTTTAGTATATAAACAGACTGGTCAATATAGCAAAGCTTTAGCATATATCAAAGCATCACTAAAAACTAGAGAAAAAATACTAGGCAAAACAGATAGTCGCACAGCTGAGAGTTATAATAATCTAGGTACTTTATATGCCTCTATGGGTAATAGTGACAAAGCTTTAGACTATACACAAAAAACCATAGATATAAAAGAAGATATAATAAAAAGAGAACAGATAGAGACAGCTGTTAGTTACAATAACTTAGGAACCATAAGAGAGGAGTTAGGAGAGTATCAAAAAGCTCTAAAAAACTACTTCAAAGCATTAAAAATAAATGAAAAAGTATTAGGCACAGAACACCCTATCACACAAAATAGCTATAAAAATATCGCCTTGATATATTTTACAATAGGTGACTATCAAAAAGCACAAAAATATGCAAAACTAGCAAAACACAAAGAGGAAATTGAACTAGAACCCATAGTTGTAGAGGATAAAAAATAGACTATCTAATAGATTTGATAGTTTTCACTCCTAATCTATAAATCTTTGATGGTTTGGAGTTTTGGCTATTTGGTTCAGATACTATAACCTCAGCCTCTCTTTTAGCATACTCACTATCATACTCCTCTCCACTCCTATTAGCCGAAGAGCTATAAGCCCACTCTAACCTATCTAATAAAAGATTGTGTTTACTACCCTTTACAACACGAAAAGAGTTACCATCGGGCATAATAAAAGTGGTCTCTTTAGCCACTCTAACTCTATTTTTAAATTTTTGAGGTACTCGTGTAAAAGATTTTAGAGTTTTTAGTGAGTTTACTACTTTTATATAGTGTTTATTTGGTAGTCTATCTTTGGCTATATCTATTTTGGTGCTATCCTGTGAGACAAAACCAATAGTAGTATCTGTTTTAGTCAAATATAGCTTCTCTTTCACTTTTGAACCTTGCAATATGACACAATAGGACAAATCTCACACTTTGGATTTCTAGGCAAACATATAGTCTGACCAAAACTTACAATATTAAAATTTAGACTACTCCAATACTCTTTTGGTACTCTAGTAGATAACTCTTTTTGAGTCTCTTTTTCTGTTTTAGTTTTTATAAATCCTAATAGATTAGGAACTCTATGCACATGAGTATCAACAGCTATTATAGGAGTACCAAAAGCGTTATTTAGTACAATATTAGCTGTTTTCTCCCCTACCCCTTTGATACTCAAAAGCTCTTCTTTGGTTTGTGGCACACAAGAGTTAAATCTATCTATCAAAGTTTGTGATACCTCTTGGAGTACTCTAGCCTTTTTATGATACATACCTGTAGGTCTTACTATCTCTTCTAACTCCTCTATTGGTATCTCTACCATTAACTTTGGAGTATTGACTAATGGGAAAAGCCGTTTACATACTTGTGCTGTATTTTCATCTTTGGTTCTCAAACTCAAAAGAGTAGCCATCAAAATAGTATATGGGGTTCTTTTGAAACTATTTTTCAAAATATTACTTGGGCTATCTGAGGGGATATTTTTTTCTAAAATATCCAAAACTTCTACAAACTCTTTTTGGGTCATGGAGTTATAACATCTTAATATAGAGTGCCAAGAGACACTCTACTATCCAAGATAATCCTGTAGGGCTTTTGGCTCAAGCTCTCCATTGGATGATTTTAGCTCTTTTATAGCTAAAATTGTAGCTCTAGCTGCTGCTATAGTAGTAAAATAGGCTATATTTTCAGTTAAAACTGATTGACGAATAGTTCTACCATCAACCTTGCTTCCTTGGTCTTCGCTCGTATTTATAGCTAAGGATATCTCACCATTTTTAATCATATCGTCTATATTAGGTCGTCCCTCAGAGATTTTTAAAACTTTGCTAGATTTGACACCTGCATCTTCTAATGCTTTGTGTGTTCCTGCTGTTGCTACTATCTCAAATCCTAAACTGGTAAACTCTGCACCTAACTCTCCTACAAACTCTTTGTCACTGTTGGCTAGGGAGATAAATATTTTACCCTCTAATGGAATATTATTTTTCGATGCAAATTGACTTTTGGCAAAGCTTAGACCAAAGTTATCACTAATCCCCATAACCTCACCTGTACTCTTCATCTCTGGTCCTAATAGGAGGTCTGAACCTGGTAATTTATTGAATGGGAATACTGCCTCTTTGACTGCTATATGGCTTTTTAAAATTGGTTCCATTATTTTGTTATCAAAGTTTACAACACCAAATGTATCATAAAATTTTAGTGCCTCTCTTAGGTTTCCTTGAACCATTACTCTAGTAGCTACTTTTGCTAGAGGCAGACCTGTTGCTTTACTTACAAATGGAACTGTTCGGGATGCTCTTGGGTTTACCTCTATTAGATATACTTCATCCTCAAAAATTGCATACTGTACATTCATGAGTCCTACAACACCCAAGCCCAAAGCGATACTAGCTGTCTGTTTTTTTATAGTCTCTAAAAGTTTATCTGATATAGATATAGTAGGCAATGCACAAGCAGAGTCACCTGAGTGAATTCCTGCCTCTTCTATATGTTGCATAATAGCACCGATATATACCTCTTCTCCATCACTAATAGCATCAACATCAAGCTCAATTGCATTATTTAAAAACTTGTCAATTAGAACAGGTGCATCATTTGAGACTGATACTGCCTCATCCATATACTCTTTGAGTTCACTATCAGAAAATACTGTCTTCATTCCTCTACCACCAAGAACAAAGCTCGGACGAACAAGTACAGGATATCCTATTCTATTGGCTACAACTATAGCATCCTCTTTTGTAAATACTGTTCCATTTGCAGGTTGCTTTAGTCCCAAATCTTTGATAAATGTAGAAAATAGCTCTCTATCTTCTGCCAAATCAATTACCTTGGCACTTGTTCCTGATATATTTGCACCTATTGCAGTAAGACCTTTTGCTAATTTTAATGGAGTTTGACCACCAAAGTGAACTATAACACCATCTGGATTTTCAACCTCTATCACATTTCGTACATGCTCAAAATCTATCGGCTCAAAATAGAGAATATCAGAGGTATCATAATCGGTTGAGACCGTCTCAGGGTTACAGTTATACATAATAGATTTAATCCCCATATCCTCTAGGGCAAAAGAGGCATGAACACAACAGTAATCAAACTCAATACCCTGACCTATTCTATTAGGACCACCACCAATTACTAGTACCTTTTTATCTTTGGTATTATTAGTTGACTCTTTTTTTGGAAGTTTGGTTATATTGATTGTAGAGTATAGATATGGAGTCAAAGCTTCAAACTCTGCTGAACATGTATCAACCTCATTATACTCTAGACATATACCCAATTTTTCTCTAGCTGTATAGATATCATTTTCTGTTAGATTTAGACCATCTTTTTTATTTATGATAGTTGCTATCATAGCATCAGAGAAACCTTCTGATTTTACTTTTCTAAAGAGTTTTTCATCTTTTAAAAGCTTGATATCCATTAATCTCTCACTCTGAACTAGCTCCTCAAACTGATACAGATACCATCTATCTATTTTACAGAGTTCAAAAATCTCATCTACACTTTTGCCTCTTCTCAGAGCCTCATATAGATAGAGTATTCTATCACTATTAGGACGACGAATTTCACGAACTAGTTTATCATCATCACAATCAACTCTATCAAATCCATTTAGACCTGTCTCTAGTGAGATTAGAGCCTTTTGAAATGACTCTTTGAAAGTTCGTCCCATACTCATAACCTCACCAACACTCTTCATAGCAGTAGTGAGAGTTGAGTCTGCCATTGGGAATTTCTCAAATGTAAATCTAGGGATTTTGGTAACTATATAGTCAATAACTGGCTCAAAACTAGCAGGAGTTCCTGTAATATCATTTGTTATCTCATCAAGAGTAAATCCAACAGCCAAAAGTGTAGCCACCTTTGCAATAGGATAACCTGTAGCTTTACTAGCTAGTGCTGAAGAGCGACTTACTCTTGGGTTCATCTCAATAACTATCATTCTACCTGTATCTGGATTGATAGAGAACTGAACATTACTTCCACCTGTATCAACTCCCACCTCTCTTAGAATTTTAAAAGAGGCATCTCTCATTCGTTGATACTCTTTATCTGTCAAAGTTAGTGCTGGAGCGATTGTGATACTATCTCCTGTATGCACTCCCATTGGGTCTAAGTTTTCTATAGAACAGACAATTATACAGTTATCATCTCTATCTCTGATAACCTCCATCTCATACTCTTTCCAACCAAGCAGAGACTCCTCTATAAGTATCTCTGAAATTGGAGAAGCATCTAGTCCTCCTTGGACTATCTTTTTATACTCATCTATATTATAAGCAACTCCACTTCCTCCACCAGCTAGAGTATATGAGGCTCGGATAATTAGAGGAAATCCTATCTTTTTGGCTACTTCCATAGCCTCATCCATATTATAAGCATAATATGATTTTGGCAAATCCATACCGATTTTTATCATCGCCTCTTTAAACTCTTGTCTATCTTCACCCTTTTTGATAGCCTCTGGATTGGCTCCTAGAAACTCCACTCCATCTAGCATACCCTGTTCATACATATCCATAGCAACATTTAGAGCAGTCTGCCCACCCATAGTTGGCAATATTGCATCAACACTCTCTTTTTTTATAATCTTAGATATAATCTCAGGCGTTATTGGTTCTATATAAGTTCTATGTGCAAACTCTGGGTCAGTCATAATAGTAGCTGGATTAGAATTAATAAGAACTACTCTATAACCTAACTCTTTAAGCGTTTTAGCTGCTTGTGTTCCAGAATAGTCAAATTCACAGGCTTGACCAATCACTATTGGACCAGAGCCTATAAGTAAAATAGTTTTGATATCAGTTCGTTTTGGCATGAAAAAGCACCCTTGTTTTTAATTTGTGGATTATACTCAAAAGGTACTTAGAGGGGGTTTTTCATATGTCATCCCTATCCCAACGAGTAGGGTCAAATAGTGTATCATCATGAATATGTTTAAAAGATGCTTTTATCATCTTGAATATATTTTTGTTCTCTTTTTCTAAACTCTCTAGCCAAATTTTCATATTGGCTCTAGCATACGGCATTTTGACATCTCTAAGCATTGCAGGACATGCTTCATCTCCTATAGTTTGGAGATTATTTTCTCTAGCAAATGCCATGAGCTGTTTCTCTCTAACTTGAATGAGAGGGCGAATGAGATGAAAACCTCTATCTGTCTTATATATAGGTGCCATGGCTCTAAGTGTTCCATTATAAAACATGTTCATAAAAAAGCTCTCTACAGTATCATCGAGATGATGACCTAGTGCTACTTTGTTAAATCCATTCTCTTGAGCATATGTATATAAAGCACCTCTTCTCATGCGTGAAAAGTATGAACAAAAAGATGAGTTCTCTCTAATAGTATCTTGGGATATCTCAAATATATTTGTATCATAAACAATATGTTTTATATCATGCTCTTTACAGTGTTCTATTAGATAGTTGTAGTTCTCATCAGGCATACCATATTTGATAGTACACGCTTCAAACTCAAAATCAAATGGAGCATGTCTTTGGATATGTTTTAGTATATGCACCAAAGCTAGAGAGTCTTTGCCTCCACTAAGCCCTACTAAAACTCTATCCCCCTCTCCTATGAGTCTAAAGTCAACATTAGTTTTTCCTGCTACACGCAGAAGCTTTTTACTAATAACTACTCTACTCAATAGCTTCTACCATATCTAGTATAAAATCAGCAGAGATTTTAGCTGAACTCTCTAAAAACTCATCAAAATCCATATCTGCACTACCATCAGCAGAATCACTAATAGCACGAAGAACAAAAAAAGGCACATCCAAAGCATCACAAACAACAGCCACACTAGCACCCTCCATCTCCAAAGCATCAGCTTTAAAAGTAGAGGCTATAAACTCTTTTCTCTCAGTAGAGGCTACAAACTGGTCTCCTGTAGCTACTATACCCTCTTTGAGTTTTAGACTATTTTTTTGGGCTACCTCTTTAGCTATATCTCTAAGTTTTTCATCTGTAGATATATAGACATCACCCTCTGGAACATACCCATATGGATGACCAAATGCTGTAATATCCAAATCATGTTGACACAACTTAGTAGCGATAATCAAATCACCTATCTTCAACTCAGGACTAATTGCTCCTGCTACACCAGAAAATAGGAGTTGATTACATCCAAACTTCTCTAGTAAAATAGTAGCAGTCAATGAAGCAAATACCTTTCCTATCTTGGAGTAGGCTATGACTATATCTTTGCCTTTGTATGTTGCTTCATAGTATATGTTTTTGGCATACTCTATTTTGTTTATATTTTCTACTTTGGCTAGTAGTGGGTCTATCTCTTCAGGCATAGCACCCATGATTGCTATTTTAGACATCTAATTCCTTGATTGCATTGATTGTTGCCTCTAGTGAAGCCATATCACTCACATTGAAATGAGGTTTTTTAGTTGCTTTTCTGTTTAGACCTTTTAGTACATTACCTTGACCAAACTCTATATAGCAATCAACCTCATCATCTATATTTGCTATGGATTGTTTATATTTTACAGGTGATACTAACTGTTTTGGTAGTAATTCTAGTGCCTCAGCTTTTGTATTATACTTTTGAGCTGTAACATTTGATACAACTGGTGCTATAAACTCATCTTTTATCATCTCTTCTAGCTTTGGAACTAGTGGTTCAACGGCTGATTCTAATAGTGGACAGTGAGAAGCTACAGACATATTTAAAAGCATCGCTCTTTTTGCTTTTGCATCTTTTAGAATTGGAACTAGAGCCTCCAAATCCTTTTTAATCCCTGCTATTACAATCTGACCATCAGCATTATAATTAACTGCCCAAACTTGCAATCCTGCATCTCTTTGCTCTTGACAAATCTGCTCAACTACCTCATCAGAAAGCCCTAATGATACCATCATACCAACCTCTTGTTTTGAACAAGCCTCAGCCATCAATTTACCACGCAGATTTACAAGCTCAACAGCATCAATCGCATCCAATGCACCACTAGCCACGAGTGCAGAAAACTCGCCCAAAGAGTGACCCAAACTAAGAGCTGGTTTGATACCTGTTTGCTCAGTAAAAAGTTTATGAGCAATCACACTTACTAAAAGTATAGCTGGTTGAGTAAACTCTGTCTGAGCCAAATCATCATTAGCTTCAAATAAAAGCTTTTGAAAATCTATACCTGTTCTATCACCTGCTAGAGAGAACATCTCTTTTGCTATATCACTATTATCAAAAAAATCTTTTCCCATACCAACTGCTTGAGAACCTTGACCTGGAAACAAAAATGCACATTTTACGGACATATTAACCCTTTTTTATTTATAATTTCGACATTTTATCTAATCGAAAATTAAACCTCACTTCTTTAGTTATCTGCTATATCTCTAACAAATAGAGCATGATACTTTAAAGTTTTTCTACGCCAATAGTCATATCCTTTGGAAAAGTCAACCACCCAAGCATAAAGCTCATTCTCCTCTGTTGATGTCCAAAAACAGCCATCATCTGGCAACACCTCTAAAAAATCTCTAATAATATAGTAACTATCACCTCTGGAGTTTACAAAGCTTCTTTTGGTTAATAGCCTCTCTAACTCCTCTACAGTAGGTAGTCTCCAACCATCATAACCAGATATATTTAATCTCTTTGCAGATATTATAGCCTCTCTCCAACTATATAGCTTGTCTGTAGGAAATCTCTGATACATCAAGTTACCATAAAAGAGAATATCATCCACTTTATAGATTGGTTTTTTTCTACTTCTATCAACATCCTTTTTGAGAGTTATAATCTTATCTAGCATCTTTATCTCTAATAACTCTTTTTCCAATCCATTGACTTTGGCTCTTATCTCATCAAGTCTCATTTTGGCATTTTCTAGTTTCTCTATTCTTTTATGATAGATTTCACTATTATAAACTTCTGCTTTCATGGTATGTCCTTTGGATATAAGCTTCTCTTAATATTTATTAACATAATAACATATTTTAAAACAAAAATTACTTAAACTATTATTTTATTAAAAATTTAATCAAATCATTCAACTTATGCTATAAATTACATGTTACAATAAAAATAATTTTTCAGGAGTATGTTTTGTTTAAATTTTTTTTATTATTTATTATTACAATTGGACTATATATAGGAGCTGTAAAATATGTTTTTCCAGAGGATAATATAAAAGAAGCACCTATTCAAAAAGAAAACTTTACCAAAAACAAAAATATTGAAATCATCACAGATTATGAAGAGAATAGTACTCAAAAAACTGATATCAAAAAAAATTTTTTAATACTTAATCAATTAAAAGATGAGATTAAAGCTCTTTTTGAAAAAGCAAATAATCTAGCTATCAAAGAAGATTATCAAGGTGCTATAAAAATATATGATAAAATAATCGATAAATTACAAAATATTGAAGATTTAAATCTATTAAAAAGCTTTACACAAGCACATTTTTTTAGAGCATATATATATAGAAACTATTTACAAGATACAGATGAAGCTATTAAAGATTATAATATCATTATTGAAAAGTTTAAAAATAGTGACAATATATCAATACTAAAATTATATTATAATGCACAATCACTCAAAGCATATCTCTTAGATAAAGATGAAGCTTTAGAGGTCTATAATGAAATAACTGAAAAATTTGGAAAAAGTGAGAATATAGAACTATTAAAAAAATATATATCTGCACAATATTCCAAAACTTATTTATTGAATGAAAAAGATACACTAGAGATATATGATGAGATTATCAAAAGATTTAAAACTATAAAAAATAAAGAACTTCTAAAAGAGTTAGCCAATACAGAATTCTCAAAAGCTAGACTTCTCAATGACTCTTTTCAAAACACAACCGAAGCCATTGAAGTTTATGATGATATCATAAATCAATTTGAATCATATGAGGATAATGAGTTTAAACAAGTAGTTGCTGATGCTCTTTTTGCAAAAAGTTATCTACTAATGAATGAAGATGGAGAGGAGTCTATGGAGATACTTGATGAACTAATAGATAGATACAAAGGTAGCAAAGATAGAGAACTAGCTAGAAATTTTGAGTACTCAGTCATTAATAATATAGAATTAGCTCTTATTACTAATAATGATGATACAGACTATAGAGAGTTAGCTAATAAATATCTATCTAATATACCAGACACAAAGCCTCAACTAGAGATGCTAGAGATACTAAAAAATGCTCAATATACAGACCAAAATGAAGCCCTAGAAAACTGGAAAGAGGAGTACAAAGATTATCAATTTGAAAATTGGAGTTTTGAGGAGCTAAAAAGATGGAACTCAAATATGGAAAATGGAGAAGACAAAGATAGAATAAAAGCCTACCTAGATGAATTTATCAAACATAATAGTAGTAATCAAACTGGAGATATAATTTATTATGATGAGAATAGTAGTACTTATTTGGCACCTTAAATTAATAAAAAAAAATTTTTCTAGTTAAAATTAATTACTATCTTAAGTATAAATAAAGCAAATGAGATATAAAATTTATTGAATTTAGAATTTAAATTCAATAAGTTTAGGAGGAAGATACTAACAGTCGTTTGGAGTTGTGAGAAAAAAGATTTTAAAAATCAAAAATAATCAAAGGATAAAGATGAAAAAAGCGTTACTATTACTACTAGGTCTATTGCTTATAGGGGTACTAGCATACTTTTGTTTTATGGATAAATCAACAGATATCAAAGAAGATTTAATATCAAAAACAGAAGCTACTTATAAAAATAGAGGACTACAAGGGATTAAGGTTGGGATTAAAGGAGAGGAGCTAAAGCAAACCCGTATCATAACATTAAATGGAGAGGTAGCCTCTGAGGGGATTAAAAAAGAGGCTGGGGAGATTGCTTCTAATATTGATGGGGTTATGGGAGTGGAGAATAATTTGATAATAAATAGTTCTATGGCACTAGCAAATACCTCAAAGAGTAATTCAAAATTTACTAATAGAGATATCAAAGATGAGAATGTAACCTCTGTTTTAGAGAAAAAAACTGCTAAAAAAGATATTGAACCTAATAATGATACTTTAGATAACCAAAAAGATGCTATCAAGCTTGAAGAGAATAGCTCTACAGATAGCAATAGAGAAAAAGAAGAAGAGAACTTAGATAATACAACAGACAATGACAAACCTGTAGAGGGTATTACTAATACTATTATAGATAATAATATGACAGAAAAAACAAGTGATAATGAAGAGAATAATTCATTGACTACTACACTAGATGATAATATTATCAATGATGAAAAAAGCTCTGACAGTGAAAATTCTATAACCTCGCTTGAAGAGAATAGTACAAAACATGATAATAACAATACCGATACAAAAAAGGTCTCTAATAGTACATCCAACACTACTATAGTTAAAACTCCTGCCGTAGAAGAGATTGCCAAAGATGAAAACAAGAGCAAATCAAAAATATCTACATGTCAAAATGAATTTAAAGAGCTACTAAAAGATAACAAAATTCACTTTGCATACAATGAAGCAACCATACGACCTGAGAGTTATCCACTATTAGATAGGCTCATCCAAGCTACGAAAAACTGTCCAAATACGATTATCACAATTGCAGGACATACAGACTCAGATGGTAATGAGGCATACAACCAACGCCTAAGTGAAAATCGTG
>JAADFE010000017.1 GCA_013153055.1 Campylobacterota bacterium
ATAGCATTATAAAGGGGAGTGATAGATATATCAAATTTGTATTTTTAACAGGGGTTAGTAAATTTAGCAAAGCGAGTATCTTTAGTGGACTTAATATGCTTGAAGATATTAGCCTAACACCAAAGTTTGGAAATATTTGTGGTTATACTCAAAATGATATAGAGATAACTTTTGAGCCGTATCTAAAAGGGGTAGATTTAGAGAGATTGAAAGCATGGTATAATGGTTATAACTTTTTAAAAGATAGGGTTTATAATCCATTTAATATTTTGCTGTTTATAAAAAATGAGTATAAATTTAAAAACTATTGGTTTAAAACAGGCACACCAAACTTTTTGATACAGCTTTTTAAGCAGAATGATTACAATTTAGCAGAGTTTGAAAACCTAGAAGTAAGCGAAGAGATATTAGATAGTTTTGAGATAGAGGATATTAGTTTAGAGACTGTAATGTTTCAAAGTGGTTATCTAACTATCAAAGAGATTGAAGAGATAGGAGATAACTATTTTTATTATCTATCTTTTCCAAATATTGAAGTCAAAAAGAGTTTTAATGACTATATCTTATCGAACTACTTTGTCAAGAAAAACCAAAAAGCAAAAGTTCAAATATCTCTTTATAAACAGATGGCAAAGAGTGATTTAGATGGACTAGAACAAACGCTAAAATCCCTCTTTGCTTCAATCGCCTATAATAATTTTACTAATAACTACATCGAAAATTATGAAGGCTTCTATGCTTCAGTTTTCTATGCCTATTTTGCAGGAGCTGGATTTGATAAGATAGTAGCAAAAGATGCTACCAATAGTGGGAGAGTGGATTTATCTGTTTTTATAGATGATAAGGTCTATATCTTTGAGCTAAAAGTCAATCAAAGTGGGGCTTTGGAGCAGATAAGAGAGAAAAAGTATTTTGAGAAGTATATAGCAGATTATAGTGAGATTTATATCATTGGAGTAGAGTTTGATAGTCAGAGTCGAAATGTAGTTAGATATGAGTGGGAAAAAATATCCCCTAAAATATAGTGAAATTTATCTAATTGAGATAGAATTTGATATTAGAAAATATATGTAATATATAAGGAGTATATATGAATTCAAAACACTACTACAATCCAAATGGAGAAGAGATATTAGATGAGAAGATATTTGGAGGAGACCCGACTGGATTTGTGGACTTTAACCGTTCTAAGTATAAATGGGATAGTAATATATATGATTTGATGAATGCAAATACTTGGTTTCCAAGTGAGGTTAATACAAGTACAGAGAAGAAAAACTTTGAGCAACTTACAGAGAATGAACAGGCAATTTATAAGATGACTTTTGCTCAACTTAGCTTCAATGACTCAGCTCAAGAGGAGTATCTAAGCGATTTTAGACGATTAGCTAACAATAGATTGGTCAAAGCAGTTCTCTCTTTACAGATTATGCAGGAGGTTAACCACTCTAAGAGTTATGCTGTACTTCTTGATGCTTGTGGTAACTCTGAAGAGGTTTTCAATCTATACAAATATGACAATGCCCTAAATCGTAAAAACCAAAGAATAGCTGAACAGTTTGCAAAGTATATTGATGGTGGTTCGGTTGATAAGATGTTACTCTCTGCTATGGCTAGTGTAAACTTGGAGGGAATTTATTTTTTACTTGGATTTAGCTATATCTATCTGCTTGGAGATAAGGTTCCAGGTGCTAGAGATATGATTAAATTTATTGCTAGAGATGAGCTAAATACTCACCTGCCTCTATTTGCCAATATATTCAAGACTATCCAAAAAGAGAACAAAATCCAAACCTCAACTATAGATAGTGTATATACTATGATAAATGATGCAGTTGATATAGAGTTAGAGTATGGAAACTATCTACTAGAGCAGTACCCTATTATGGGAGTTACTCCTGAGCTTATGAAAAAGACTGTGCATAACTATGCTAATGATAGACTCAAAAAGATAGGGCTAGAGCCTATATTTGAACAGAGTGAGACAACATATCTACAAAAACTAGTTACTAAACACCTAGAAATGAATGAGGTCAAGAGTAACTTCTTTGAAAGTAATGTAGCAAATTATGCCAAATCTAGTATCAATTTGGATGATTTTTAAAGTATTAACTTTAACTCATCCCAATCATACTCATAAACCGACCACTACACCCCTGCTCTTTACGATATGAGAAGTAGTTGTCAACTTCACATGAAGTACAGATATTTGATAGCTCTATATTATCATCCAATAGACCTATATCAAGTAGTTGTTTTTTATTTACTAGAGGTAAATCCAACATATATTTATCGCCTACTTTATCAAAGGCACCTATATAATCTGTAAAATGTTTGGCAACTCCCCAATCAACCTCATAACAGCACCTACCTATAGATGGTGCAATCCCAGCTATAATATCTTTTGGGTTTGAGTTAAACTCTTGTTGCATCTTCTGAATAGTTTTATATACGATTTTATCGGCTGTACCTCTCCAACCTGCGTGAATAGCTGATACCACTTTTTGTTTGGGGTCAAATAGTAAAATTGGTACACAATCAGCTGTCAATATCGTGAGCATCACACCTTTTTGATTGGTAATTAGTGCATCACAATTATCTATAGCACTATCTAAACTATCCCAACCTCTATTTTTTGTATCTCTAATTATGGATATATTGTTACTATGCGTTTGATTTGCTACTACAAACTTCATATTTGGGAAATATTGCTGTATGGTCTCTCTATTTTTTAAAATAGCTATTGGATTTTCATTGGTATGTAGTGCCAATGAAAATCCAAAATCCTGAGATATATCCTTTTTGGTTACTAGGTGGATACAATCTCTATAGTTAGATAAATTTTTGAACCTATATATACTCTTCACGACTTACTCATCTAGTGTTCTTTAAGAGATGGGTTCTCTTCTTCATCTACATAAATCATCTGTCTTAGTTTCTTTTTATACTCTGATATATCAAACTCTTTTATATCTGTTACACCATCATCAACTGCTGCTTGGGCTACTGCTGAGGCTACCCAGATTAGAACCTCTTTTGAAAATGGTGTAGGTATTATATGGTCTCTTCCAAACTTCATATCTGGATTACTGTAGGCTGCTTTTACATAGTATGGTACAGGCTCTTTTGCTAACTGGGCTAAGGCTTTAGCTGCTGCCATTTTCATATTTTCTGTAATCTTTTTTGCTCCAATATCCAATGCACCTCTGAATATAAAAGGAAAACCTAAAACATTATTTACCTGATTTGGATAATCACTTCTACCTGTTCCTGCTATAATATCTGGTCTAACCTCATGAACCTTGTCAGGTGTAATCTCTGGAGTTGGGTTTGCACAAGCAAATATAATCGCATCTTTTGCCATACTCTTAACCATATCTGGAGATACTATATTTCCAGATGATAAACCTAGTAACATATCTGCACCTTTTAGTGCATCCTCTAGTGTTCTAGCATCTGTTTTAACTGCAAACTCTTGTTTATGTATATTTAGGTCATCTCTATCTGTATGGATAACCCCTTTTGAGTCTAACATTACAATATTTTGAACACCAAGTTGACGATACATCTTTGCACTAGCAATCCCTGCTGCACCTGCACCTATGATTACTACTTTGATATCTTCTATATTTTTATTGGCTAATTCTAATGCATTTAAAAGTCCTGCTGAAGTAATAATTGCTGTACCGTGTTGGTCATCATGAAATACGGGAATATCCAATCTCTCTTGGAGTTTTCTCTCTATCTCAAAACATTGTGGAGCTGCAATATCCTCTAGGTTAATACCACCATAGGTATCAGATATAGCTGAACATACATTTACTATCTCATCTATATCATGCACATTTAAAATTACATCAACAGCATCAACATTGGCAAAAGATTTAAACAGAACAGCTTTACCCTCCATAACAGGTTTTCCTGCCAATCCACCTATATTACCCAAACCAAGAACAGCCGTTCCATCAGAGATTACTGCAACTGTATTACCTTTGTTTGTATATTTATATGCTAGTTTAGAGTCTTCTTTTATCTCTAAACATGGATAAGCAACACCAGGAGTATATGCCATAGATAGTTCTTTTTGAGTTTTACATGGTTTTGTAATGAGTGTTCCAATTTTACCCTTTTCGTGATAATCTAAACACTCTTGTTTGAATTGTTCCATGATTTTCCTTGATAATTTTTTGAAATGAAATTTTATCACAATAACATATAAATCTTAGCAATTGATTATTAATAAAATTCAAAAGTTAAGTCATGTTTTTTAAGATTATAAAACTTTATGATACAATAATAAAACTATCATGATTTTGAGGAGGATTTATGATATATAGAATTTTACTGTTTGCACTATCTACACTATTTGTAGGATGTGCAACTAAACATCAGATTAATATAGGGGATATAGCATTAACAAATGGGGAAAAAACTCAAAACTCTATCACCAAAGATAGATATATGTCATTTACACAAGAGTACTATGACAACAAAAAATATCCTGTAAGTGAATATTGTGATGATAAAAGAGCATTGCTTACAGATGATAAGTTCTCAACAGAGACATACCTAAAAATAACAAATGAGAGAACAAAACAGAGCCGAGTAGGCAAATACCCTATATGGTTTTTGGTAAATGATGATGCAAAAGGTATCCAGTGTGTCAAAAAGAGTGCCAATTTTGTTAGTGATGAGCCTTTTGTAGTGAGTAACAGTGATAAACTAACACTAAAACTACTACAAACAAATAAAGAAGAGAAGAGAGTTCCAATTAGAGAGCTTGGTGTACTAATGGATGTTGTCGGTCTATTTGTACCACAAACAGCAAACTTTTTAATGAGAAGCAACAATATCATAAACGACCCCATCACCAAAAGATACCTAGATACTATGGAAAATGCTTTTAAAAATGGTGATTTGGATGGAACCAAAAGTAGAAGTTTTACTCCTCAAACCAAAGCTATCAAAATCAAACTATTTGTACCAGAGGATGACCTCAAAGAGAGAGAATTAGGATATATATTGCTCAAACCAAAATATAGAACTACCCTATCTACAGTAGATATCATAGATGGTGTTCCAAATTTTAGAGATATATATACAACCTCAGACCCACGGATAGAAGATATCATGAACTATAAGCTCAAATCAAAAAATTTAACTGTAAAACAGTCAGTTGAGAACTTTACTCATATATCAGATGAGTATGTTATAGACTCTCTAATGTCTCTAAACTCTCATCTGCTTAACCGTTTTACTAGTTATGATAGAGCCTTAATCTTATCTCTAGCACTAAAACAGACCAATCTATATAGAAAATTTGTACAAGCCCTTAGAGATAGAGATATCCCAAAAATTAGAAAATATCTAAAAATACTAAATGACAAAAATAATCCTCTTCATGATTTAAGCAAGATACTAAATATCACTGGAATAGAGTACTATAAAGTAATGAATGAAGCCAATAAACTAGTCAAAAACCAAGAAGACACTATAGCCCAAAAGAAAAAAGAGCAAGAGAGATTAAAACAAGAAGAGACCAAAAAACAGATAGAGTTACTAGGAATAGAGAACTTCTTAAGACCTGTTGCAAAGTGGAGTTATATACCACAGATGTTTACTCCAAATGTCAAAATCAAAGATACAAAAAACAAAACTTATACCATAGGGGATTTACAAGAGGAGTACAATAAAGAGGATGATGTAGCAGCATATGGTTGTTATACAAATCTGCAAAACAAAATTCATGGGATAACCATACAAGATTATCTTATCCATCCAAACTATACAGATGGAGTTAGATATAACTATATGGCAGTATCTATGGATGACGATGATGTTATTAGTGTATTTTTCTATAAACTAAGCTCAGATAATAATCTAAAAATCACCGATATACTAATAGATAAGGATAATTATCTAATTATGAAAAGCCGTCTAAAAGAGGTACTAGAGACTCAAAGAGCCAAGATGTGTTATAGGAGTATTTTATCAAATTTATAAATAGGAGAAAAGTTGAAAATAGATAACGGAAATCAAAAACAAGAGAGAAGACACAAACACTATGTTATACCTATAATTTATATGATATTGGAACTGACTGTAGCATGGTTAATCCTCTCAATTATATCTGTTAATTTTGATATCAATAACTGGACGATTTGGGCAAAAGCAGCATTTGCTATAGCAATAATATATTCAACTATAAAAACAATCAAAGTTTATAAAAGACAGAAAAACTATAAAAGAAAAGGAGAAAATTAAAAAAAGTGGTGACCCCTAGGAGACTCGAACTCCTGTAACATGGATGAAAACCATGGATCCTAACCGCTAGACGAAGGGGCCACATATGAATATAAAAAACAAGTCTGAAAATGGTGACCCCTAGGAGACTCGAACTCCTGTAACATGGATGAAAACCATGGATCCTAACCGCTAGACGAAGGGGCCATTAACGACTTGTGGCTGAAATTATAACAAATTAAACTTAAATTTTTATTAAATTTTTTAAAAAATAGAAATTATTTTATATGTCTATATATTAACCTTTTTTCAATAAAATTATAGTTATTGCAAAACTCTTTGGAATTGGAGACTTCAGTCACGAAAAAAACGAGGCTAAAGCCATCGGTTCCTAGTTTTTCAAGAAATCATTTTAAAAAAGGGAAGTAGTTATGACAAATAATCAATTAGCAGGGAAAAAAGCACCCAAAAATATATTAGAAAATATAGCAGATTTAATTAGTGAGTATTATATCAAAACTCCTGATATCTCAAAAGTAGAAAATAGAGTACAGTTTGGAACATCAGGACATAGAGGAAGCAGTAAAAATGGAAGCTTCAATGAGACACATATATTAGCAATCACCCAAGCAGTAGCAGAGTATAGAAGAGATAAAGTTAGTGGTGGGCTATTTATAGGGATGGATACACACGCCCTATCAACTCCAGCATACAAAACAGCTATAGAGGTACTCATAGCCAATGAGGTTTTGACATACTATAGTATGGAATATACCCCAACTCCTGCTCTCTCTCATGCTATCTTAAACCATAAAAATAGCGATGGTATAGTAGTAACCCCATCACACAATCCACCAAGTGATGGAGGATTTAAATACAACTCAACCAATGGTGGACCAGCCAATGAAGATATAACCAAATGGATAGAAAATAGAGCCAATGAGATTATAGAAAATGGACTAAAAGATGTCAAAAGAGTACCATTTGATAAAGCCCTAGAGTCTAAGTATCTAGTAGAGTATGATTTTATCACTCCATATGTAGAGGATTTATCCAATATCTTAGATATGGAAGCTATCAGTAATGCAAACCTAAAAATAGGAGCCGATGCACTAGGTGGGGCTGGGATGAACTACTACCATGCTATCAAAAAGAGATACAACTTAGATATGGATATACTCCATGATTATGCTGATTTTACATTCTCATTTATGCACTGTGACAAAGATGGCAAAATCCGTATGGACTGCTCTAGCCCTTATGCTATGGCTGGACTAATTGAGCTAAAAGATAGATATGATATAGCTTTTGGAAATGATACAGACTTTGATAGACATGGCATCGTAACTAAAAGTTCTGGACTACTCAATCCAAACCACTACCTAGCAGTTGCTATTGATTATCTAGCAAAACATAGAGATTTCAAAGGTCTAAGTATAGGTAAAACGCTAGTGAGTAGCTCTATGATAGATAGAGTAGCCAAAGATAATAACATAGAGATTATAGAGACCCCTGTAGGATTTAAATGGTTTGTTGAACCACTAATAGACAATCAGATATTCTTTGGTGGGGAGGAGAGTGCAGGAGCTAGTTTTCTGTGCAAAGATAAAAGAGTATGGACAACTGATAAAGATGGAATAATCATGAACCTACTAAGTGTAGAGATACTAGCTAAAACAGGATTGGATGCAGGAGAGTACTATCAAGAGCTTACTAAAAAATTTGGAAACCCTATATACGCTAGAGTTGATGCACCAGCAAATTATGAACAAAAAGTGATACTCAAAAACCTAACACCAGATAATATAAAAACCACCACCCTAGCAGGAGAAGAGATAGAAAAAATCATCACCGTAGCTGACAATGGA
>JAADFE010000087.1 GCA_013153055.1 Campylobacterota bacterium
GCAAATTTATTAGCCTCTTTTATCGCCTCTTTTGCTCCATCTAGTAGTTTAGTTTTTTCTAAATGGATAGTTCGGTAGTGCATTTTATAACTATCAACTAGTTTATCTATTAGGTTACTATCTGTTACACCCATCTCTTTGAACATATCATCTAGCGTTTTTCCTATATGGGACTTTATAATCTCGTCAGATGGTACTGTTATATCAAATTTCTCAAAAGAGACTCTAAAGCCCTCCAAAATAGCCTCAGTTGAGTCAATTACTGTGCCGTCTAGGTCAAATAGTATTGTTGTAGTCATTATTTCTCCATATTTGGTATTTATATCATTTTTTTGATTTTAGTATATATATTGAGAGAGCTTTATTGATAAGTTTTGAAAAAATTAGTTATTGAATTTGAAGTTATAATAAAGCCTCTCTATTTGAGAAGCTCTATAAAAAAGGATTATTTTAATCCTGATACATAAGTAGCGATTGCATCGATATCTGCATCACTAAGACCAGCTACTTGACCTTTCATTAATGCACCCATACCTGCTACATTTCTAGTTCCAGCTTTATACTCTCCAATTTTCTTAACCAAATCATCTTTTGATTGACCAGCAATAACTTCTGATTTACCAAGAGCTTTCATTTTACCATTTTTACCATGACATCCTGCACATTTTCCAAATGCTGCTGGAGCTGCTGCTGTTTCAGTTTTAGGTGCTACAGCCTCTTTTGTCGCTTCTACTGCTTTTGTTGCTGTCTCTTTAGCATCTTCTGCTACTTTAGCTGTTTTTTCTGCTACAGCAGATGCTGCTTCTTTTGTTGCTTCTACTGCTTTTTCTGCTTTTTTAGTTACAACTTCTTTAGCTGCTTCTGTTGCTTCTGCTGCTTTTGCTGTTACTGCTTCTTTAGCCTCTTTTGCTACTTGTGCTGTTTTTTCTGCTGCTGCAGATGCTGCTTCTTTTGTTGCTTCTACTGCTTTTTCTGCTTTTTGAGCTACTGTTTCATGGGCAGGAGCTGCTGCTTCTGTTTTAGTTGTTTCAACTTTTGTTTCTGCAGATTTTTCTTGACCACAACCAATAAGTAATAAAGATGCTGTCACTACAGACAATAATGTTAAGTTTTTCATGTTCTTCCTTTTGTAAATTTATATGTGATTATACAACAATTAACATAAAAATTGATTGCAATTAATTTTTATATTTTTTTTGGATTAATTATCTGTATCTTATTTAACAGTTTATACCATAGAGTATTATCACTCCATTCATTTTGAATTTGTTTGGAGAATATGATATCCTCTAAATCGATTTTACCCATTAGTTTGCTATGTGCATCTTCTTTAAAACCTTGTGCATATCCTGTTTGAGTTTCGTGAACTATTATGCTATGAAGTTCAACATTCTTTTCACCATTAACCATACCTGTGCATTTGAGTACTCTCTCTATTATCAAAAATATAACTCTACAAAATTGCTCAGCAGATGGGCTTACAGGTAGTTCTATCCATCTATTTGAGTGTTTTTTCATATCAGTTATATACTCACTACTATCTCCACTCCATAGAGTAATAGCATGGTCAAAACTGTCTATTAACTCTTTTATATATAGTTTGGTAAGTCCAAAGTCATAAACCATCTGTCCATTATCAAGATAGTTTGACTCTAAAAGTACCTCTACAGTATAGGAGTGTCCATGAAGATTTTGACTACATCTTTGTGTAGAGCAGTTTCTTACTATATGTGCATTTTCAAATTTAAAAAGTTTTCTTATTATCAATTATGATACTCCATTGAAGGTTTTGGGGGATTATAACAAAAAATAATTATTTTATAGGTTTTTGGGGGATAAGGTGTGGGTTGAAAAACCCACAAAAAAAAGATTATAGAGCTTCTCTATCCTCTTCACCAGTTCTAACTCTGATGACTTTGCTAATATCACTTACAAAGATTTTTCCATCACCGATTTTACCAGTATGAGCAGCTGTCTTGATTGCATTGATAGCTTTATCTGCGAACTCTTGACTGCTTACTACTATTTCAATTTTTACTTTAGGAATAAACTCAACTATATATTCAGCTCCTCTATATAGCTCTGCGTGTCCTTGTTGTCGTCCATAACCTTTTACTTCTGATATTGTCATACCTTCAATACCAACTTCAACCAATGCCTCTTTTACATCTTCTAATTTAAATGGTTTTATTATTGCTTCAATTTTTTTCATCATTTATATCCTTGAATTTTTTTAGCAAAAAACCTATTATAGGTTCATTGCTTTCTCTCCATGAGTAGCCTCATCAAGACCTTGAACTTCTGTCTCTTCATCAACTCTTCCACCACCTGTTAATGCTGATGAGATGAAAAATATTATAGCAGTCATAATAGAACTATATACAACTGTTAATCCAATGGCTTTGAATTGAGATATCATTTGAGAACCAAGTGCATAGTCATCAGCTTTTAGGTATGGAGCGATAAATAGAGCTGTAGCTATACTTCCCCAGATACCTACTAAACCGTGTACCCAAAATGCGTCTAAACTATCATCTACTTTGAACATTTTTTTGAGTTTAGATACACCAACAAACCCAAGGATACCACCAACTAAACCTATAATAATGGCACCAACTACATCAGTACTACCTGAAGCAGGAGTAATAGCCACAAGTCCAGCAACTGCACCAGATGCACCACCAATTAGTGTAGGAGTTTTATATATAATATACTCAGCAATCAACCAACCAATTACACCAAGAGATGCGGCTACATTTGTAACTAAAAATGCGTTACTAGCAACACCATCAGCTGCTACTTCTGAACCAGCATTAAATCCAAACCAACCAAACCATAATAGTGTGGCACCAAGAACTGCAAATACAGGAGAGAATGGTTTCATAGCTGTTGTTCCATAACCTTTTCTTTTACCTAAAATCATAGCTACAACAAAACCAGCTACACCAGCATTGATATGAACAACAGTACCACCAGCAAAGTCCATCTCACCAAAGTTTAGAGTCTCACCTCCACCCCATGCCCAGTGAGTAACAGGAGCATAAACAGCTAAAATCCACAGAGCTGAAAAGATTGTAAATGTAGAAAATTTTACTCTCTCTATCATAGAACCACTAGCAATTGCTACAGCTATAGCTGCAAATGTTCCTTGAAATGCAACGAATAGAAGTTCAGGAATTGTTCCAGTTAGACTCTTGTCAGTAATACCATTTAAAAGGATTTTACCTGTACCAAAAAAGTCACCTTCACCAAATGCTATACTATATCCAGCTACTACCCATACAAGTGTACCAACAGCAAAAGCTATTAAACTCATACCCATAGTATTGAGAACATTCTTACTTCTTGTCATACCACCATAAAATAGTGCAAGTCCAGCTGGTGTCATAAGCATTACAAATGCTGTTGCTACTATCATCCATGCTGTATCTCCACCGTTTAATGTATCTTCTGCTGATGCAAGAATAGGTAAAGATAGCAATGCCACTAGTGCTAAAAATTTATTTTTCATAAATTCTGTCTCCTTAGAAATTTAATTTTTGGTAGTATAACTTAAATTCAAAAATAAAACTATTTCTATTTTGTATAAAAAATAATCAATTTTTTTAAAAAAATATCTTTTTTTTTGACTACAATTATGTCATAAAAATTCAAAGGAGTAAATAAATTATGAAATTTACAAAAATTAGTTTAATAGTAGCTTTGGCTATTAGTAGCACATTTGCAACAGAGAGTGCAATATCTGGAGATGCAAAAATTTTTTATGGTACTGATGATGCAGGAGACCATGATATTTTTGATAAAGGTGCATCATATGGAGATGCCTCTTTGAGTATTGATTATAGTAAAAAAGTAAATGAGAATATAGCTATCAATGCTGGTATTACTGGTATTTCTACTTTAGGATTAGAAAATACTTTAGTAAGTAGTACATGGGTTGACCATCATTTAGAAGATAGAGTATGGATTGATGTTGCAAATATAACAGGTACATTTGGTAAAACTACAGCAGTTCTTGGACGACAAAAATTAGATACACCATTAGCATTTACGGAGACATGGAATATTGTAGAAAATACATTTGATGCTTTTACATTGGTAAACAAGGATATAAAAGATACTACAGTAGTAGCTTCAGCTGTAACTAGAGCCAATGGTGATGATTTTGACCCTACAACAAATCCTGATGGTGAATTTACAAACTTTCAAGGGGGTATGACAGATTTAGGTGATGGGATTTATACAGTTGGTGCTACAACAAAACTTATCCCTAATGCAACAGCACAAGTTTGGTATTATGAAGCAAATGGTCTTGAAGATAATAAAAAAGTTTGGACTCAAGTGGATGCAGAAGTTTCAGAGAATATTACTGTAGGTGTTCAATATGCACAAGGTAGTAAAGATTCTCAATTTGTAGCAGGGAAAATTGGTTTTAGTGCTGATAAACTTAATACATATTTAGCTTATTCAGAAGCTGATGATAAAGGTAAATTAAGTTTTACTAATTACGGTGGATTTGGTGGTTCAAAAGCTTATACAGAGGCATGGTGGAACTTTGGTTTTGTAACAGCTCCTGATGCTTCAACTATAGCTGGTGGTCTATCTTATGATTTAGGTTCTGTTCAATTAGGAGCTCAATATACATCAGTTGATAGTGGAGCTAGTAAGAATGATATGGATGAGCTTACATTGACAGCAGATACATCTATTGGTGGAGTTGATGCCTCTTTAGCATTCATCAATACAACAGCAGATGATGATTCTATAGATGGAAATACAGTTCAAGCATATTTGACACTTCCTTTCTCTCTATAATCTCTTTGACCTAAGGCAAGTCCAAAAACTGCCTTTATGATTTTCACATTTTCTCAAATCTCTACAAGTTTCACATCTTGTAGAGTTATCTATCCAACAATAATAAAAGTACAATATTAATAATAAACGAAATAGTAAAAAGAACCCTATAAAACTCAATAGGTTTTCTCTCTATCAATGATGCTTTTTTATCAAAATATGGCTTGACCTTTTGAGGGTTATTTATCTCAAATAGCATCTCACTATAGTTTTTATAACGAAAATCTACCTCTCTCTCTATTGCTCTTAGTATTACACTATTTAGCCATTGTGGTATATTTTTGTTGATTTTGTTTGGTGCTATAGGAGCTTTGAATGTTGGTTGCTGAAAAGGCTCTATCTCTCCATATGGAAACTTGCCTGTTAGTGCTTCATATAGAGTTACTCCTATAGCAAAAATCTCACTCGATTCATTGATACTTCCACCTACAAATCTCTCTGGTGATAGATAAGATGGTGTACCTGCTTTTGAGTTGATACTATAAAGCTCTGTCATAGAACCAAAATCTATTACTTTAAATAGATGTTTTCCATCTCTTTCATATATCATAATATTCTCTGGCTTTATATCTCCATGAACCAAGTCAAATTTGAGTAGATACTGCTCCATTTTTAATAGCATTTTGCCTAGATGAATAGCATCATCAACCAATAATGGTCTCTTTTTTAGATGTTTTTTGAGATTAATTCCATCTATAATATTCATCACATAGTAACGATAGGTTCTGTTTTTGGGAATAACAGCTTTTGGGAAAAACCCTGCTTTTAGTCTTTTGGAGTTCCATGCCTCTTTAACATACAAATCCAAAATATTAGAGTCATCTATAGCCTCAACAGGAGCAAATTTTAGTACATAATTGACACCTTTTTTTGATGCACACCATGTACGATTGTTTTGAATAAGTGACCTCTGTAGTCTATATCCATCTATCACCATACCCTCTTTTAGAGTTGTAGGGATGATTAGATTTTGCTGTTTTAACTCTTCTACTTGATTAATCCCCAAAACCTCTACTACCACCGCTGTAGTATCATCTGGTAGATTATCTTTCATCTGTTTACTAGCTTTTTTGACTATGGCATGAGCCCCTAGATGAATATTTTCTGAGAGTAAATCATCATCCATAATAGTATATAACCCATCAGAACACAATAGGATTTTATCATCTTTGTTTACTATATTTTCAAAATAATACGGAGTTACAGATTTATCTATACCTATAGCTTGACTCAATACACCACTATACCCCTCATCATCTACCACATGGTCATGAGATAGTTGACTGATTATCCCTTTTCGTTGAAGATATATTCTACTATCTCCTACATTGGCGCCATATAGTCTATTGCCTTCAATCATAACTACAGCTAGGGTGGTTACAAGCTCAGGTCTATCATAGTTTATCATCGACTCTTCATACAAAATAGAGTTGATAGATGATATAAATTTCTTGATAGATTTTTCTATACTCCATGATATAGGACGATTTTTAAAGTTGTTCATAAGATAGTTTGTAACCCTCTTTGCAGCCTCTGCACCCTCTTCGGCACTACCTACACCATCACAAACTATAGCAATAGTCAAATTGCCTATAGTTTTAACATCAAAAAAATCATCACCCTTTAACTGCTTACCTTTGGCTAAAGTAAAACCTGTTGTTTTAATATTATGTTTGCTCATAGTAGTATTATATTAGATATACTATATTTTTTAATCTTTTTTATGATTATATTTTAAACACTAATTAAAATAAGAGAATTTCATGTAAAATACAGACTATGAATGAAATAGAACCGAGTATAGATTATCTACCCTTTGATATGTTAACAAGTTCAAAACTAAAGAGTATTATATATCCCAATATGTTCAAAAATTACTACTGGAGTGATGATTTTTCTCCCCAATATTATATAGCCCAAGCCAAAGCAGGATTTATAGCAGTAACAGAGAACTATAGAGGGATAGAGCTACTAATTCCTGAGATACAGTATGACTATGCTATTTTACATTTTGACAATCTACATATTAGCAAAAAAGTAAAAAGACTTATCAAAAAGAGAGATTTAAAACTAGAAATCTCTGGTAATTTAGATGAAGTTTTCAAAGGAATAAATAGATATCATAAAAATAGTTGGTTTACTCCAAAATATCTAAAAACTCTATACAAAACGCAAAAAGTAGATAACAATTTCAAAGTCATCTCAGCAGTTATTAGAGAAAATAATCAAGCCATAGCAGGAGAGATTGGATATATAATAGGCTCTACATATACTAGTCTAAGTGGATTTAGTAGCAAAGAGAAGGGATATAAAAACTATGGAACAGCTCAATTGGTACTTCTAGCAAAATATTTAGAAGAGAACGGTTTTAGTTTTTGGAATTTGGGTCAATCATATATGGATTATAAATTAAGATTAGGTGCTAAAATATATAGTAGAGAGGAGTTTTTGAAGATTTGGGAAGAGAACAAAAAAAATATTGATAATCTTTATATTTAAATCTATATAAACATAATCTACCAATTTTATAATATAATTACGCCAATGATATCAAAGAGAGTTTATATATGAATTATGAAGTTATAGTAATAGGTGGTGGACACGCAGGTATAGAGGCGTGTTTGGTTAGTGCTAGAATGGGTGCAAAAACCCTTCTGATAACAATATTAGCAGAACAAATCGGAGCATCTAGTTGTAACCCTGCTATTGGAGGACTTGCCAAAGGTCATCTAGTCAAAGAACTCGACGCTATGGGTGGAGAGATGGGATTAGCAACTGATGCTACAGGTTTACAGTTTAGAGTCCTAAATCAATCAAAAGGACCAGCTGTTAGAGGTAGTAGGGCTCAAATAGATATGGATAGATATAGAATCTATATGAGAGATATTATACTAAATACCCCAAACCTAGATACCAAACAAGAGATTGCTACAGCTTTGATTATAGAAGATGGTGAGGTAAAAGGGGTTGAGACACAACTTGGTAATATCTATAAAGCCCCAAAAGTGATTATAGCCTCTGGTACATTTTTAAATGGGATTATACATATAGGAGACAAACAGCAACAAGCAGGAAGACAAGGGGAGTTTGCCTCTATTGAGTTAGCTGAGTATCTAAAAGGGCTTGGATTAGAGATAGGG
>JAADFE010000072.1 GCA_013153055.1 Campylobacterota bacterium
AGATGTCTCCTGCTACTATTCTAAAGACTCTAAATGAGTATGGAAACAAACATGGAATTGGTAGAATTGATATTGTAGAGAATAGATATGTTGGTATGAAAGCTAGAGGATGCTATGAGACTCCAGGTGGGACTATTATGCTAAAGGCTCACCGAGCTATAGAGTCTATCACTTTAGATAGAGAAGAGGCTCACCTCAAAGATGAGCTTATGCCTAGATATGCTAGTCTGATTTATAATGGTTATTGGTGGTCTCCTGAGAGAGAGATGCTACAAGCTGCTATTGACAAAACTCAAGAGGATGTAGAGGGAACTGTTAGACTCAAACTATACAAAGGTAGTGTAATGGTGGTTGGTAGAGAGTCTGAAAAATCCCTATTTTCTGAAGCTCACTCAACATTTGAAGAGGATACCGTTTATGACCAAAGTGATGCTGAGGGATTTATCAAACTAAATGCTCTAAGACTTATGATAGCTGGTAAAAAACGCTCCTAATCTCCTCCAAAGATACTCTATATGAGTATCTTTCTAATATTTTTTAATATTTTTTCTATAAATAAGCATATTTTTAAATATTTTTTAATAAAATATAATATATACACTCTCAAAGGATATAATATGATACATATGCCAATTATTAGAAATGAAGAGATGAAATTTGACAAACAGAAATTCATGGTAAGCAAAACAGACCTAAAAGGTAATATAACTTTTGTCAATCAAAACTTGTGTGAAGTATCAGGTTATGATGAAAATGAGCTAATTGGCACACCACATAGCATCCTAAGACACCCTGATATGCCAAAAGCTATATTTCATCTAATGTGGAAGAGACTTTTATCTGGTAGAGCTATATCATCTGTCATTAAAAATTTAGCAAAAGATGGAAGGTACTACTGGGTTGTATCCGATTTAAAACCAAATTTTGATAAAGATGGAAATATAGTCTCACTAATCTCATTTAGTAGGTCTGCCCCAAATTATGTGATTGAGACTATCGAAGAGCTGTATCAAACTATGTTAAGAATAGAAAATGTACACAATACTAAACGCTCTATTGATTATCTGGAAGGATATTTAGAAGAGAAAGAGACTACCTATGATACATTTATAGATGAACTAATAAAACCAAAAGGGATTATCTCATTTTTACTAAATGCTTTTAAATAGTCAGAGGAGTTAATCCTCCTCTTTGTCTTTGAGGTCTAATCTATTACCGTCACTATCAAATTTTCGTTGAAAATTACCACGAATAATAGCAAATGTCATTATACTAAATAAAATAGCCACTATAATATATACTATATCTCCTATACTCATCTTGACTCCTTTAGTCTATTTGGGATAGTGATTTTCTCAAATCCATCATAGTTCTGACGCAAAGCTTCATATACTACAACTCCTACACTAATACCTAGATTGAGACTTCTACCTTTTGGTCCCATAGGAATTGTGATACATCTATCTTCATTTTCTAATAAAATATCCTCTCTAATACCTTTGGTCTCTGAGCCAAATAGTATATAATCACCTTTTTTAAACTCTGTATCAAAATATAATCTATCTGTTTTGGTTGTTGCTAAATGAAAGTTCTCATCAATAGGGTGAGAGAGTAAAAACTCATCAAAACTATCCCATACAACCAAATCCAACTCTTTCCAATAATCAAGTCCTGCTCTTGTGACAGCTTTATCATCTATATCAAAACCCAAAGGCTTTATTAAGTGAAGAGTTGCACCCAAATTAACACATAATCTACCAATTGTACCAGTATTTGGTGGAATTTGTGGTTCAACTAATACTACATTAAACATATATATTCCTAAATATTTTATTTATCTTCGATATAATAATCTCACTATTTTAATTAGGAGTTACAATGAAATTCATCAAACAGATAATTTTGAGTGTTATTTTAACATCTTTATTCATAGGATGTACTAAAGCACCAATCACAGGACGAAATCAGCTAATAATGGTAAGCCCTCAACAAGAGATGCAACTAGGTTATCAAAGTGCCAAAGAGATACTATCCAAACAACCAATTAGCAGAGACCCTAGGTTAAATGCAATGGTTAAAAGAGTAGGAGAGAGGATAGCTAGAGTAACTGGTCAAAATAACTATAAATGGGAGTTTTTTGTTATCAAAAATGATAAAGAAGCAAATGCTTTTTGTCTGCCAGGTGGAAAAGTATTTGTATATACTGGACTTTTTAAATATGTAGCAAATGATGATGAGTTAGCAGCTGTTATGGGACATGAGATAGGTCACGCACTAGCTAGACATGGTGCAGAGAGAATGAGTCAAAGTCAACTAACTCAAATGGGTGGACAGATACTTCAAAGTGTAATGGTAGGTAGAGGAAATCCACAAGCTACAGCAATGGTTATGCAAGCTTTTGGAATTGGTACTCAACTAGGAGTCATATTACCACACTCCAGAACACAAGAGTATGAAGCAGACCATATAGGATTAGTACTAATGGCAAAAGCAGGATATAATCCAAATGCAGCATTAACATTTTGGGATAAATTTGCAAAAAGTGGGCAAACTCCACCAGAATATCTATCAACTCACCCAGCACCAGCTAATCGTATAAAAACTATCAAAAAATTGATACCTCAGGTTATGCCTATTTATGAAAAAGCTATAGGAAGAGGATAGAGATTATTTATATTTAACAATATCTTTGGGCTCTTTTGCCTCAAAAGCATAACCCAAAAGTGATATTGCTTTAGCATGAAGCAGTATCCTTTTGGAACGAGTTACAGAACCATATCTCTCATCACCCACAATAGGATGACCAATATCAGCTAAATGTACACGAATTTGGTGAGTTCTACCTGTTTTTATCTCTATCTCTACTTTTGATTTTTTACCTTGTATCTCTATAGGTTTTACAACTGTTACTGCTGGTTTCCCTTTTTTCTTGTCTATAATAGAAAAGGCTTTTCCACCTCTTTTATGTGTGGCAATAGGAGTATCTATAGTTATCTCTTCAAAAAATACCCCCTCAACCCATGCTGTATATCTCTTTTTGACCTCTCTAGCCTTAAAAGCTTCTATGGCATCTTTTAGAAACTCTCTATCTCTAGCAAGTAACAGTACTCCTGAAGTATCACGGTCAAGTCTATGTATTAACTCTATATCCTCATCTATAGCATCAACTATATCATAGCTATCCATTAGAGCTGGTTTGTTTATAGCTACTATATTTTCATCTTGATATATTATATCTACACTATCTATCTTCTCTACTCTAAAACGAGTATCTTCAGGCATTTCAGCTCGGGCTATTTTTACTTTTCTATCTAATACATAGACTAATCCTCTATCTATTAGCTCTTTGGCTTTTTTGTTTGAAATACCCTCTTGTAGGGCAAGTAGTTTATATGCTTTTTCCATTTTTATAACTCTTTTTTTATTGATTTTAGTATCGGTTCTATATCCGTTTGATGTATGATTTTTGATGGTTTTATCATCTCATGTTCTATTAGCTGTTGGGCTAAATTCTCTTTGGTAACTATAGCAATATTCTCTATCATATTAAAAATATCTCTTTGATTAAAGTAGTGAACTCCTGATATAATCTTACACCCAAACTGTGCAACTTCAGCAGCATTATGACCTCCAAGTGGCTCAAAAGCACCACCTAGTATTACAATATCACTAATAGAGTATATATTTACAAGCTCACCCAATATATCAACCACTACTATATCAGAATTGAACGCCTCATTTTCTGAGTAGTTGTGCCAACTATAGTGGTTTATAGATGCAAACTCTTTTACCATTTTAGAGACCTTGCTAAATCGTTCAGGATGTCTTGGTACTATGACTAAACGAGCCTCTGGTTCTATATTTCTTAGCTTTGCAAAGGCTTCAATAATTAACTCTTCTTCCCCCTCATGGGTACTTCCTGCAGATATAAGCAGTGCTTTTGGTTTAGATAAATTTTTAGTCACTTTTGGTATATGACCCAATTTTATGTTACCAATAACCTTTATATTTTTAGCCCCTAAGACTTCTAGTCTATCTTTATCTATTTCACTTTGAGCATAAACCTCATCTATATGAGCAAATATCATTTTATATAACCATGATACCCTTTTATATTTAGGAAAAGACCTGTCACTAATCCTTGCATTGATAAGCATACTTTTTGCACCTCTTTTTTTGGCTAATGCAAAAAGTAGATACCAAAACTCTGCCTCCATAACTACTAAAACCTTTTGGGGCTTTAACCATGAAAATAACAAAGGCTCAAATGGTAGATATCTACTCTCTTTTGGTACCTTTTGGGCTATTGCTTCATATCCTGTTTGAGTTGTAGTGGTTAGTCTAAGTAGTTCACTTGGTAACTCATCAAGTATAGGATATATAGCCCTAGCCTCACCAAAACTACAAGAGTGAAACCATATACCATCTGGTGATAGTGGTGGATTGTTTTTTAAAAAAAATCTTGCAGGAATAGAATTTTTGTATTTTTCTTGCTTTTTTGAAAAATAAAATAAAAAAGGGAGAGCTATAGTGTATATTATAGTAATAACAACACTATAGAGGATAAAAAAAATCTTATCCAAATAGATACTCTACTCTTCTATATCAGCCGTTTGAGGCTCAAGATATAAAATTCTACCACAATGGTGACAAGTACATATATCTTCGGACTTAATAACTTCAGCATAAGCACTATCATTTAGTTTCATATAACACCCATAACATGCCTGTTTTCTAACAGGAACAACAGCTGTATTTTTTGCCCAAAGACGAATTTTTTCATAAAAAGATAAAATCTTTTGGTCTATTGCCATAGTTTTTTTCTCTCTAGTTGCAAATAGTTTAGCCTTCTCCTCTTCGATTGAAGCCATCTTTGTAGATACTTCAGCTGAAACTTTCTCTAACTCTTCATTTGCTTTTTCAAGTTCTTTATTTAGCTCTTCTAATTCACTCTCTTTTTTCTCTAAAATATCATTGAGTCTATCTATCTCTTCATTTGCAAATTTTAGCTTCTCTTTTGCAAGTTCTGCCTCCATCTGTAGAGCTTTCATCTCTTTTTCTGTTTTAACTTCTCTCTCTTTTGCAACACCTAAAGCCAACTGCTCATTTAGAGCCTTTATCTGCTCTTCAAAAGATGCTATCTTTGAGTTGGCATCATCTATTGACTCTTTTAATAAATCTATTCTTTCAGCAATCTCATCTCTCTTTTGAGTTCTTCTTGCCAATTTCTTTTGGGCTGCTTCGATTATCGGAGTAAAATCATCTATTGCTTTATCTAATTTTGAAAGCTCTATTAGCTCTTCTAAATGTCTATTCAATCTTTATCCTTTGGGAGTTTACAAATTTAAGTAGTATTAAACTATTTCAAATGGGTTTTTTGATTGTGAAATTATACCCAAATGAGATAAATTTTCCAACTCACTTAATATAACATCTACAAAAAACTTCTCACTCTCATAGTGTCCTATATCTATCATCATTAAATTTTGACTCATAGCTTTCATTGCATCATGATATTTTATATCTCCTGTCAAAAAACAGTCAGCCTCTACCTCATCCATAAGTGACGCTCCTGCCCCTGTAGTTAGGGCTATAGACTTAATAACACTCTTAGGAGATACCACTCGCAGAGTCTCTAATCCAAGCTTAGATTTTATATGAGTTAGTAGTTCGTCTTTGCTCCACTCTCCAGTAGTTTTACAGATAAAATCATCTTGATACTCTTTTTTGAAGCCTAAAACTTTTTCAAAAACAAAACTATTTAGATGAGTTTTGTCAAAATTGGTGTGCATTGCTATTAGAGATAGTCTCTTTTGTATCATTATCTCAATTAGATTTGATGGATAAATAGAAAAATCAAGCCTCTTAAGCCCAGAGAAAATCAAAGGGTGATGAACAATAAAAAGAGTATCCTCTTTTGCTCTTTTTAAAATATCTATATCTATATCCAAAGATACAGATATATGCTCTATCTCTCTGTTCATATCACCTATAAGCAGACCTGAGTTATCCCACTTCTCTTGAAGTTCAAAAGGGCTTATATCATTGAGCTGTTTGTATATATCATCTATTTTCATATTAAATTCCTAAGTTATTTATATTCGGGTAATATTATCATGATTTTGTAAAAAAAGGAGAAAAAGTTATAAAATGGTGCGACGAGAGGGATTTGAACCCTCACACCACGAAGGCACTACCCCCTCAAGATAGCGTGTCTACCGTTCCACCACCGTCGCATAATATAATGAGTATTATAAATAGGGTGGAATTATACCACCCTAAGCTTATCTATTCTTTAAACTAATACCTATTATAGGAATGGGTTAGCATAAAGAGCAATTAGTGCAATAACAAGTGTATAGATAACTTGTGCTTCAATCATCGCTAGAGCAATGAACATTGTAGTCATTAGTTTACCACCAAGACCTGGGTTTCTAGCAGTACCAGCAATAGTAGCAGCAGCTGTGTGACCCATACCAATAGCACCACCAAGAGCAGCCAAACCAAGACCAACACCAGCAGCAACTACTGAGTAAGCTTTAATCATAGATTCACCACCTTCGTTAGCGAAAGCAACAGCACCAAGAGCCAAGAAAAGTAAGAAAAACTTTTTCATATTTTATATCCTTAATAATTATGGGCTTTAAGTCTCCCTCGACTGCGTTTCAGAGTCCGTTCGGATTGCGTAAACATATATATAAAATATATGCCAACAGTCACATAAATGCAAACTGTTTCCCTACTTATCACTCTGTAATAACGGTGAGATTATATCCAAGAGAAGTTATAATAACTATTAATCATAAATAAAAACCTGTATATTCTCTCTAAAATAGTGTTTTTGTTACAAATCTACTTAACAAAGTGTACCATCTTAAACTTATCACCCATAATAGTAGGTGCAATTAATGTTTTAATCTTATCAACTTCTCTTAGATAGTTAGCCTCTGTTGTCTGTTTTGAAAACATCTCTAATATATCAATTATCCCAAACCTAATCAAAGCCCTAGCTTGTGTCTCATAACCATCAAGCCTAAATCCAGCCTCATTAAAAGCTTCTATCAGATGTCCAAAATTGACATCATAAGTAATATCAGCCTTTTGGTAAACCTCTTCTAGTTTTAACTCCTCATCAAATAGTGGATAGGTTTTATGTTTTTGATAAACCCTAATAGAGAAATCATTTCTAACCAATCTCTCACCATAATCAAAGCTAATAAAATCACAAGATTTAACTCCACTCATACTCTTTGCAAACTCCTCATAACCAACAGCCACTTCACCTTTGATTTGTCTATGCTTTGAAGCAAACTCTAGTAAATCTTTCTCAGCTTCTCTCCACTCTATCTGATGATTTTGAACAAAAGCCTGTTGCCCATCTTTTATAAGTTCACAAGGGAAAGCATCAAAAATTTCATTTGATACAAAAAAAGTATAATCAACTTTGACCTCATCTATATCATTAAAATGAGTAATCTCAATATCCCCACCAAATCTATTGGCGATATACTCTAGTTGAGCCTTTTGCACTTCCTTTTGTCTTTCGACTATACCAAATTTGAGTGTTTTAACTAGATTTGGCTCAATAGTATATAACCACTGAATCATATCACAAAGCAGATAACCCTGATGAGCACCAATCTCTATAAGCCACCCATTGCGTTTAAAACTATCTTTTTGGATTAGTTTATAAAAATGATTTGCTATACTTGCCCCAAAAAAAGAGCTAGTACTTACTGCTGTATAAAAATCTCCTGCTTTTCCTATCTCTTTAAATCTTTTGTAATAGCCATTTTCTCCGTATAGCCATTCATTCATGTAGGTGCTAAATTTCATTTTTTGCCTTTTTT
>JAADFE010000002.1 GCA_013153055.1 Campylobacterota bacterium
GTTATATGAGTTATCTGATACTGTTTTTTCTGTTATCTGTTGGTATTTCATTTTTATGTTCTATTCTTGAGTCTGTTCTGTTATCTACACAGATGTCTTATGTCTCTTTGCTCGAAAAAGAGTCCCCAAAAACTGGGAAACTCCTTCGTTCACACAAAGAGAATATCAATGTTTCTATCGCTTCTGTATTGATTTTAAATACTATAGCCAATACTTTAGGAGCTGCTGCTGTTGGGGCTCAGGCTTCTAAGATTTTTGGAGATGATGCTGTTATGTATGTCTCTATAGTGTTGACTTTTGCTATATTATATATATCAGAGATTATACCAAAAACTATTGGGGCAATATATTGGAAACAGTTAGCTCCAATGGCTGCACATTTGATTAAGTTTTTTATATTTATTACTTATCCTATTATATTAACTACTCTATTTATTACAAATAAAATTTCAAGTGGAAAAAATGAAGCAAATGCTACAACAAAAGATGAGCTTTTAGAGAGTATGCTTATTAGTGAGGATGAGGGTGTTATTGATGAAAAAGAGTCAGATTTAATTGAGAATGTATTAAAATTAGATGAGGTTAAAGTTAAAGATATATTGACACCTCGTTCTGTTGTTTTTGCATTAGAGGAGCATCTGAGTATAAGAGAAGTTTTGAAAAATCAAGAGGAGATATTTAATTTCTCTAGGATACCTGTATATAATGAGACGATAGATAATGTAACAGGAATTGTACTAACCAAGCACCTATTCAAAGAGTCTCTAAAAGATGATACAGCCACACTATCTAGTATCAAAAAGGATATATTTAGTATCAATGAGAATGTACCTGTAGCAAAAGCATTAGATTTATTTATCTCTAAAAAAGAGCATATGTTTTTGGTGACTGATGGTTATGACCAGACAGAGGGAATTGTAACTCTTGAAGATTGTGTAGAGACTATTTTGGGTATAGAGATAGTTGATGAGAGTGACAAAAATACAGATATGCAAGAGTTAGCCAAAAGACTTATGAAGCAGAGAAGAAGAGACAAAGTCTCTTAAAAAGATTGAATATAAGCATTTGGGTTAATCTGTTCTCTTACTTTAAATAGTGCTTTTGTAACCTCTGCTTCTGTTGGGTATGGTCCTATATAGAGTCTCTTTATTATATCTCCATCTTGGAGGGCATCTTGTATGACATAGGCAAATCCTTTTTGAGTTATATTGGATAGATATTTCTCATTTGGGGTGGAGAAGAAGCTTCCTATTTTGATATAGTACTGTTTTGTTGCATTTGTATCTTGTGGTATTGTTGTATTATTTTCAATAATTTCCTCTTTAGGGTCAACAATATGTCGGAGATTTTTAATAGCCAAAACTTTAAATCCACCTTTGCTATTTGGTACCAATCTTATCTTTTGGATATCTTTGCCTGATTCGTAATCTTTGTAGTTTTTTATTCTCCATCTAACGGTTGTTTTTACATCTATGTAGTTTTTGGCTCTTTTTAATATACTCAAATATGTCATTGTATAGTTTCGTTTTGGCCATCTCTTGTAAAAAGCAACTTTTAGTGTACGAAGTTGCATCAGGCTTACATTTTTTTTGTAAAAGTATTGTTGCATAGGAAAATGATAAAAGACTTGGAGCTTATCTAAAAAGTTCTCTTCATCTGCTATATAAAAATTTTTTAGAAAGTTTTTGATATAGACAAAAGAGCGACTATCCTCACGCATAGGTTTTAAATATCGGCGACTAACCCAACCCTCTATATGTTCTCCTCCTATAGGATAGTTGATATAGCACCACTCTTGACCATCTTTATTATATTTACACTCTTTGATTTTTATTCCAATAGCATTATATGGTAGAGAACCTACAGCTGTTTTAGAGCTAATAATAGGCTCTGTCCGTACATTTAATCTAGCACCTTTTTTTAGATGAACTAGACGATACTCTCTAGCACCAAGTACTCCAATAGTGATAATAAGTAGCAATATATATTTTTTCATAACAAAATTATACAATATATGATTGAGATTGATATTAAAAAGATTTTTATTTCAATAAGCTTAATCGTCTATTAAGGCTACTCTAGCTCGAATACCCATTCTAGTGCTATATCCTACCTCTGAAAATTGCAATTTTCCACTTCCATCATATATAAAAGTAGTAGGATACGCCTCTACTCCAAACTTTTTTGCTAGTTTTCCATTGTTATCATTAATAACAGTGTAGCTATACCCTTTATCTTTCATAAACTTTCTCAAATCCTCATCACTTCCAGAGTTGACAGCTACTGTAATGATATGTACATCATCTTTGATACTCTCTATATTTGGAGCCTCTAGTTTACAAGTAGGACACCATGTAGCCCAAAAATGAACAACAACAGGTTTTCCTAGTATTTCAAACTGCACATCTTTGTTATTTATAGTTTTTACTTTAATATTTGGTAGTTGTTTGTATGTCTCAGGTTTACGGATATAGTTTAAAATTAGACTCACTACAAATATCATCAAGAGTGTAATAGCTATCTCTTTGATTATATTTTTTATTGACCATTTTTTCATATACCTAACCACCTTTGCAATATTATTTTAGCTGCTATTGAGTCTATTTTACCATCTTTTTTATGGCGAAATAGACCTTTTGTTAGCTCTTTTGCCTCAAAGGATGAGCCTTGTTCATCTTGATACACTATATCTATATCCAAATCCAACAGAGAGACAAAATGTTTTATTCGTCTCTCCATCTCCTCTTCGCTTGAACCTCCTTTTGGTAGACCTACAACCAGTTTCTCTATATCCCACTCTATCAAAAAATCTTTAACATCCCTAGCTGCTTGGTTACGATTTTTTCTGAGTATTGCATCTTGGGGGAATACGATTTTACCATCTAAACAGATAGCTACACCTATTCTTTTGAGTCCTACATCTATACTTGCTACTCTCATTAGCTTTTTCTCTTTAGGCGAACTTTTTTAGGTGCAAATAGCTCTAGTGCTTTTGCTACCATTGGCTCTTGTAGTATTGTTTTTTCATCTTTTTCTTTGGCTGATTCAGCACTACCATCATCAGGAGAGACACAAGAGTTTGTTATAGGTTCTTGTGAGTTTAGTAGCTCATCTTCTATCATAGATACTGGCTCGTCTATTTGAACTTTTTGGCAGGTTATGTTGGAGGGTAACTCCTTTGAGATATTTTTGATTTTGGTTTCAAAGCCAAAAATATCTTGGACAAACATTCTAATTATACCCCAGTTGTTTTTGAGCATAGTTTTATCGTCAGCTGTTGCTGTTGACTCCCAAGTTAATAGGTTATTAGAAAAAGAGTTGTACTCAATAGACTTTTCAAAACATTTTCCTAGTTCATAGTTTCTATCATATAGCTTCTCTATTAGTTTTTCAAAAAGTTTAACCCCTTTATCTATCGGTTTTTCTACTTTTGGCTCTTCTATTATAGGAGTGGGGGACTCTATTTGTGGTGGAGGTTCTTCCTCTTTTGATATTGTCTCCTTCGTTATATTTTCTTTTATAGTAGGTTTTGGTGTGGGTGTTGCAATAGTAGGAGGAGAGACTTTTATTCCACTGAGTTCTTGTTCTAGTGTGTGAATCATACTATCTATATCTTGGATTTGTAGAGACTCCATCATCTTAAAAAGGCTCAACGATAAGACAAATTCACCATCAGCTCCTACACTCAAAAGTCTTTTTGAGTCAGCTAAAACCCTAAAAAACCTATCTATAACCATAGGAGTTAGTTTGTGAGAGTTAGATAGTAGTAGCTCTTTGAGATATAGTGATAGCTCATCTATTATCATCTCTGCTTCAAAATCACTAGATATAGAGATAAACTCCAATATAGCTTTTTCATCTTTTGAGATAATACTATCTATCAGATTTTCAAGTAGAGATGGCTCTATAATACCCAACATATTAGTAACAGTAGCTATATCTATAAAGTTTTTAGAGTAAACGATAGCTTGGTCAAGTAGGGTTAGAGCATCTCTTACACTTCCTGCTCCACTTCTTGCTATAATTGAGATTGCCTCTTTTTCATACTCTACACCCTCAAGATTTAAGATATGTGCTAAATGTTTCTCTAAAATAGGTTGAGATATCTTTCTAAATCTAAAATGTTGAGTTCTGCTTAGTATGGTAGCAGGTAGCTTTAGAGGGTCTGTTGTAGCCAAGATAAATTTTACAAAACTAGGAGGCTCTTCTAATGTCTTAAGGAGAGCATTAAACGCCTCTTTGGTTAACATATGAACTTCATCTATTATAAAAATCTTGTATCTACCAATAGCTGGTTTGTATTTGGTATGTTCTATAAGCTCTCGTATATCATCTATTTTTCTATTTGATGCACCATCCATCTCTATAATATCTATATGCCGTCCCTCATTTGCCATAATACAGTTAGAACAGTTGTTACAAGGGTGTGCAGTAGTACCTTGTTCACATAGTAGAGCTTTGGCAAAAATTCTAGCTGTTGAGGTTTTACCACTTCCTCTAAGTCCAGAAAATAGATAGGCATGAGATAATCTATCGTTTTGTAGTGCTAAGCTTAATGTGCTAGAGACTGCCTCTTGACCTATTAAATCTTCAAAACTCGTAGGACGATATTTTCTTGCTAATGCTAATGACACGACAACTCCTTTATAAAACAAATTATACCACAAGTGATGTTTGAGTATAATATGTTAAAAAAATTTAGGAGCTTAAATGAGATGGGAAGATAGAGACCAGAGCAGTAATGTAGAAGATAGAAGATACAGTGGTAGTGATAGTAGTGGAGGTGGTGGAAGAAGAGGTATGCCATCTTTGAGTACTATGATGTTTTTGTGGCCAATAGTTAAACCTCTACTAAAAACTAAATTTGGTTGGGCTATTATTGGTGTAGGTGCTGTTTTATATTTTTCAGGATTTAATCCACTATCTAGTTTTACAGGAGGAGGAAGTAGCACTTCTACACATATAAATAATAAAGCAGATGACAGAGAGGCTAAGTTTATCTCTACAGTTTTAAGAGATACAGAGGTAGTTTGGAGTGATATATTCAAACAACATGGAGCTAAATATCGTATGCCAAAGATGGTACTATTCCGTGGTTCTACTAGAAGTGCATGTGGACATGCTTCAGCTGAGATGGGACCATTTTATTGTCCTGCTGACCAAAAGGTTTATTTGGATTTAGGATTTTTTGATGAGTTAGCTAAAAGATATAGTGCATCAGGGGATTTTGCACAAGCTTATGTATTAGCTCATGAGGTTGGTCATCATGTTCAAAATCTACAAGGAATATTAGATAAAGTACAGAGATTGAAACAACATGCTAGAAGTCAAAAGGGAGAGAACCAACTACAGGTTAGAGTAGAACTTCAAGCAGATTGTTATGCTGGAGTATGGGCACATCATGCTGAAAAGAGATTTCATATGTTAGAAAAAGGTGATATAGAAGAGGCTCTAAATGCTGCATCATCTATTGGTGATGATACTTTACAAAAACAAGCCCAAGGATATGTAGTACCAGATGCTTTTACTCACGGTTCATCAGCTCAAAGAGTTGAGTGGTTCAAAAGAGGTATAACAACTGGGGATATCAGAAGTTGTGATACTGGGATATAAGAGTTTTGAACTCTTATATCTTTGATTTCGCATATTTAATCCATTTTAAGAATGTTTTTTCATCGTAGTAACCTTTAGCTACTGTTAATTGACTCATATCACTTCTCATAAAATATACTGCTGGTACATATTTAGGATTGATACCATATTTTTTTGCCTCTTTGTCTCCATGATTTAGTTTTACTAGAACAAAATCATTTAGTTTATTTTTGACTTTTTTACTATTTAGTGTTGTTCGTTCCATCTTTTTGGACCATTTGAATTTATTTGAACCTACAAAAATCATAATCTGTTTGTTTGTTTGAGATGCAAAATCCATTGCTGAGGCTATATCATACATCCAAATTGAATCTTTTTCTGGTTGAACATATCTTGATTGTTTCTTTTTTCGTGAGTTATGAGCTATAATCCCCATTCCCAATTTTGTTCTAGTGTCATCAACCCACATATTAAAATCATAAGCATTTAAGTATCCTTTAACAGTATTAACTATTCTAAAATCTGGAGATATAAAGTAAGTGGTTGGTGTATATCTAGTTTTTGGCAAAAATCTTCTAGCATCTAGGCTTGTTTTATCTATTTTTGTAAATAAAAAACCTCTTAAATTATTTTTGACATCACTATTTCCTAGTGTCTCTTTTTTCATCTTTGAACAATATTTGCAATTTTCTGCTGTCACTAAAACCATAAGTGGTTTATTCTCCTTTTTTGCTTTTAGCAAAGAACTTTTTAAATCGCCTGAGATTAAAAGTGCTGTAACAGATAACATTAATAGAAGCTTTTTCATCTATTCCCCTTTTTTTAGTTTATTATAATGGAATTCTATTATTTTTATGTTAAATATACTATATATTATTAAGTTTATTTTTAAAATTTATGTTTAACTAAACAAAAATGATGTATTATACGGATTAAGCATAATTATTAATAAAGGAGAACAAATGAAAACTGTGATATCAAAATATATTGCAATAGGTGTATTAATTATTGTTGGAATGGGAGGATATTGTCAGGCTGATACAGATACAAAAACAGCAACTCTCAAAAAAGTAAAGAAAGAGGCTTCTAAAAAAGTAGATGTTAAAAAAGCTTCGTCTGATGATTTACCAATTATTAAATTAAAAGTAGATAATTCAACTCCTTCTAATCCAAAATTAAAAAAAGGTAAAGGATGTGAGAACCTAGAAGAGGTACAGGGTGAAACTTTTAATGATTATCCTGAGGCAGAAACTATTCCGTGTGATACAGCTGATTGTAAAGATTTGAAACCTGCAAAATTAGAAGATTATGATTATAAAGAGTTACCTGTGGCTAAAACAGAAGGTAGTTGTGAAGAGTAACTAAAAAAGAGTAAATTATGTCTCTATTAATATTTAGAGATATAATTTATATTCTGCTATAATCCTTGCTAAAAATTAGGGATTATAATTTGCAATTTGAAACTTATCCATTTGAAAAACTAAATAATTTATTATCTGATATAGAACCCAATAGTGACTTTGAACCACTTAGTTTAACTATTGGAGAACCACAATTTAATACGCCAGAGTTTATATTAGATGAGCTAAATAAAACAGCTCCACTACTAAATAAATACCCAAAAACATCAGGAGAAGCAATCCTTAGAGAGGGAATGCTCACTTATCTAAAAAATCGCTTTAGTTTAGAGCTTGATAACTCCCAAATTATTCCAACATTTGGAACTAGAGAAGTACTTTTTAACTTTCCTCAATTTTTGTTACATGATATAGAAAACCCAATAATGGCATTTCCAAATCCATTCTATCAGATATATGAGGGAGCTAGTAAAGCAAGTAGAGCCAAAACCATATATCTAAATCTAACTCCTCAAAATGAGTTCCAACCTACAATAGATGAGGAGAGATTAAAAGAGTGTGATTTGGTTATTATCAATACTCCAAATAACCCAACATCATCAGTAATGCTAATAGATGAGCTAAAAAAATGGGTTGAGTTAGCACTAGAGCATAATTTTGTACTATTAAATGATGAGTGTTATATAGATTTATACCTAGATAAACCATTGCCATCACTACTCAATGCTAGTATAGAGGTAGGAAATAGTGATTTTAAAAATATATTAGTTATCAACTCCATATCAAAACGCTCATCAGCACCAGGACTTAGAAGTGGATTTATAGCAGGGGATAGAGATATACTAAAAGAGTATATGGTATATAGAACATATGTAGGATGTGCCTCTCCT
>JAADFE010000151.1 GCA_013153055.1 Campylobacterota bacterium
TGATACAGGTTGCTGTTATACCAAATACGATAAATATGGGCGATTGAGTGCTTATTGTATAGAGAGTGGTGAGGTTGTGGTGCAGAAGAATGTTAGAATAAGAGAATAATTTTTGTAGGAGATAACAATGGAAATACTATTAAATAGCAAAGCAGTATCAAATAAATATTTTTATCCTAGATATTCAAATCTAGAAAATTCATATTATATTGAAAGTGGTAATAATAAATTAGCATGTTATTATCATAAAATAGAACATCCCAAAAAGACAATTATCCATTTTCATGGAAATGGAGAGGTAGTCTCTGATTATATAGGCTCTTTTGTAGAAAAAATTGAAGCTTTAGGGTGTAGTATCCTTTTGGCTGAATATCGTAGTTATGGTCTATCCTCAGGAGATAGTCCATCACTAATTGATATGCTAGATGATATAGAGAATATTATAAAATCTATAGATGTACCACTAGAGGAGATTGTGCTGTTTGGTCGTTCGGTGGGGTCTATATATGCTCTACATGGGGCTTATCTTTTTCCTAATATCTCAGGATTAGTAATAGAGAGTGGAATTGCAGATGTAGCATCTAGGATTATAAGATTTGTCAAAAAATCAAGAACAGATATAATAGAACAGATGAGAGATGAGGGAAGAGAGTATTTTGACCATGAAGAGAAAATCAAATCATTTCAAGGTCAAACGCTAATTATGCACACGCTATATGACTCATTGGTCTCTGTTTCTAATGCTCACAGACTTTATAGGTGGGCGAATGAACCTAAAAAATTAGAACTCTTTTTAAATGGAGACCACAATAGTATCTTTCATGTAAACAAAGAAGAGTATTGGAAAGTTTTGGGTGAGTTTATTGATGGGCTTTGATGTGTGTATAGATTTCTAATTATAAATTATTAAGCACAACTTATCACAATAGTTAATGCTTTTTGTTTTATGAGTTATCAAATAATTTTGATATATAATATAAAAAAGGCAATATTATGAAAAAGTTATTAACAATAGCACTATATTTATCACTTAGTGCTATATTGGCTATATCATCAGATACTATTAAAATAAAAAGCAAAATTTCATCAACTTATGATGATGCTGAAGAGGATATTCTAACAGGGAAAATATCACTTTATAGCTCGGATTTAGAACTATTTAGAGATGGTCTCAAAGAACAAATTGTAGGACTTAGATTTAAAAATATAAAAATTCCAAAAGATGCAACTATTATTAATGCCTATTTACAGTTTACATCAGATGAGATAAATATTGAAAATACAAATATAATAATAGATGGAGAGTTAAATGCAAATCCCAAAAAATTTAAAGGGCAAAAGGGAGATATTAGTAACAGAGAGAAAACAGCAACATCAATAAGTTGGAACAGTGTACCTGCTTGGACTAACAATAGAGAGAGAGGAGATAAACAAAAAAGCTGTGATATATCTAGTATTGTACAAGAGATTATCGAACAAGATAAATGGCATAAAGGTAATGCTATGGCATTTATTTTATCTGGTGATGGCAAGAGAGTTGCAAAATCTTTTAATGGTAGCAAAAGTTTAAGCCCTACTCTATTTATTGAATATACAGATATATCCCCCATCCCTTCATATAAAGGGGTAGCAGAAATTTATGGAAAACTATCAGATGCCAAAGTAAAAATATATGAGATAGATGATGATGGTAATATGAATTTAAAATGGACAGAAAATACATCTACTGGTGCATATTTTCTTCAAATTGGATACTTTGATACCCATTCAAATGAATTAAATCCTAATAATTTTTATCTATTTGTTGTACAAGGTGGTATGGATTATTATGAAGATGATGATGGTGCTATCATACTAAACTCCCAAAATAGTGGTACAATCAGAGCAATAGCAAAAGGAAACGATATTATCTCAGTAGGAGACAACTTCAAAATAACACCTATAAGCGAAATACTTTATGAAAAGGTTGAAGCTTTTTTAAAAAATGATTTTGATAAAGATGGCTTATCTGATATATTAAATCAAGAATCAAAACTTATAGTAGATGATATAAATTTAGATGGAGAGATTACAATAAGAGATATATTATCATTTAATACAATATCAGAAACTACACCAAAAATAGAAGATTGGAGCTATATTGGCGAAGATTTAATAGATAAAAAAATAACAAATATGGATAAAAGTAGTATAGATAAACTAAAAGAGATTTATCAAAAACAGTTTTATGAAATAACGGAAATAGTATATCAAGGAGAAACTATATTACCAAATTTGAGATAAACTTTATACCAAACTCAATAACACAATAAAAAGTACAATAGGTGTCACAATAAGCCCAAATTTACTATAATCCCAAAAGCCTATTTTGATACCTTTCTTCTCTAATACATGTAACCACAAAAGTGTAGCCAAAGAGCCAAATGGTGTCATCTTTGGACCTAAGTTTGCCCCTATAATATTGGCATAAGCTAAAGCTTGATTATTTATCTCACTTATAGATATATCCATTATCATTATGGTTGGCATATTATTCATAATAGCACTTAAAATCGCACTAATAAAACCTGTACCAACTATAGCTATAGTATCTCCATACTTTGTTATCTCTTGAAGTATAATAACCAAATAGTTAGTAAGTCCTGCATTTTTCAGTCCATATACTACAATATATAATCCTATACTAAACCAAACTATCTGCCATGGAGCTGTTTTGATAGTTAGCCAAACTTTTGCACTTTTCATATATGAAGCAATCAACAAAAATATAATCCCTCCACCCAAAGCAAATATACTAATAGGCAAATGATAATAATCTCCTATAAAATAACTACTAAACAAAAATACTAGAAAAAACCAACTAAATCTAAAAAGTTTTCTATTTTTTAATACACTATCTTCATTTGGAAGTAGAGATATATCTATAGATTTAGGTATATCTTTTCTCAAAAATATCCATAACACTAAAATTGAGACTATAACACTCACAACAAAAGGAGTACTCATAGTCACCATATACTCTATAAATCCTAAATCAAAATAGTTAACAGTAACTATATTTGTCAAATTTGAAAATACAAAAGGCAAAGAAGCACTATCACTTATAAATCCACCTGCTAATAAAAAAGCCAATATAGTTTTAGTATTTAGTCTGAGTATTCTCATTTTAGCCAATAAAATAGGAGTCAAGATAAGAGCAGCTCCATCATTAGCAAATAATGCAGACACAAAACTACCCAATAGTAATGAATAAACAAACATTAGATGTCCGTTACCTTTTGATAATTTTACCATCTTGATAGCACACCACTCAAAAAAACCTATCTCATCAAGTACCATAGATAATAAAATAATCCCAATAAATGCTAAAGTAGCATCCCAAACAATATTGGTTACGACTAAGATATCATCAAAATTTACAACACCAAAAACTAAAGCTACAATAGCCCCAGTAACAGCTGTAGTTCCTATAGATAGACCTTTTGGTTGCCAAATCACAAAAACAAGAGTAGTGATAAATATCAAACTAGCCAAAAACACTCTAATAGCTCATCTGTATCTTATCTATATCATCCCAACTCATACTTTTTTGACTACTTCTATGTTTGAGGATATGGTCTATATATCTTGCAAAAAGGTCAGTCTCTATATTTACTTTTGTACCTATTTTAAATCCTCCAAAAAGTGTCTCTTTGAGTGTATGAGGTATAATTGTGAGTCTAAAACTATCATTATATACATCATTAATTGTTAGAGATATCCCATCTATAGTTATGGAACCTTTGGGAATAATATAAGATAAATATTGTGGCTCAACTTTGATTATAAAATCAGTAGCATTCTCTCTTTGAGTTATATCTACAACCTCTCCAACACAATCAACATGACCTTGAACTATATGACCCTCAAACCTATCATCAAGCCTCATAGCAGGTTCTAAATGTACTCTACCTTTTAGTTTAGAGCTATCTATAATAGACCTAGTCTCATCTGAAAGCTCCAAATCAAATCCATCACTATGTACTTTGATAACAGTCAAACAGACACCATTAATTGCTATACTATCACCTAGTTTTGCTTTATGATTTGACTTGATACTCAAAATATTATTTTTATAACTCTTTACGGTTGCTATCTCTCTAATTAGTCCTGTAAACATAATGCCTCAATTTTTAATAAAATTATATCAGAAAAAATAAATAAGACAATAATAGAAAATATTTTTAACTTACTATAGTAATATTGACAAAAACTCCTATTTATTATATACTAAGTTAAATATTTAGGAGTTAGTCATGAAAGTATCCAAATCAGCCAAAGAGAAAACCAAAAAAAAGATATTAGATGAAGCAGTTGACCTAATTATCCAAAAGGGGTTTAAAAATGCCTCTATGAGAGAGATAGCCAAAAATGCAGGAGTTAGCAATCCTACTATCTATAACTACTTTCCAACCAAAGAGCAGATAGTCTATGCCTATATAGAAGAGAAACATAAACAGACAAAAGAGATTTTGAGTCAAATTGAGGATTTTAACACCTATACTCTAAGAGAACAGCTACAGACTCTAATAGAGACTGAACTAGATTTATATCTAAATGATAGAGAGTTTATAGAGCAGATTTTTGATATGGCATTTGAGCCATCAGGACTAAAACTCAAAGCCCTATACCAAACCAACAAAATCTTTGTAGAGATGGTTAGTGATATGATTGATATAGCCATAGAAGCAGGAGAGATAGATGAGCCTCCATTTAAAGAGTATCTACCTAAACTCTTTTGGGATTACTTTGTAATGGTGGTTGCATATTGGCTAAAAGATGACTCTAAAGGGTTTGAGAATACAACAGAGTTTATAGACCACTCTATGGGGGTTATCGAAGCACTTTTAGAGTCCAAAATTTTAAATAGAGCTAGTGATTTGGGTATGTTTATGTTTAAAAAGCATCTGCTCTCTACTCTTGAGAGTTTCTCTATCAAAAAGCCAAAATTCAAAGGTATCAAAAGAAAACTTTTTGAAGGGATAGATAGTGCAGAGTAAAATCCCAACCACCAAAAGAGCTAGAGGTGCAGTAGTAGGTAAAGCTATGGTAAAAATAGGAGTTACTCAATCAAAAGGTGTGATAAAAAGAGCCTTTATGAGCAAAGAGAAAAAAGAGGACTCCAAAAAAGAGACCCACTCCGAAATAGCCAAAGTGATTATAGACTCTCTAGGAGAGCTAAAAGGGGTTTCAGTAAAGGTTGCTCAACAGATAGCTTTGGGATTTCCATTTTTACCCCAAGAGTATATAGATGAGATTAGCAAATCTTTTAGCTCTGTGCCTCCTATTAATCGAGCTTTGATTAGAAAGATAATCAAACAAGAATTAGGTGACTATCCTCAAAATATATTTGATAGCTTTAGTGCTACCCCTTTGGGTTCAGCTAGTTTAGGTCAAGTTCATTTAGCCACAAAAGATGGAGAAAAACTAGCTATAAAGGTACAATATATAGGTATAGCCAATAGTATAGAGAGTGATTTGAGTCTGCTTAGATTTGCACTAAAGAGATTTGCCAAAGGTGGAGATATAGAACACCTAATGAGAGAGATAGAGGATAGGCTATATGAAGAGGTGGACTATCTTCATGAAGCAGAAAATACGGACTATTTTTATCAAAATTTTAAACACAAAGATATAGTTATACCAAAAGTCTATCACAATCTAACAACAAAAACGGTTCTAACAACCTCATTTATACAAGGTGATAGTTTTGAGCAGTTTTTAGCCAAAAATCCAACCCAAAAAGAGAGAAATCACTATGCACAACTTATTTTTGATAGCTTTTTTATGGGAATGTACTATCTAAAAAAGGTTCATGCTGACCCAAATCCAGGTAATTTTATATTTATGAGTGATGGAAAATTAGGACTTATAGATTTTGGTTGTATCAAGGTATTAAAAGATGAGTTTATAAAGAGCTTTTCAAAACTGCATAGATATCTATTAGATGAGAAACCAGATATAGAGATAGTAGAACTATATGCCCAAGAGAGAATGATAGATAGAGATACTCCCGAAAAGATGTTAGAGTTTTATCAAGAGGTTATTAAGCCATTAGATAGGATATATATAGAAGTTTTTAAAGAAGATAAATATGACTTCAAAGAGCATAATGATTTTTCTAAAAGGGGCTTTAGGACTATAATGGAGGTTCAAAAAAAGAGTATAACAGCAGTGCATAATATGAATGAGGAGTATATATTTGTAGATAGAACCTTGCTTGGGTATTATGCTATGTTTGAGAAGATGGAGGCCACCATAGATACCTCTTTTGCAAAAAAACTTATTAGGCTATGAGATGAAGAGTATAAATTTAAGAGTGATTTTACCGTTGGGATTTTTTATATTTATCAGTTTTATTATATATCTAGCCGATACAGCTGATTATAATTTTGCTTTTAGGGTTATAGGTCATATCCCTTATGGAGATAAGATAATGCACGGACTACTCTATGGAGTTATGGCACTACTTCTAAACTATGGCTTGGATTTTAAAAGCTATAAATTTTTGGGCTTTAATATGCAAATTGGGGCTATAGTAGTCTTGACTTTTGCAGGGTTAGAGGAGATAACACAATATTGGCTTCCTAGTCGTACTTGTGATGTTTGGGATTTTGTGGCTGATGTAGCTGGGGTTTTGATTTTTTCAATATTAGGAGCTAAATATGTCGATATCAGATAAAAAAAAGTGGAACCAAAAGTATAAATCAAACCCCAAAATACCAACAGATATCATAGATATAGTAAAAGAGTATGCACCTTTAGCAAAAGGAAAAGATGCCCTAGATATCGCTTGTGGTATGGGCAGACATAGTATATATCTAGCCTCTCTTGGTTTTAGAGTTGAGGCTTTGGATATTAGCCCTATCGCACTAAAGAGTTTAAATGAGATAGAGAATATCACTACAAAAGAGGTTGATTTTGATAACTATCAACTACAAAAAGATAGATATGATTTGATAGTATGTGTCAATTTTCTAAATAGAAAACTCTTTCCTCAAATATTCAATGCTCTAAAGAGTGGTGGTTTATTTATTTTTGAGAGTTTTATCTATCATCCTAACAATACAAAAGCCCCATCAAATCGTAGTTTTCTATTAGAACAAGGAGAACTAGAGGCTACAGTTGCCAAAGAGTATAAAACCTTACATATAAAAGAGTTTTGGGATAGAGGTGTTTTGGGAGACAAACTTTTCAAAGGCTCTTTTGTTGGATATAAACTATAATAACTCGTACTTTCTATTTAATCAAAAACAACATTCATAAACATTAATTTTTTCTTAAATATAAATTTTAAATAAATTTTAACAGCTTTTTAAAATTTTTTCCTCCTTTTAAAGTAATTTTTTTATCTTTTTTAGGATTTCATGGCATAATATTAAAAAATCTTTAAATATTTTTATTATATTTAAAACAAAAGGATAAAAAATGTTATTCTATTTTAGGCTGATTAAACAACTGCTGTTACTATTTTTAATTATAATATCTATTTTTAATAGTGCTTCTGCCATTGAGTCAACCACACCCAATGTTGATATTCTTTTAGAAGTTGCCCAAGATGGGGGAATAGAAGCAGGTTTTAATGATACTGACCCTCTAGTTGATGGCAATGGAAGTCATACAGCTGGAAT
>JAADFE010000046.1 GCA_013153055.1 Campylobacterota bacterium
ATTAAACTCTCTATACCTCTTCTCAAAAATCTTCACTTCTCCTCTTTTGCTCAATATTTCAATTATATCTTTATCTTGTATTCTTGCATTACTTCTGTGATTTCCTTTATTTGCCATATTGTTATATGATAAAAGGATATATTTACAATTTGCACTCTTTATCAAATCATCAAAAGCCTGTGTTGCTGTTACTTTACAATATTCACTCTTTATTTTACTTCTATCAAACTTTTTAGCCTCTCCAAAAACTTCTGGTTTTTGCCATAGAGTTAAATTTTCCAATAGATGATAAGAATCACTATATTGTCTTGAGTTATATGGTGGGTCAAGATATAATATATCACACTCTATCTCTCTTATTAGACTATTTGCATCTTTATTGTATATCTCATTATTTCTATTTTTTTTGGTATCAATATCCAATAACTTTAATTTAAACTCTCTATCTTTTATATCTTTTTTGATATATGCATCATAGTGTCCTACAGTATTGGCTATTTTGTCTATAGAGTAGTTTAATGAGGTCAAAAGTATATATTTCTCTTTTAAATTAATCTTAGACTCTATATAGAGATTTTCTATATTTTCTCTAATATATCCTATCTTTTGAGCTGTATTTTTTGAAAAATATCTATCTCCAAAATGGATAGAAAAGTAGTTATCCTCTTGAATATTTATATTATTAAAAGAGTCTATTATGTTAGAAATTTTTTCTTTATCAAATCTATTATCATCTAAAAAAGCTTTTAAAGCTACAAAATTATGATAAAGTAAATCATTTGAAACTATTTTTCTATCTTCTCTATTAAAGTAACTCCCAACTACCCCTGTTCCTGCAAAAATATCACAAAAAGAGTTAAATTTACCTATTTCACTATTAACTATTTCTACGATAAATTCCAAAAGATTGCTTTTATTCCCTAAATACCTTCTTTGAGAGATTGAAAATAGATTATTATCTATAATCTTCTCCATATTTAATTAAACTGTTCCTTTAATATATCTTTTGCTTGAATCATATCTTTATCTCCTCTACCAGAGAGATTTACAAGTATTACCTTGCCTTCAATATCCTCTTTTTTCATCTTTTTGAGATATGCAATAGCGTGAGAAGATTCAAACGCAGGGATTATCCCCTCTTTTTGAGATAACCATACAAAACCATCTAGTGCCTCATCATCTGTTATATAATCATAAGTGACTATACCATTATCTTTGAGATATGAGTGTTCTGGTCCAATACCTGGATAGTCAAGTCCAGCAGAGATAGAATGAGCTTCTAGTATCTGTCCATCTTCATCTTGAAGTAGATAGCTAAGTTGTCCATGGAGTATCCCTGGGCTTCCCTTTGCCAAAGAACAGCCATGTTTACTATCAAGTCCATATCCTCCAGCTTCAACTCCTATACACTCTACTGACTCTTCTTGTAAAAAGTGATTGAAAATTCCCAAAGCGTTAGAACCTCCACCAATACAAGCGATAACTTTATCAGGAAGTGAGCCTTCAGCCTCTAATATTTGAGATTTTGCTTCCCAACCGATAATGGATTGAATATCTCTTATCATCATAGGATAGGGGTGAGGCCCTGCTACTGTTCCTATAATATAAAAAGTATCTCTAGCATTAGTTACCCAGTGACGAATCGCATCATTCATAGCATCTTTTAGAGTTTTGCTTCCTGACTCTACGGAGTTTACTTTAGCTCCAAGAAGTTTCATACGAAATACATTAAGCTCTTGTCTAGCTACATCTTTTGCACCCATAAAAATCTCACACTCCAGTCCAAATAAAGCAGCCACAGTAGCAGTTGCCACACCATGTTGACCAGCTCCAGTTTCAGCTATTACCTTTTTTTTGCCAAGTCTTTTGGCTAATATTGCTTGAGCTACTGTATGGTTGATTTTGTGAGCCCCTGTATGGTTTAGGTCTTCTCTTTTTAGATATATTCTTGCGTTTAGTTCTTTGGATAGATTATTAGCAAAATAGAGCGAAGATGGTCTTCCTACATAGTTTTTATAATAATAATCAACCTCACTCCAAAACTCTTTATCAAATCTTACAGCTTCATAATCTGATTTGAGTTGTTCTAAAATAGGCATAAGAGTTTCAGGCACAAATCGCCCACCAAATATACCAAAATGACCATTATCATCTGGGTCAAAAGGGCTTGGTTTTGGAATATAAATATCTGTGTAGTTTTTCATATATTTTTCTCTTTTGAAAGTAGTTTGTGGATTATATCTTATGGGTGCTTAATTTTTATCTTTTGGGCTTTGGAGATTGTTTATCTCAATTAAACCTCTCTAACCCAAACTCTTTTGCCATCAAATACAACACCAAAGGCAAGAATATTATTATAACCTCTCTTTTTAACTAATGATATATACTTTTTTTCTTTGGTTTCCTCTTCAAACTCATCTATGGTTTTAAGTTCCATTACAATAGCAAGTCTATTTTTATCTTTTTTATGAAGTAAAATATCATCTATTAAGACTATACATTTTTGGTTATAGGTTAGAGTTAAGAGCTTTGAGAGAAGTTTAAATGCTTTTTTATAGTCAACTTCTGATGCTTCTTGATTAATTATTCTTTGATAATGTTTTTTGTCTGCTATCTCAATAATATTCAATATAGTATCAATCTTTTTTTGATGTTTTGAAAACTCTTTATCTATTAGAAATTTAATACTTTCTAAAGTCTGCTCAAAACTATTTTCTTTGACATCTTTAAAAGTTATATAGATAATAGGATATTTACTACAATGATTCATTATTTCTCTATTGTTATATATGTTTAAATCTTTAAAGAGATTTTCTTCTCCCTCTTCTATACTAAAAAAATAGTTCAGCATAGAGAGATTTAGAGTTTTTCCAAATCTTCTTGGGCGAGGGAGAAGTATTATATCTGCATTACTATTTATAACTTCGGTTATTAATTCACTCTTATCTATATAGTAAAAATTATTATCTATTATTGATTTAAAATCACTTTTTCCTATTGGTATTTTTTTCATTTTTTGCTCTATTTTAGTACTCCTCTTCCTTATCTTTTACACTTTGAAGATATTTGTATATTGCTTTTATCTCTTTGTCTGTTAGATAGTATAGAGGCATGATTTTGTGTCTTACTCTATGATTTTTTTTATCTCTTAGATTATTATTTAGACTGGCTTTTAGTTGCTCAAATGTATAGTTTATAATGCTTACACCTTTTAGGAGTTTTGGATTGCCATATTTATCATAATATTTTGCTATTTTTTGTCCACCTTTTCCTGTTTTACCATGACATTTACTACATGCTATGCCTCTGGGATTATTATATAGCATTTTGCCATACTCTATATCTGATAAAAAGCTCTCTTCTCTATTTTGAGCAAAAATTAATATTGGTAATAAAAGTAATAAGAGTCTCACTGTCTGTAATACCTTATGGTTAAAATTTATTTGATATAATAGCGAAAATTTATTCAAAACGAGAAAATAATGCAACTTATTGATGGAAAATCACTCTCTAACAAAGTTCAAATCTCTATTTCTAAAGAGGTAGAGAAATTAAAACAACAAAGAAATATTGTCCCTGGTTTAGCTGTTATTATCGTAGGTAATGACCCAGCAAGTCATGCTTATGTTTCTATGAAAGAGAAGGCTTGTAAGAAAGTTGGATTTTATTCAATCACTCATAAAATGCCAGAAGGTATTACTCAAGATGAGATTATAGAGATAATAAAAATGATGAATAACAATCCACATATTCACGGTATATTAGTACAGCTTCCTCTACCAAAACATATAGATACAGATACTATTTTAGAAGTTATAGACCCTAAAAAAGATGTAGATGGATTTCATGCCTATAATATTGGTAGAATGGTCACAAATTTAGACTCTTTTGTCTCTTGTACTCCTCTTGGTGTTATGAAAATGTTTGAAGAGTACAATATAGATTTAGAGGGTAAAGATGTTGTAGTAGTTGGTGCTAGTAATATAGTAGGAAAGCCTATGGCAATGTTACTTTTAAATGCTAATGCTACTGTGACTATTACTCATATTTATACAAAAGATTTATCTAAATATACAAAAGAGGCAGATATAGTAATTGTAGGGGTAGGGCGTCCAAATTTAATTACAGCAGATATGATTAAAGATGGTGCTATTGTAATTGATATTGGGATTAATCGTTTGGAAGATGGCTCTTTAGTTGGTGATGTTGACTTTGAAAATGTAGCTCCAAAATGCTCTTATATTACTCCAGTCCCTGGAGGAGTTGGCCCTATGACTATTGCTATGTTGCTCTCAAATACATTAAAATCTGCAAAACAGTTTGGAGAAAATATTTAAATGAAAAACTTTTTACATAAACTATATAAGTTTTCTAACTCTTGGACAGGTACTGTTATTATAGTACTTTTTATTATCTTTTTTGTTATTCAATCCTTTGTTATTCCTTCTGGGTCAATGAAGAGAACTCTACTTATAGGGGATTTTTTGTTTGCTAAAAAATTTGTATATGGTATTCCTACCCCAGCACTTCCTTGGATTCAAAAAAAGATATTACCAGACTTCAATAATAATGGTCACCTAATAGAAGGAGATAGACCCAAAAGAGAAGATATTGTAATATTTCTTTTCCCTGGAGACCATAAAACTCATTATGTCAAAAGATGTGTAGCAGTTGGTGGGGATGAGCTTGTATATCAGGATAAACATTTATATATTCACTTTCACGAAGGAGATGAGTTTATCAAAAAAAATTATCCTGCTAATAAAATAGTAAAGTTTAGAGATAAGTTATGGGTAGATAATCCATACAAAGATAAATATCCAGGTATTCAATATAAGCCAGACCATCATAAGAATATTTTTAGCATACTTGTTGAAAGATATGTATATGATTCAGCAGGAATAGATGTTTCTCCTATTTATATTAGAGAACTTGGAGGTCAAGTTTATAATATAGAAGGAGAAAAAGTTAATGCCCTCTATAAAAAAGTGGAAAAAGACCATTTTTATATGATAGGTGACAACCGAGATAACTCAAATGATAGTAGATTTTGGGGTAGTGTACCATATAGTTTAATTATTGGTAAACCATGGTTTATCTATTTTTCATGGGATAATGAAAATAAAAAGGTTAGATGGGATAGAGTTGGTACTTTTGTAGATGATATTCAACATCGAAAACCAAGAGATTATTAGAGAAAAAAAGAAGGAGTATTTTATGAAATTTTATATAGCAACAGACCATGCAGGATTTGCACTAAAGGAGTTTACAAAAGAGATTTTGCACTCTCTAGGGCATGAGGTTGTGGATTTGGGTCCATATAATGATAGTAGAGTTGACTATCCAGATTTTGCCAAAAAGTGTGCTAATGCAGTAGCATCAGATGAGGGAAGTTTTGGTATTTTGATTTGTGGAACAGGAATTGGTATATCAATTTCAGCCAATAAAGTCGCAGGTATTAGAGCAGCTCTTTGTCATGATGCTTATACTGCTTCTATGTGTAGAGCTCATAATGATGCTAATATTTTGGCTTTTGGTGAGAGAGTTGTAGGTAAGGGAGTAGTTGAGAGTATGATAAAAGCTTTTTGTGATACCCCTTTTGAGGGTGGCAGACATGCCAATAGGGTAAATAAAATAGAAGATGAGGTTTGCTCTCTAGGAGCTGACTTATAATTGTTATTTTGGATTTAAATAAAGTATATTTTTATCTTGATTTATTTTAAAATTAAATTGCTTAAAAAAATTCATACCTAACAGCCCATCCCCATTCTTTTGGGAGAATGAGGCTAATGTAATTGTAAAATCTTTTAGTTCTAATTCTCCTATTTTTAGACTATCTACTTTTGCAAAATTTGCAACAATATCTCCACCAGCAGTAGAGAGTAAAACCTCTTTGCCTATATCTGCTGATATTACACTATCATCTATAAATGTATAAGTAGCCCCAGTATCTAATAAAAGCACTAGTGGAATATCATTTACTGTTACATTAACTGCATAATGAGAGCCTATTTTTACTAATGGAATAATATATTGATAGCTATTTAACTCCATTTTGTTTATGGTTGTTTGAACTTTGGTATAGTATATAGAATCTTCATCTATCTCTTCTAATAGCTCTTTTGCTTCTTGATATTGATTTAGGTCACTATATATTTGAGCTAACTGAATAATATAGTTTTCATTATTATCAGGAAGTCTCTCTATAATATCATTTAAAAATTCAACTAATTTTGAGTAGCTTTTTGAGTTTTTTAGGTATTGGATATATTCTTGTATAGCTAGATTGAGCTTTTCCTCTATAGCTTTTGACTCTTGAGCATTTTTGAGTTCAAAAAGAATATCTATTGCCTTTTTAAACTCCTTTTGTTTTATATATATTTCTGATAGATATAGTTTTATATCGTCTGATTCTGGTTCTATATCTATATACATTAATATCTCCTCTATGGTTTTATCAGGTTCGCTTTCTAGACTATTAGAAAAATAGGATTTTAGTATGGTTTTATACTCTTTTAGTTGTTTCTCATTTGCCTCCATATAAAGAGCCATTGCATCACTAAAGTTGTCTGTATATAAAAGTTGTTTAAATTGGAAAAATATTGAGTTTGAGTTATTTGATTCGTTTGAATTTCTCTTTTCTATTTTTACTTTTTTGGGTTCTATACTCTTTTGGGGAGGTTTAGATGAAATATGGACTATTTTTTGAGTAGTAGTTTTATTATTCTCTTTTTGTATCTCTTTTTTTTCTATTGGAGTAGAGAGGGATATGTTTTTGGCTGTAACTATTTGGTTATTTAGGGATGTATAAAATATATGAAAATTCCACCCAATAAAAACACCAATCATGAGAGATAATGAAATTTGGAATAGATTTTGAAACATAGTTTGTACCCTTTGTTTAGGTTATTTTATCTAAAAATTCTTATACCACTACAATTCTGTTATCAATATGTTATAAAAATAAAGGTAAAATTCGATTAATCATCTATTTAAAGGTAAAACAAATATGACAGGATATATGCTTTTTTCGGGTACAGCAAATAGAGAACTTGCTGAGGAAATATCTAAGTATCTACAACAACCATTATCATTAGCAAATATTACGAGATTTTCAGACGGTGAAATAAATATCAAAATCAAAGAGAGTGTAAGAGGGAAAGATGTATTTATTATTCAACCAACCTCAGCACCAGCAAATGCCAACTTAATGGAGCTTTTAATTATGGTAGATGCACTTAAACGCTCATCTGCCAAATCGATTACAGCAGTTGTCCCATACTATGGATATGCTAGACAAGATAGAAAAGCAGAACCTAGAGTTCCAATTTCAGCGAAATTGGTAGCAAACCTAATGGAGACAGCAGGAATTACAAGACTTGTGACAGTTGATTTACATGCTTCTCAAATCCAAGGTTTTTTTGATATTCCAGTAGATAACCTATATGGTGCTATACTATTTAATGATTATGTCAAATCAAAAAATCTAAAGAATCCAGTAGTAGCAAGTCCAGATATAGGAGGAGTGGCAAGAGCTAGATATTTTGCCAAGACTATGGGACTTGATATGGTTATAGTAGATAAAAGAAGAGAAAAAGCCAATGAGTCTGAAGTTATGAATAT
>JAADFE010000152.1 GCA_013153055.1 Campylobacterota bacterium
TGTTCCGGATTAGCTCAGCGGTAGAGTAGGTGACTGTTAATCACTTGGTCGCTGGTTCGAATCCAGCATCCGGAGCCACTTTTTTAACTAAATTTCTGTTTTTTTATAATTAATACTAAAACTTTCATTAAATCTCTTTGGATATAATAAAATATCTAAATTCGGGGAATATGATGGCTTCAAAGAAAGATTTATCAGAAAGAGATATATGCACTAAATTTATACTTCCTGCCCTAAAAAAAGCAGGTTGGAATATAGATACACAAGTAAGAGAAGAGGTCTCTTTTACTGATGGGCGTATCTATGTAAAAGGTGATAAAACAACTCGTGGTAGAAAAAAACAAGCAGATTTTATACTTTACTATAAACCTAATATTCCCATTGCTATTATAGAAGCTAAAAGCAATAAATTTTCACTAAATGCAGGTATTCAACAAGGTATAGAATATTCAAACATATTAGATATCCCTATAGTATATAGTTCCAATGGTGATGGCTTTTATGAACATGACAAAACACTTTTTAGTGGTAAAATAGAAAGAGAGCTATCTCTTGATAACTTTCCCTCTCCACATCAACTTTGGCAAAGATACAAAAAATATAAGAATATTGATACAGATGATGAAGAAAAAATCATATCACAAGATTACTACTTTGATAGCAGTGGCAGAACTCCAAGATACTACCAACAAATAGCAATTAATAGAACTATAGAGGCTATTGCCAAAGGTCAAAATCGCATACTTCTTGTAATGGCTACAGGAACAGGAAAAACTTATACAGCATTTCAAATTATATATAGATTATGGAAAAGTGGAACAAAAAAAAGAGTACTATTTCTAGCAGATAGAAATGCTCTCATAGACCAGACAAAACGAGGTGACTTTAGACATTTTAAAGACAAAATGACAGTCATAAGAAAAAAAAATATTGATAAATCATATGAAATATATTTAGCACTATATCAAGGTTTAACCAATTACAATGAAGATACAGATGCTTATCGTGAATTTAGTCCTGATTTTTTTGATTTAATAATTATAGATGAAGCACATAGAGGAAGTGCCTCACAAGATAGTGCTTGGAGAGAGATACTTGATTATTTTAGTAGTGCTACTCAAGTTGGTTTAACAGCCACACCAAAAGAGACTAATGAAGTCTCAAACATTGAATATTTTGGAGAACCAATATATACCTACTCTCTAAAACAAGGTATAGAAGATGGTTTTTTAGCTCCATATAAAGTAATCAAAGTTGGGCTAGATATTGATTTAGAGGGTTGGAGACCTGAAAAAGGGAAATTGGATATCCATGGATACGAGATAGAAGATAGACAATATAATCGTAAAGATTTTGATAAAAATTTAGTAATACAAGAGAGAAGTGAAACTGTAGCAAAAAAAGTTACACAGTATCTCAAAAAGCATAACAGATTTGATAAAACAATAGTCTTTTGTATAGATATAGAACATGCACAGAGAATGAGAATGGCACTTGCTAATGAGAACTCTGATATTATGGCTCAAAATAGTAGATATGTAATGCAAATCACAGGTGATAATAAAGAGGGTAAAAGGGAGCTTGATAACTTTATAAATCCAGAAGAGACCTATCCCGTTATAGCAACCACTTCAAAACTTATGACAACTGGAGTTGATGCTCAAACCTGTAAACTCATAGTACTAGATAGTAACATAAATTCAATGACAGAATTTAAACAAATCATAGGTAGAGGAACTCGTATCAATGAAGAGTATGGCAAAACATTTTTTACTATTATGGATTTTAGGAATGTAACAGATTTATTTGCAGACCCTAATTTTGATGGTGAACCAGTTAGAGTTAAAGAGATTGGAAAAAATGAAGATTTTGAAGAGCCTGAACTAGAAGATGATGAGATTATTATAGATGAAAATGGAAAAGAGATAAAATTTGAAAATAATGAGACACCAACTATTATAAATAGTGGAGAAATAAAAGATGATAAACCAAGAGAAAAAATTTTTGTTAATGGTATTGATGTAACTATTTTGAATGAGAGAGTCCAAATATTAGATAATCAAGGAAAACTGATTACTGGTAGTCTAAAAGATTATACAAAAGCTCAAGTACACAAAGAGTTTTCATCACTTGATGAATTTTTAAATAGATGGAATAGTGGAGATAAAAAACAAGCCATTATAAAAGAGTTGGAAGAGAGTGGTATTATATATGAAAATTTCAGAGAAGATATTGGTAAAGATATGGATATCTTTGATTTGATACTTCATTGTGCTTTTGATAAACCACCTCTTAGTCGCAAAGAGAGAGCCCAAAAGGTTAAAAAAAGAGACTACTTTTCAAAATATGAACAAAAAGCTAAAGAGGTATTAGAGATACTTCTCGATAAATATGCCGATGAGGGAATTGAAAATGTTGAAAGTCTAAAAATATTACAAGTACAACCATTTAATCAGATAGGTTCGCCACTTGAGATTATAAAACTTTTTGGGGGTAAAGAGCAATATCTAAATGCAGTAGCCCAACTAGAACAAGAGTTATACAAAGTAGCATAAGGAATATAAGTGATAAATATCAGTGGAATTATAAAATCAATACAAAATATAATGAGACAAGACAAAGGTCTCAATGGTGATGCACAAAGAATAGAACAGTTAGGTTGGATGATATTTTTAAAAATTTTTGATGATAAAGATATAGAGATGGAGCTTTTAAATGATGATTACATTTCACCAATCCCAACAGACTTACAATGGAGGAACTGGGCAAGTGATGATGAGGGTATAACAGGAGATGAACTACTAGATTTTATAAACAACAAACTATTTACCGAACTAAAAACACTACCATCTGCTATAAATAATAAAAGAGCTTTACTTATAAAAGAGGTGTTTGAGGGTAACAACAATTATATGAAGTCAGGAACACTACTCAGACAAGTTATAAATAAGCTAAATGAGATAGATTTTAATAGTAGCGAAGATAAACATCTATTTGGTGAGATATATGAGACTATACTAAAAGAGTTACAGAGTGCAGGTAATAGTGGAGAGTTTTATACTCCAAGAGCAATCACACAATTTATAACTAATATGGTAGCACCAAAACTTGGTGAAATAGTTTTTGACCCTGCTTGTGGAACAGGTGGATTTCTAACAAGTACAATAGAGCATATACGAAGTAACGAAGTAAAAAATATAGAAGATAGAGAGATACTACAAAACACTATTAAAGGGATTGAACTAAAACCATTACCACATATGTTAGCTATTACTAATCTAATACTTCATGATATAGAGGTACCTAATATCATTTATGATGATGCTCTATCCAAAGAGATTAGTTCTATCAGACAAAAAGATAGAGTAGATGTTATCTTAGCAAATCCACCATTTGGAGGTACAGTTGCTGATGGTATGGAGACAAATTTTCCAACAAACTATAGAACAAAAGAGAGTGCTGACCTTTTTTTAATACTTATGATACAATATCTAAAAAATAATGGTAGAGCTGGAATTGTATTACCTGATGGGTCACTAACTGGAGATGGTGTAAAACAGAGGATACGAAAGAAATTGCTCACCGATTGTAATCTTCATACTATAATAAGACTACCAAATTCAGTCTTTCAACCATATGCAAGTGTTGCTACAAATCTGCTATTTTTTACCAAAGGTACCCCCACAAAAGAGGTCTGGTATTATGAACATAAACTCCCAATAAGTCAAAAATCCTACTCAAAGACAAAACCTATCAAAGTTAGCGAATTCAATCCTATAAAAGAGTGGTGGAACAACCGAGAAGAGAATGAATCATCTTGGAGAGTAAGTATAGATACTATAAAAAATAATGGCTATAATCTCGATATAAAAAATCCTCATAAAGAAGATGAAGAAGAGCTACCATCATCTAGTGAGCTTTTAGAGATGCTTCATCAATCTTTTACTAAAAGTGATGAGTTATTAAATAAACTAAAAAAAGAGTTAATATGAGTATAAATAGAAGTGATGAATATATAGTATCTCTTATACAGGAACTGATAAAACAACCAAAAGAGACTGAGTGGTTAGAGTTTAAACACAACAACAAAACTCCCCAAATGATAGGCGAATATATAAGTGCTTTGTCTAACTCATCTGCAATAAATGGAAAAACTAATGGTTATATGATATGGGGTATAGATGATGCAACACATAATATCATAGGAACAAATTTTAAACCATCTAATGAGAAAAAAGGTAATGAAGAGTTAGAAAATTGGCTTTTGAGACTACTTGAGCCAAAAATAGATTTTAAATTTTATGAAGTTACTATTAATGGAGTAGATATAGTATTACTTGAGATAGCATCTGCCTATAGACATCCAGTGAGATTTAGTGGAACAGCATATATTCGTAATGGCTCATATAAAAAGAAACTAAAAGAGTTGCCAGAAAAAGAGAGAGAATTATGGAGAGTATTTGATAGAATTCCTTTTGAAAAACAGATAGCTGTTGATGAACTATTTGACAATGAGGTTCTAAAATACTTGGAATATACCAAATATTTTGAGCTTTTAAAACTACCTTTACCCGAAAATAGAGATGGTATTTTAGATAGCTTGGCAAATGATAACTTGATACAAAAAACAGAAAATGGAAAATATGCTATTACTAATTTGGGGGCTATTTTATTTGCAAAAGATTTTAAAAATTTTAATAATTTAAAAAGAAAAGCTGTAAGAGTTATACAGTATAAAGATAATACAAAAGTTGAAACAATAAAGGAGGTAGAAGACTCTAAAGGTTATGCAGTTGGCTTTGAGAGTATGATAGAGTATATCAACAACCTCCTTCCCTCAAATGAAGTGATAGGAAAAGCTTTTAGAAAAACCATCAAAATGTATCCTGAACTCTCTATCCGTGAATTAGTAGCAAATGCAATCATTCACCAAGACTTTTTTCAAACTGGCAACTCTGTAATGATAGAGATATATACCAACCGTTTTGAAGTTACAAATCCAGGTGAACCACTTGTAGATACTGATAGATTTTTAGATACTCCTCCAAAATCAAGAAATGAGATTTTAGCCTCTTTTATGAGACGAATAAATATCTGTGAAGAGAGAGGTAGTGGGATAGATAAAATAGTGGCTCAAACAGAACTATATCAACTCCCTGCACCAGTATTTAGGGCTACAAATGGTTATACTATCAGCATACTTTTTGCTCACAAAGAGCTTAGAGAGATGAATAGAAAAGATAGAGTTTGGGCATGTTATCTTCATGCAAGTTTACGATATATCCAAAACGATTTTATGACAAATGCTTCACTTCGAGAACGCTTTGGTATTGAAGCCAAAAATACTGCAATGGTATCTCGTATTATTAAAGAAGCACTTAGTGAAAAGCTTATTTATATCTACGATGAAAGTGTAGGTGCAAAAGCCAGAAGTTATGTTCCTTGGTGGGCGAAATGATATATAATTTGTTTGACTGTTGTTTGATTAATAACATAAAAATAGATAGGAAAAGTGATAAAAGTGCCTATTTTAGGGCTTTGTTGGTGGTAAATTTGTTTGACTGTTGTTTGATTAAGAGAGTGAATTAGTTATGAGAAAAGTTAAAATTTGGGATTTTATTACTTTATCTGAAGTGTGCAACTTTGAAAAAGGGAAAACTGCTCTTATGAAAGCTAAAGCTGGAGAGTATCCACTTGTAGCAACAGGAAAAGATAGAAAAACATGTGATACTTATCAGTTCGATACAAAAGCAGTATGTGTTCCTCTTGTCTCCTCTACTGGTCATGGACATGCTAGTTTAAAGTATGTTCATTATCAAGAGGGGAAATTTGCACTTGGAACAATTTTAGTAGCAGTAATTCCAAAAGATGAAAATATATTAAATGCTCAATTTTTGCATATTTACTTATCTAGGTTAAAAGATAGAATTTTAGTACCTTTAATGACGGGGGCAGCTAATGTTACATTAACTATTACAAAACTTAAAACCGTAAAAATTCCACTCCCTCCAATAGAAGAACAGTTAAAAATAGTTTCATTATTTAATCGTATAGATAGTAAACAAATAAAACTTACAAATGAAATAACATATCAACAAGAACTCCTAAAAAAACTCCGACAATCAATCCTACAAGAAGCAATAGAGGGAAAACTAACAAAAGATTGGAGAGAAAAAAATCCCAATGTAGAGAGTGTATCTATCTTACTTGAAAAAATCAAACAAGAAAAAGAGCAACTTATAAAAGAGAAAAAAATCAAAAATCAAAAACCTCTTCCACCTATAAGTGAAGATGAAATACCGTTTGAGATTCCTAAGAGTTGGAAGTGGTGTAGGTTAGGGAACATAATAAGTCTTAAAAGTGGTAATACTTATAAATATAAAATTTCAAATAGTGGGATACCATACATAAAAGTTAGAGATATGAATTTAAAAGAAAATTCTTATTCTATTGAAAAATCATCTACTTATTTTGAAATAGATAAGATTAAAGAAATAGATATTATTCCACAAAATAGTATCATATTTCCAAAAAGAGGTGGAGCAATTGCAACAAATAAAAAGAAAAGAGTTTTAACCAAGAAAATATTAATAGATTCAAATACAATGGCTATTATAGTTCCAAAAAGTTTAATTTTTAATTATCTTTATAAATGGTTTAAAACACTTGATTTAGCAACATTTGGAAACGAATCTGTTATTCCACAAGTGAATAACAAAGACATAAAGCCACTTTTATTACCTCTCCCACCCCTCGCTGAACAAAAAGAGATAGTAAAAAAAATAGAAACTCTTTTTACTATATGTGATAAACTTGAAATTGAGATACAATCTTCAAAAAAAAGTAGCTCCCAACTGATACAGGCAGTTTTAAAAGAGGCATTTGAAAAATAGCTATTAAATAAGGTTTACAACTTACTTATAAACCTTATTCACAGAAAATATCTCATGAAGCATATCAGGTACAGGGGATGGTCTGCCCTCTCTTACAAATACTAGTACTATATCCATATTGAAGATATTTTTGCCCTCTTGATTATATATCTGCTGTCTTAGAAGAACAGAGGCGGCTCTTTTTTTGATGACTGTTGTAGTCACCTCTAGTATCTCTCCTAGTGTTGCAAAACCTAAAAAATCAGCCTCCATATTTTTGACTACAAATCCACTTCTATCTCCATCTAATGGCATCATGTCCTGTTTAAAAAATATCTCACTTCTTGCTCTTTCGCAATATTTGATATAGTTGGTATGATATACAATGCCACCTGCGTCTGTATCTTCGTAATATACTCTTACTTTCAATTTTAGTTCTCTTCTATATTTTGTTTTTTCGATTTTTTCTGTTTTTTGATTTTTTTGAGATACTCTTTTGCTGTTAGCTCTTTGCCCTCACTGATTACATGCGTAGCAATCCCTCTTTTGCAAAGCTCTTTTGCATCCATCCAATAGTCTTGTCCTATTAACATCTTTTCAAACTCTTTTTGAGTTAAAAATCCTTTTTTTACTATCAAATCATAAAAAAATCTCTGTAACTTTTTGGCTGTATGGTCAACATGTGTTTTCACCTCTCCACCTTTGCCGTGTGAGCCGTGTGAGTAGGTATGAAACATCAAATCTGAATATGGATAGATAACTCTCTTTTCTGCCATACAAAATAACAATGCCCCCATACTATAACCTTTGTTATCCAGATATGATATGGTTCTTTTGTAGAATTTCTCTTCCATTATGTTATAAAACTGCTGACCCTCATTGACAAGCCCTCCACCAGAGTTTATCATAAGTTCTAAATAATCTTTGTCTGATGCCTCTCTTAGTCCATTGAATACAGAGTGCAGACCTTTTTTAAGCTCAAAAAATCTTCCTATATATACTCTATATCTCTTATGTTTTGGCGTTACTTCATATATATTTTTCTCTTTATTTATGACTCTTTTTTTTTCAGGAATAGTTTCTATATACAGAGTGTGCTGTTCACTACTCAACTCTTTTTTAATATCTATCATATCTTCGCTCCTGTTTACTATTTTCTTAGTCATAATTATACCCTATTTATACTCTATAAGTTTACTTTATTCACTAAGTTAATTTATGGTTCATATTTATTTAAATGTTTATTTATGTTAATATTCATTAATTTTTATATATATGAGGATTTTTATGAAAAAAGTATTGATTATAGATATAAACAATAGTACAAGTTCTATTATAGCTGAAGCATTAATAAATAAATACCTAAATAGTCTCAAAGCTTATAGTGTGGGAATATATCCAACTCAAGAGATTAACTCTTATACTATTAAAGTTCTCAAAAGAGAAAATGCTTGGAGAGAGGATTATCATCCCAAAGGTTTTGATGAGATTTTAGATATAGAATTTGATTTAGTGATTATTATAAGTGATATAGAAGATAATATCAAAGAGAAGTTTCCAAAGAAAGTTGAGGTTATCTCTGTAATATTTGATGAGCCAAATAAAGATAATTTTGAAAGATTTATGGAGGTTACAAAAGAGATAAAAGAGAAACTTTTACCAATTGTTCGCAAAAAATTATCTTAGATTGGATATAATAAAAATAAATTTAATCAAAGATATTATATGAAAAAAGAACAAAACTTTAGAACAAAAATTATTGGTGGTAAATTCAAAGGTAGATTTATCGAGATTCCAAATATCTCAACAACTAGAAGTTCAAAAAATATTTTAAAAGAGTCGCTATTTAATACCTTGCAGTTTGATATTATAGATAAAAACTTTGTTGAGGTATTCTCTGGGAGTGGCTCTATCGGTTTAGAGGCTCTAAGTCGTGGTGCTAAAGAGTGCTATTTTATAGAGTATAACAAGATAGCTTATAAGGTACTACAACAAAATATCAAACAGCTAGACCCTAGTAGATGTCACTATCTATTTGGCGATAGCTTTGAGAAGTTTGATACTGTTTTAGATATGCTAAAAAATAGCAACGAAAAGACATATTTCTATTTTGACCCCCCTTTTTCTACTCGTGATGGCATGGATGATATCTATGACAAAACTATAGAGTTGATAGAAAAGATAGATGCCTCAAAATGTGAGATGGTAATAGTAGAACATATGACCAAACTTGATATGCCAGAGAGTATAGGTGATTTGAAAAAATACAAAAGAAAAAAGTTCGGTCGCTCATCTATGACATATTATACTCCAAAAGATAACGATATATGAAATCAAAAGAGCATATAGCCCTATTTATTGATAGTGATAATATCTCTCATAGGGCTTTAGAGGGAATTATCAATGAGCTTAGCAAATATGGGGTAGTCAATATCCGTCAAGCTTATGGCAACTGGACAAAAGATAACCTAAAAAATTGGGAAGAGAAGCTTTTGGAGTTTGCTATCAAGCCTATACAGCAGTTTGACTATAGCAAAAACAAAAATGCAACTGATATTTTAATGACGATTGATGCTATGGATATGCTACACACGAAAAAGATAGATGCTTTTGCATTTGCCACTAGTGATAGTGATTTCACCCCTGTAGTGATGCGTATCCAACAAGAGGGTATAAAAGTATATGGTTTTGGAGAGAAAAAAACACCAAAAGCTTTTATGGTTGCTTGTTCTCAATTTATTTTTACTGAGAATCTAATGAGAGCTAATAGTACAAATCAAGAGTCAAGCAACTCATCAAAAAAACAGTTCAAAGATTTAAAATCAGATAAGTGGCTACTAAATATACTAAGAAACGCTCACCAACAAACTATGGATGAGTTTGGCTGGTCAAACCTAGCAGATATGGGAACATATATTAGTAACAATAGCTCATTTTCTCCTATTAATTATGGATATAAAAAACTGAGTGGACTACTTCGGGCTATAGATATTTTTGATATATATATGGATGAAGAGAGTAAACAGATGAGCGTACGAGACAAAAATTATAAGGCATAAAATTAATTTTATTATTAAAATTAGTATTAAATCTGTTATAATATGTAATTAAATTAAAGGATAGATAGATGAAACAACTAATATTTATACTACTGATGTTCAATATGACTTTTTTAAATGCTATGACAAAAAAAGCAGATATAAATGTTATAGATGATTGGGAATATAATGCTACAAAAGCGATGGATAGCAGAGATAGAAACGCCCCTACAAAAGCTCTTTTGGGTGGAAAACCTATGGTTATGGCATCCCCTGCTATGATGCCTAAAAAACTGGGTCTTTCAGTAGGTGGAGCAAAAGATACCAATAATTTTAAAGCCAATATAGAAAATGGATATCTACCAAAACTAGACTCTATCACTTATGAGGGGCAATTTTATAACCACTATTTTGATACAGGATTAGGTGGCAAAGAGTGCAAACAGTTATTTTGTCCTAGCTACTCATCAGCCAAGAGAAAAAATATATTTTCAGATGAAAAAGAGTACTTTTTATCAGTTGGACTAAACTCAGGAATTGATACAAAAGATTTCAAAAGAAAAAAACTAAATCTAGTTGTAGTTTTGGATATCTCTGGTTCTATGGGTAGTAGTTTTGATACATACTATTATGACAAAAACGGTAACAAAGTAGAAAACAAAGAGAAACAAAATAAAAAAAAGATAACTATAGCAACAGAGTCTATAGTAACTATGCTCTCACACCTAAAAGATGATGATAGAGTGGGAATTATACTATTTGACCACAACGCATATCTAGCAAAGCCTCTTAGAGAAGTAAGCAAAAGTGACAAAGAAGCTATCAAAAAGCATATACTAGAGCTAAAAGAGCAAGGTGGAACAAACTGGAGTGCAGGATACAAAGAGGCTCTAAAACTATTTGATAAGATAGATTTAAACAAAGATTATGAAAACAGAATAGTATTTCTAACAGATGCTATGCCAAATAGTGGAGAGCTTAGAAAAGATAGACTCTTTGGTATGGCAAAAAAGGCTAGTAAAAAAGGGATACACACCACCTTTATAGGAATAGGAGTTGATTTTAATACAGACTTGGTAGAGTATGTATCCAAAACAAAAGGTGCAAACTACTTCTCTGTTCACTCATCAGATGAATTCAAAAAACGACTAGACAAAGAGTTTGACTATATGGTAACTCCACTAGTTTATGACCTCGTACTCAAACTAGATAGTAAAAAATACGAGATAGATGCAGTTTATGGTTCACCTGAGGCAAATCTAGCAACTGGTGAGATTATGAAAGTAAATACACTATTTCCATCAAGCAGTGAAAACGGTAAAACAAAAGGTGGAATAATCCTCCTAAAACTCAAAAAGATAGCCGATGGAGATGATGACATCAAACTAAAAGTAAGCTATAGTGATGTCAATGGTAAATCATACTCCAATGAACAGAGTGCAAAATTTAAGAAAAAAGATACCTACTATGACAATACAGGCATAAGAAAAGCGATACTAGTAAGTGACTATGTAACTATTATGAAAAACTGGCTCATAGATGCAAGAGCTGGATGTAATGATAATGTCAAATGGATAATGCAAGAGTATCCTGTGATTATGAAAAGATGTATGATTTTCCCACCAAAGAGACCAATATATCCAACTGTAAAAACATGGGAGAGAAAATCTTGTAAACTAAAAGTCTCAGAGGGTTACAAAAAACTTTTCCAAACATTCAAAAAGTACTATATAAGTGAGATGAAAGCTATAGGTGATGAGTCACTTCAAAAAGAGTTAGATATCATAAATCTGCTACTCCAACAAAAGAGTGAAGCGTTTGATACAAAAACTCATGATGATTGGCAGTTTGTACAACAATGATGAACTGGGGAGTTTTATTATCAGTTGGTATGGGGGGATTTTTAGGAGCAATGCTCCGTTTCTCTATATCAGGGTGGATACAAAAAAGTTCAGGCTCTCTGTTTCCATTTGGAACTTTGGGTGTTAATATATTAGGTAGTTTTATAATAGGTTTTCTCTTTTTATATTTTCAACATATCAATCTATCTATGCATCAAAAGGCTATATTTGTAACTGGGCTTCTTGGGGCGTTGACTACCTTTTCTACCTTTTCATGGGAGACGCTACTTATGTTTCAAACAGGATTATGGAACAAAGCGTTACTAAATATTGGACTTAATATATTTTTATGTCTAGGTGCTACATTTTTAGGGATGTTGATTTTCAAAAAGATTTATGGGGTATAAAATCAGTGGCACGATATAGGATTGCTAGTATATTTCTATGGCTAATGGCACTACTCCAACAAGAGATAAATTTTACATCTATTTTACTTGTTATCTTGGCTTTTTCATTGATGAGTATCTCATGGTCTCTATTTGGAAGTCTATTGGTTTTAGCCTCTCTTGCTGGTATCTTATATTTTAGAGAAGATGATATATATCTCATTATCTCATGGGTTTTATTTGTTACTATACTTTTTATGGTAACATTTACTACCCCATATGGAACCGCCCCTCAAGGTGATTTTAGTGGATATGACTACTCAACAGGGATTACAGATGCTAGAGATACTGATAGTAGTGATAGTGGAGGCGATGGTGGTGGTGATTAGTGTTATCTATAGTTTTTTTGGAAATCGACGGCTTTCTCAAAAAGAGTGCAAAGCACAAGAGCCTTGCTCTTTTCGGGACTGAAGTCTCCGATTCCAAAGAATTTTGCAAGATATTTAATAAAAAATAATACTCAATAAATTTTATAACGCAAAAAAATATATGGAAAACTAGTTAAAGAGCTTAATTCTTTATTAACTTAAGTCTGATATAATATTATCATTTTCTTTTTAGAAACTTATGATAGAATTAAACAAAAGATATTAAAGGATTTATGTTGAAGAAGATATTTGGCTTTATATTTATTTTGCTCTCTTCTGGCATTGCTGTTTGGTATCCTTTACTCAAATTATTTCAGTAGGAGAGTAGATGTCAAAAGCAAAACGATACAACCCAACAGTTAGTACAAAAAGTAGATTTACAGGCAGGAGAGGAAATTTCCTTTATATATTTTTGGCTCCTTTATTTGTTGCTATTATTATGTCACTACTTGCAAAGGATATTAGAGAGTTTATAACAAGTATAATCGCATTTATACTATTTTTTGCAACGGCTAAGGCTAACTCTATAGGCTTACAGCAAGAAGAGAACTACTACACAACCACACTCACAAAAGCACCAAAAATTCCATATAAAATGATATCAGCTATCTTATTAGGTGTCTCTACCTTTTTTAGTGCATCTTTTGCAGGGAATGAAACTATCTTGATTGGACTATTTTTAGGGATAGTGGCGACTATTGGATATTTTTTGTATTATGGATTTGACCCTCGGGCTGACAAATTGGATAATATAGGTGATATCTCTGCTGAGTTTGTTCTAAAAACTTTAGCAACAGCAAGAGGAAAGCTAAATGATATAGAAGAGGATATGAGACTAATTAGAGACAATAAACTCAATAGTAAACTCAGAGTAGCTATTGATAAAGCTCATGATATACTTGAAAATATCGAACAAGACCCAAAAGATTTACGAGTAGCTAGAAAATTCATTATCGTATATATAGATGGTATCAAAAATGTTACCAAATCCTATATAGAGATGAATGAAGATGATATAAAAGAGGATACAAAAGAGAGACTCTACTCATTACTAAATGATGTTGAGAAAAAATTTGACAAAGAGTTAATAAGACTCAAAAAAAATAATGAATTTGACCTAGATGTACATATAGATGTGCTAAAAGAGCAGATAAACAATTGATGGAATCGGAGACTTTAGTCCCGAAAAAAGCGAGATTAAAGCCATTGGTTCCTAATTTTACAAAAAATTTACTAAACAAAAAGGATAAAAAATATGGAAACAAAAACAAAAGAGATTATAGAAGCAACAATAGAAGAAAAAAGTGAAAATCTACCAGCAGTTATGCCAGAGGAACAGAGTAAACTAGAAAAAGCTCTACAAGAGCTAGATTTAAGTGATAGAACATCTATTATATATTTTGGCTCTTCTGTTCAAGAGGAACTTGATGCTATATCAAATCGTATGATAGATGGTGTCAAAAACAAAGATACAGGTGCAGTTGGTGCTGTTTTAAATGAGATGGTAGCTTCAATCAAAGGTTTTGATATAGATGAGCTAAATCCAAACAAAGAGCTACCATGGTACAAAAAGCTTTTTGGTGGTACAAAACCACTAGTCAAGTTTATGCAAGGCTATGAAGAGGTTAGAGACCAAATCGACGAGATTGCAAATAACCTAGAAGAGCATAAATCAAAATTGATGAAAGATGTAGTATCACTAGATAAGCTATATGAGGCAAATTTAGACTATTTTAGAAACCTAGAGATATATATTCAAGCAGGAGAGATAAAACTAAAAGAGCTAAATGAAAAAATTTTACCTGAATATGAAGAGAAAACCAAAGATGGCGACATGATGGCAATCCAAGAGCTAAAAGAGGTTAGAGGTTTTAGAGATGAGCTAGAGAGAAGAGTACATGACCTTAGATTATCAAGACAAGTTGCTATGCAATCACTTCCTAGTATCCGTCTAATCCAAGAAAACGACAAATCACTCATCAATAAAATCACATCTACTATAGTAAATACTGTTCCTCTATGGAGAAATCAGTTGGCTCAAACTGTTACTATATTTAGAAGCCACGAGTCAGCAAAAGCTCTTAAAAATGCAAATGATTTAACAAATGAGCTACTAGAGAAAAATGCTGAGGGTCTAAGAGAGGCAAACAAAGAGATAAGAACACAAATGGAGAGAGGTGTATTTGATATAGAGAGTATCAAAAAAGCAAATCAGACACTAATTGATACACTAAATGACTCACTAAGAATTGCAGATGAAGGTAAAGCTGCTAGAGAAAAAGCACTAATTGAGCTTAATAAAACAGAACAAGAGCTAAAAGATGCCCTACTCTCAACAAAAGCAAAAATGGAAACTTCATCTGATAAGGTAGTAGAAGATTTAAAGGATAAATAATGGGACTTTTTGATTGGTTAAGTGGACAGTTTATAGATGTTATCGAGTGGATGGACGACTCTCATGATACTATGGTATATAGGTTTCCTAGAGAGGGAAATGAGATAAAATATGGAGCTAAACTTACAGTTAGAGAGTCTCAAGTAGCTGTTTTTGTAAACGAAGGTGTTATAGCTGATGTATTAGGACCTGGTATATATGAACTTGATACAAAAAACCTACCTATTATGACAAACCTAGAACATTGGGACCATGGATTTAACTCTCCATTTAAAGCAGAGGTCTATTTTGTAAATACAAAGAGATTTACCAATCTAAAATGGGGAACCAAAAACCCTATCATGGTAAGAGACCCTGAGTTCTCTATGGTACGGCTTAGAGCATTTGGAACTTATGAGATACGAGTTACAGATGCTGCACAATTTATGAAAGAGATAGTGGGAACTGATGGACACTTTACTATTGATGAGATAGACGACCAACTCAAAAATCTAATCGTCTCTAAATTTACTACTGTTTTAGGAGAGAGCAAGATACCTATACTAGAACTAGCCTCAAACTATGAAAAATTTAGTGACTATGTTACAGAACATATCGCACCATACTTTGGAGAGTATGGATTACAACTAACAAAAGTAATCATAGAGAATATCTCTCTACCTGAAAATGTAGAAAAAGCATTAGATAAACGAACTAGCAGAGAGATTACAGGTAATCTTGATGATAATCTAAAATACCAAACAGGCGAAGCTCTAGGTAATAGTAGTGGTGGTAGTGCTATGGGTGATATGATAGGAATGGGTGCTGGTATTGCCTTGGGGCAAACTATGGCTGACGCATTTGCTAAAAAAGAGACAAAAGATACACCACCACCTCTACCAACAAGAGATGAGAGAGTCTATCATGTAGCATTAGATAATGTCAGTGAGGGACCTTATGATATGCGTACTATCAAAACTCTCATAAGTAAAGGTGAGATGAATAGAGATACGCTTGTCTGGAGTAAAGGAATGAGTGATTGGGACAAAGCTAAAAATATATTCCCAAATCTATTTGAAGATACACCACCACCTCTACCAAAACAGTGAAGTTCAAGTCGATAAATTTTACCTGCAAAAGTTGTGGGGGGTCTTTGCTATATACTCCAGAGAGTAACTCTTTGGAGTGTCCATTTTGCTCATCTATTGAGCCAATTGAAAAACCAAATCAACCAATTAAAAAACATGATTTTGACTATGCACTAAGAAATATAGATATACATAAGCTACAGCATGAAAAGAGAGAAATTAAATGTATTAAGTGTTCAGCACCATTTGAGCTTGACCCTAATATATTTAGTTCTCTCTGTCCATATTGTGAGACACCTGCTATTACGGAGTTAACCCAAGAGATTAAACCTGAGTCTCTAATCCCTTTTATGATAACTCAAAAAGAGGCTCAAAAGAGATTTAGAGAGTGGATAGGTTCACTATGGTTTGCACCAAAAGGGTTAAAAGATTTTGTAGATGGGCATAGTAAACTCAACGGATATTATATTCCATACTGGAGCTATGATACAAATACCACTGCTAGATATCGTGGTCAAAGAGGAGATATATACTATGTTACTGTTCAAAAAAGAGTAATAATAAATGGTAGAGAGCAGATAGTAAATCAAAGAGAACCTAGAATACACTGGACTCCTGTTCAAGGTGTTGTTTATGATGATTTTCAAGATGTCATAGTAGAGGCTTCAAACACTCCTCTATCTCACTCTATTTTGGACTCACTAGCCCCATGGGATACTCATAGATTGGTTCCATTTGACAACAAATATCTATCGGGCTTCAATTCAGAGGAATATACAATACCTCTTGATAGTGGATTTGATTTAGCAAGAGATAAAATATCTATCGCCATACACCAACATATCAAAAGAGATATAGGAGGAGACCAGCAGAGAGTTGAGTATAAAGATATCAGATATAAAGATACAGCCTATAGGCATACACTATTTCCTATATGGACAGCTCAATTTAAATGGAAAAACGAAATATATAACTACGCAATCAATGCTCAAAGTGGCAAAATAGTAGGAGACAGACCATATAGTTGGCTCAAAATTACACTTTTGGTGATAGCTATTTTAATAATCTTGGGAGGTTTTTTCTGGTTTGCCCAGACACACCCTCAATATTTTGAGAGTGTTCAGGTTTATTCGTGAGTTATACCACTTAATTACTTATTTTTTTAATATGTATCAAATTTTTAAAAATATTTTTAAGTTACTTTGCTCCGACCATTTCGGTTCTGTCTCTACAAAAGAGAAACTTTTCTCGTTTGTTTAACGCTCCTCATTGTTCTGACACAAAGAAAAAAAGTAACAAGAGAAAGCAATATTTTATTATAATGAATAAAGAGGATTTAGTGTCTTAGCAATAGTCTCATGTACCTTTTTAATCATTATCTCATTCACACTCCCTATCCTCTTAGAAAATCTCTCATTAGCAAAATTTTTTACCTGAAAACAATCAATAGCTGAAACCTTAGAGAGACCATTGCTCTCATTTGGCTCGATAGCTATCATCCAAGGGTAGTGAACATAATTTGATTTCCAATCAGTAACAGGAACAATAGTCTTAAGAGGAAGCCTACCGATAGTATCATGACTTACCACAATAGCAGGACGAAGCTTGGTTATTTCACTTCCCACTTTTGGAAAAAACTCTACCATCCAAACCTCACCTTGGTTAATACTCATAGATGTCTCCATTGTCAGAACCTAACTCTTTTGTTAGAGCTATATACTCTTTGTCATTTAGAGCCATATTAACCCCTCTTTGCCACTTCTCTAGCTCTTTTTGTTTGATATAATTAGCTATTGCTTCATTATAAATCGTAGAGAGTGAAACTTTTAACTCATTTTTGAGTGCTATGACTTGCTCTTTTAGCTCTATGGGAATATTAAAGGTTACTTTTTCTATGGGTTTACCGTATGTATTGACCATATCTTTCTCCTTATATTTTAGATATATTATAGCATGGTATGGATTTTATGTCAATTTAGGAGTTTATCAATTAGAAAATAGACTCTCAATATTTAAATTGAGAGTATCTATCTCTATTCGTGAGTTGTGTCTGGCTTAGCTTCAGCAGGAATTTCTAAACTTACAGCATGTTCTTGAGCTTTTGGCTCTTCTGTTTTTGAAGTCTCTTCTGTAGCAGGTTTAGCCTCTTCATGTGCTACTTCCTCTTTTACTTCAGGAGTTGCACTCTCTTCTTTCTTTGGCTCAGCTGTTGTCTCTGCAGGTGTTTGAGGTGCTTTTTCCTCTTGAACCTTTGGTTCCTCTTTTGGCTCTTCTTTAGCTTTAGCTGACGCAGACTCTTCATTCTTTTCTTTTAAATCATCATAATCATTTTGAAGGTCATCTTTGTTACTTAAAACTTCTGCTACTGCTTTGTTGTTTGCACCATATTTATAAACTAACTCTCCACCATCTTTTCCTTGGATAAGTGTTAAAGCTATAAATCCTATCAATATCAATACAAAAAATAGTTTTGCAACCATTTTTGAAAATGCCATAAACAACAACTTTAATAAAACCATAGCAGCTGAGATATAAACAAGGTATGTACCAATTAGTTTATGCTCTTTTAACTCGCTCTGTCCTTCAGGAGAAAGTAATGAAAATGCCTCTTTTCCATCAACGCTTCCTGAGAAATAAGCTCCAACCATAGCAACCATAACTACAACTAACAAAAATAGAGAAAATACAGATAAAGCCCTCTTTTTTAAAACTAAATTGATTATCTCTAACATAAGTACAACTATAGGTATAGCAATAACAAAGTGAACTACAGCTGGGTGTAGAAGAACAGGTATATCTATTGGTAAATCCAATGGAATGGTAATGTTTGGTAATGACATATAAGCTCCTTTTTAAGTCAAAATTTTAAATTATTATAACTAAAAAATATAATTTTGAATATTAAATTTTTAAATTTACATTTTTTTTTAAAAATTGTTACTTTTTCGTCAAAATTTTATAAATCACAAACCCGAAAAATAGGATAATAGCTATAGAAAAATATATATGAAGTGACTTTGTGATAACAAACACCACAATTAATATAGAGAGCAGAGTAGGAACCTCATTATATGCTCTAAAAAACTGTCCACTTTTTGTGCATTTATCTTTAGCTAATATCTTTCTATAATGCTCCATACTAAATGAGTATGCAATCAAAAGTGAAAGTACAAAAAGCTTAGCTATCATCCAATCTTGCTTAAGCAACCCAGGATTGAGATACAACATAGTAGCACCACTAATAACTGTAGCCCACATTGCAGGAAAACCGATTACTCTATAAATTTTATCCTCTTGAATTTTGACTACATCTGTAAAATCTTTTTTATCTTTGTGTTCTTGGTGATATACAAAAAGTCTTGGCATATAAAACAACACTGCCATCCATGACATTATAGATATAACATGAAATGCCAATATCTCTTGATAATAATCTATCATTACTAACTCCAAATTTTTATGTTATCATAGCCTTTTTTTATATCAAAATCAATACTCAAAATCGACAATCTCATATCTACCATGATATAACTTCATTTTATAAACTACAATATCATACTCTTTTCCAACAATTAGAGGCTTATCTATGCCATATATAGCTATAGTATCTCCTTTTTGCCTGATAACAGCTTTATTTTTAGACTTTGATACTACCTTAACCCCTTTGAGTAATATAGGCAATTTGATACCTTTTTGTTTTATTCCTTTGATTGTAGAGAGGTGAATTTTACAATTTGGTTTTATATATGCTTTGGTAGAGAATTTAGCAAATATAGGTAGATGGTCTGAGTACCCTACCCCTTTGTGTCTGCCTTTTTTATATTGCCATCTGAGTATATATCCTCTAGGGTGAAATAGATAGCTCTTTTTAAATACATCAAATGAGTTATCTATATAGTTAACCCCCTTGTTATCCATTAGAGTAGGAGGTATCCATATAGCATCTAATGCCTGTTTCTCTCCATAAAAGTTATGACTCCATCTTTGATATATCGGCTTTTCTATCCATAAGTTATAGTGAGAAAAGCCATCTTTTTTGATATCACACTCTCTTTTAGTGTTAAATATATGCTCTATCTCATACTCATTATAATTTGCATTGAAATCCCCTAGAATTATATACTCACTATCTTTTGGAAGCTTTTTTAGTCTCCTTTTTAAAGCAACAGCTGATAATAGTCTCTTGCTAGTTGGTGATTTTTTGGAGTTCCAATGGTTTACAAATAGATATATAGGTCTATTATCTATTATAAACTTCACCTCTAATATATTTCTAACACCCCATGCTCTTGTGACTACTATATCTTTGCTATTTTGGATGGCTATTTTGGATAGTAGTGCTACTTGTATAGCACTTTTTTGTTTATGGGTTATAGCACCATATTTATAACTACATCCATATTTTTTTAGAGATTTTTGTAAAAGTTGTAGAGCATTTTGGTTCTCTATCTCTTGTAATCCTATAATATCAGCATCTATATCACAAATTACTTCTGATATATTGATTAGTTTTTTGTTGAGATTTTGTTTTGTCCAGTTGTGCTTATTGGGAATAAACTCTTGGTACTCTGTACCATTGTATTGCATATCAAAGAGATTTTCTACATTATATGAAGCAACTTTAATCTCTGTAGCATATATAAAAGAGCCAAGAGAAATCAAAAAGATTACTATATTTTGAACTCTCAACTCTTAAAACTTTATGATTTAAACATTTTTCCTATCATATCCATAGCACCATCAACACCACCTACTTTATCAAGCATATTATCTAGTAAAGAGCCTTCCTCTCCACTTGTAGCTTTGTCAACTAAGTTTGGTAGAGCATCAGCCAATGCACCTTTTGCACTATCTTCACTCAATCCAAGCTGAGAAGCAAATTCTGAGATTTTTTCACTATCTATCAAATCAGTGATTGCATCCATAGAGATAGATTTATTTTCACCTGAACCTATCCATGAACTTACCACTTCTCCCAAATCACTATCTGATATTTTTGAAATAATTGAATCTAAATTCAATCCATTTTCACCACCAAAAATATTATTTAGTGCATTACTAATAGAATCTGTGTCCAAATTGGTTGTAGCATCATCACTATTGCCTTGAATCATCTCAGCACCCATTTTAAATAAATCTGTTAAATCCATTATCGTTCCTTATATAAATAATAACAATAAGTATATCTCAAAAATGGTTAACTTATACTGCTTCTTTGTAATTATCGGAATAATTTACATTGTTATCACTGTTTCTAAATGTTCTTTTCATTATGCTAAAGAGTTTTTCCATTAAACTTTTTGGTTTTACTATCTTATCCATAAACTCATTATAGGTTGTATGTCTCTCATCTAAATAACCTTGTAGATATACTAATGATGCCTCCATTCCATGTCTCTTTTCTATATCCAAAAGTATACTATATAGTTCCTCTATAGCCTCAATAGCTTTTTTTGATGCAGGTCTTCTAAAAGCTATATAACTCTCTATCTCCCCTCTACTGTTTCTATGATTTTCAAAATCAGTTGTAACCCAATAGTATTTACCAGACTTTGCTAGATTTTTAACTATAGCAGTAATATTACCACCATTTTGGATAGTTCTCCACATTAGATAAAATACAGCTCTAGGCATATCAGGATGTCTTAGAATACTATGTGGAACCCCCAATACCTCATTTGGTTCATACCCTGTAACCTCACAAAAATAATCATTAACATATAAAATTTTCCCTGTTTTGTCTGTTTTGCTTACAATGATTTTTTTACTATTGAGTTTAATCTCCTCATCAATTGGTAACGGTCTATACACTTGTCTCATTTATGTCCCCTTTTAAATTTTAATATAGGGTAGTGTAACAACGAAATTGGTAAGAATAGTGAAAATATAAAAAAAAGATTAAATAATTTTTATTCCATTATTATGAAGTTCAATTTTATTCTGTTTCAAGAGAGAAGTTATAGAGCGTTTGAAACTTTTTTTGCTCAATCCAAATATATCTTGGATTTTATCTGCATCACTTTTGCTATTGATATCTAAAAATCCATTATGATTTTTCAATATATCCAAAATCTTTGTCTCAAACTTTTTTGCTGTCAGGTCTTTGCCAATAGGATTTAGAGATAAATCTAGCTTTCCATCTTGACGAATATTTTTAATATAGAGAGTTTTTTTATCTCCTATAGAGATAGACTCAAATATCTCACTATCAAATATCATACCCTCATATAGATTATTTACTATAATCTTATATCCCATAGGAGTTTTGGAGATTACTAATCCATCAACCTTTTGATACTTGTTTAGATTTTTTGGTTGATATGATAACCATTTACCAATCTTTTGTGTGCCATACAACCGTCCTGTCTCTTTATCCTGAGACACTCTTAGGATATACTTTTTGCCTATCTCAAAATATGTTTTTTGCTGAGATAGTGGAACAAACAAATCTTTTGGTAAGCCCCAATTTACAAATGCACCATATGGTTTATAATCTACTACAGTAAAGTACCCAAACTCTCCAAGCATAGCATATGGATATCTAGTAGATGCTACTAATCTATCCTCTGAATCTGTATAAACAAAAACCTCAATGATAGAATCTATAGGCATCTCATCTTCTATAACATAAGCATTTGGCAACAAAACCTCTTCAAAATTTTCAGCTATGAGGTATAAACCATACTCCGAATCTCTATGGACTCTTAGTTGATTGATTTTACCAATCTCTATAGTACTATTCACTATTTTATTCGTTTGAGATGTTCTAAAAATGGTTCAGGCTTTAAAAATCCTGTGATAGTCTCATCTTTTACATAATTATGTTTACTATCAAAAAATATAATATTTGGAGTACCCCATAATCCAAATTTATTTAATAACTCTTTGTCATCATCAGTATATTTGGTGATATCTACACTGATAAACTTAAATCTATCCATCTCTTTTTTAACTGCAGGATTTGGAAAAGTTATCTCTTCAAGCTCTCTACATGATGGGCACGACTGCTTATTAAAATCTACTATAACAGGTTTTTTACTAGCTTTGACCTCTTTCATTAATCTCTCTACACTATAACCCATCTTTGGAGTGATTTTGATATTATCTACGGAAGAGCTTGTTGCATTTTTATCACTAGAAGAGTTGAGCGTTACAACCTGTTGTGGAGTTGTAAACTTCTCAAATGGATGTAACATAGATGTAGAACCACTAAGCAGTGCTATAAAAAGAGATGCACCATAAATCAAAAATACAAAACTCAAAAGTTTAAATAATTTTGCCATACCCAAAGTCTCACTACTATTATCAAATACACCCATATATATAGCAGACCCCATAAATAGTAGAGACCAAAGAAGTGTAGTCACCCATGCAGGAACCACTTTTGAAAGCATAAAGATAGCTAGAGCCAACATCACTACACCAAACACTTGTGATACTCTTGTCATCCAACCACCTGGTTTTGGCATAAACTTACCAGCACCAATTCCAACTAAAAGTAGAGGTAATCCCATACCTATACTCATAGTAAAGAGTGCTATCCCACCTAACATAGCATCTCCTGTTTTAGAGATAAATAAAACAGCACCAGCTAAAGGAGGAGCTACACAAGGACCAATAATAAACGCAGACAAAAAGCCCATAATAGCAGTACCTATTATCCCTTTGCCTTGTGCATTATCACTTGCACTATTGATTTTGGATTGCCATGAAGCAGGAAGTTGTATCTCATAGTAACCAAATAGTGAAATAGCTAAAGCAAAAAACATCAAAGCAAATGTACCAAGTACCCAAGGGTTCTGCATGGCAGCTTGAATATCAGCTCCAATCAATCCTGATATAACACCCACTGCTGTATATGTAATAGCCATAGAGAGGACATATATCAAAGAGGTAAAAAATCCTTTGGCTGCACTTGGTTTACCTGAGCCTGATTGAGATACTATAATAGATGACAAAATAGGAATCATAGGGAAAATACATGGAGTCAATGCCAAAAGCAGCCCCAAAATAAAAAATAGTGCAACAATAAAGACTGGATTTTCATGACTCAGTGCATCAGATATATTACCAGAACTAGAAGAGTTTGCTAAGTTTTTAATTCTATCCCAAAAACTAGGCTTTGGTGTCTCTAGCTTATATAACTTTTTTTCAGTATTATAACAAATACCTGCATCAGCACACCCCTGAAACTCTATCATCAAAGTATAAGAACCTTTTACCTTTGACATAATATCAGATATAGGAATATTAACTGCAATCTCTTTCTCATAAACCATATCACCATTTAGCTTATGAGGTTTTGGTCTTGTTACATTTAATTCAAACTCTTTGGGTTTAACAATCTTATATTTTAAAGATTCATTACTAATATGAACTTTATCTGCCAAAACAATTTTAGTTTTGAGCATATCACCATCTTCTATTACAGATACTTTAAAAGCCTCTTGAGGTGATAAAAATTTTGATTGCCCTTTTAGAGCAGATTCAAAACCTGCATTTAAGAAAAGTGTTACTAATAAAAGTAGTTTTAAAATTTTCATTCTATTTAATCCCTTTTTACAGTGAATGAGTGTATATAGCTATATATTCAAAATATTTATAGTACTATAGCGAATGAAGTGTAAAAATTTCGTTAATATAACACTAAAAAGTAGCTATAAGTATCATATTTATAAAATAGTATAAAAAAAAGTCTATTTATACTATAACATTTAACAAAAAACATATAAAAGGATTTGATTTGCCACTTAGACTAAAAAATAAAACTTCAATATACCTAGATAGATATAAAAACAGTTTAATAAATTGGTATTCATGGAACCAAGAAGCTTTCGACAAAGCCAAAAAAGAACAGAAACCTATTTTTGTATCTATAGGATATAGCACATCCCATCTATGTGAACTCATGAGAAAAGAATCATTTGAAGATGAAAAAATAGCAGAATTATTAAACCAAAATTTTATATCTATAAAAGTAGATAAAGATGAAAGACCAGATATAGACAACTATTTTAAACAGATATATAAATTGATGAATGGACAGAACTGTGCATCTCCTATCTCTATATTTATGAGCGAAAATTTAGAACCATTTTATAGTGCTGCTTATATCGCACCTTACCCTAAAGGAAATGTACTAGGTTTTTATGAACTTTTGAATGTAATAATAGATAAGTATAATAATGATAAAAAAACTTTGATAGACAAAGGCAAAGAGGTATTATCTTTTATAAACTCTACAAAAGATAGAATAGAAGCAACAAAATTAAATATAAATATATTAAATATTATAACTAAACATTATCATGAAGTTTTTGATAAAGAGTATGGAGGATTTAGTGACATACCAAAATTTCTAAATAGCTCCACACTAGATTTACTACTAGAGAGCTATAATCAAACTCTAAATCCTGAACTTTTATCTATGGCAACAACCACTCTAACAAAAATGGCAAAAGGAGAAATTTTTGATAAAACAGATGGTGGTTTTTATAGATATGCCAATAACAAAGATTGGAGTCTACCAAGAAAAGAGAAAATGCTATATGACAATGCTAATATAGCTAAAACATATCTAGCTACTTATAAGATGACAGAAGATAGTTTTTATAAAGATATTGCTTTTAAAACTATTGATTTTATGCTAGAAAAAATGTCTAATGATAACCTATTTTATTCCAACTCTCTACTTCAAAAAGATAATAATCTATTCACAGATACAAAAACCATAACTTCATGGAATGCAATGGCTATAGATGCACTATTTTTTGCATCAAATATAGATAATAAATATACCAAAATAGCTATAAACTCTATAGATAAACTCTTAAAAGTAGCATATATAGATGGAGAGTTATATCATACAGAAGATGTTAAAGCGTTTTTAGAAGATTATGCCTATTTTGGAGTAGCACTACTTAGTGCATACAGAGCTACAGATAATCAAGAGTATCTAATACTATCTCAAACTATGCTAAATAAAGCTATAGAAAAGTTCTATCAATATGGAAAATGGAAATTTTCAGATGGTGAGCTTACTACTCTATATGCTGATATATATGACTTGACCTATCCATCTGCCATGGCAACTATACTATGTCTAATAGAACAGATATCTCCATTAGTTGAAGGAGATTATAGAGAGTTTCTATTCAAAACACTTGAGCTAAACTCATATAACCTTATGCGTCAACCACTTAGTTCACCAAAAATGACAAAAGTACTGCTTCTGTACTTGAAAAATGATATAATACTTAAAAAATAATGGGGATGGGGCAAAAGTATGAAAAAATCTTTATTGATTTTATCGCTACTGTTAATAACAGGATGTGTTGAAAACTTCAAAAAAAAAGAGGAAGCAACACAAACAGTAAAAGAGACAAAAAAAGATACAAATAAACAATATACAAAAGAGCAATTAGAACTCAAAAAATATCTGGATGAATATTTAGGATACTTACACTCTCTGGATACAGAGGGAATAATAGATATGACATATCCTAAACTATTTATACCCATCAATAAAATTATGTTCAAAAGATATATCAATACTCTATTAAGCTCTCCACATATATCTATAGAATCTTTTGATACAAATATCACAAATATTGGAGAGGTTCAACCATACAGTGATGGAAAATTTGCTCAAATAGAGTATAAATCCAGTATCAAACTAATATTTATCAACCCCAATTTATATAATGATGATTTGAGCATTCGTGTTCTAAAAGATATCTTACAGGATAAATATGGAAAAGAAAATATCAAAATTTATCCCGAAAAAAGAGTTATAATTATTCATGAGAAACAGAAACTACTAGCAATAAAAGAGAATAATAAAGAGTGGAAATTTATAGGAGATAATCCAGAATATAGAAAACTATATCCAGATATTCTACCTTTAGATATTTTGTCTAAAATCTAAAAATTTTTAGCATTTTTAAACTCTGCTATCTCACTCTCTACCATATCATCAATCAATCTTACAAAGATATCATTAATAAGATTTGGTGATAGGTCAAGCTCTATAGCTTTAGCTCTAGCTCTACTCACCACATCAGCTATCCTATCTTCGGATTTTATCTCATCAATAGAGTTTTTAAAATGAGCTATCTGTTTGATATAGTTGTTTCTTAAAGCTATAAGCTCTACAATTTTACTATCAACTTTATCTATCTCAACTCTAGCCTCATCTAATGATTTGCATTTTTTTACATCCATAATAGTCTCCAATTTTTTAGATTATTATAGCAAAATTTCTAAGGGATTGTGTCTCAAAAAAGAAAAGAAAAAGTAGTTTTGAAACAAAGGTATATAATAATACCTTTGTTTAGTTTTTTATATAGAGAATTACTCTACTTCTGCATCGATGATATCATCATCTTCTGCTTTTTTAGCTGCTGTCTCTTTGTTTGCACCTTGCTCTTTTGCATATACAGCTTCTGCTAGTTTATGAGATTTTTCTGTTAGAGCTTTAACTTTCTCATCAATTTGCTCTTTTGTAGCAGAATCATTTTTCAAGATATCCTCTACATCAGCTATAGCTGCTTCTATATTAGCTTTTTCTGTAGCATCAAAATTATCACCCAAATCAGCTAATGATTTTTTAGTTTGGTGAACTAAAGCGTCAGCTTGGTTTCTAGCTTCAACTAGAGCTTTTCTCTTTTCATCTTCTGCTTTATTTGCTTCTGCATCTTGAACCATTCTTTCAATCTCTTCATCACTAAGTCCTGACGAACCACTAATCTTAATCTCTTGAGATTTTCCTGTTCCTTTATCTTGTGCTGAAACTGTCAAGATACCATTTGCATCAATATCAAATGTAACCTCAATTTGTGGTACACCTCTTGGAGCTGCTGGGATATCTCTTAGTTCAAACATACCTAGAGATTTGTTATCTTTTGCAAACTCTCTCTCACCTTGAAGTACATGAATACTTACTGCTGGTTGATTATCCTCTGCTGTTGAGAACACTTGAGATTTTTTAGCTGGTATTGTTGTACCTTTTTCAATAATCTTAGTTGTTACTCCACCAAGAGTCTCAAT
>JAADFE010000081.1 GCA_013153055.1 Campylobacterota bacterium
ATAATATTCTTAGGCCAATAGCTCAGTTGGTAGAGCACTGGTCTCCAAAACCAGGTGCCGGGGGTTCGAGTCCCTCTTGGCCTGCCATAATTAAAGGTAATTACAAAAATGGAAAAATTAACAACATATTTTGCACATGTTAAACAAGAGTTACAAAAAGTTATATTTCCGACAAAAGCACAAGTTAGACAAGCATTTATTGCTGTTTTTATCGTTGTAACTGTCATATCGATATTTTTAGCACTTGTTGATATGTTGATGTCAGCAATAGTATCAACTGCTGTAGGTAGCTAATATGGCACTTCAATGGTATGCGATACAGGTTTATTCAGGTAGTGAACAAGCAGTTAAAAGAGGTATTGAACTTTTAGCTGTAGAACATGGAATAGAAGATAAAGTTGATAGTATTATTGTTCCTACTGAAGAGGTCATAGAGGTTAAAAACGGAGAGAAAAAGATAACAGAGCGAACGCTATATCCTGGATATGTATTTGCTCATGTTGATTTAGATACGGCTCTGTGGCATAAGATACAGAGACTACCTAAAGTTTCGAGATTTATTGGAGAGGGAAAAACAGCAACTCCATTAACTCAAAAAGATATCAAAGTGATTTTAGATAAGATGGAGAATAAATCAGCTCCTAAACCAAAAATTGACTTTGAAGAGGGAGAGATGGTTCGTATTATAGATGGTCCATTTGCTAACTTTACAGGTATGGTAGAAGAGTATGACCTCGACCATGGAAAATTAAAATTAAATGTATCTATTTTCGGTAGAAATACACCAGTAGAGATACTATATACACAAGTAGAAAAGATTATATAAATTATAGAGGTGTAGTCAATAGGCTTCACCTTGCAAAAGTTTCAGTAATAAAAACTAATGAGTTTATATTACTGAAGTTTTTATTTAATCTAAAATAAATTTCTATTTAATCTAAGGAGAAAATAATGGCAAAAAAAGTAACTGAAAAGTTCAAAATGATGATTCCTGCTGGTCAAGCAAATCCATCACCTCCAGTTGGACCTGCTCTTGGTCAAAGAGGTGTAAATATTATGGAGTTTTGTAAAGCTTTTAATGAAAGAACAAAAGACAAAATGGGATTTAAAATTCCTGTAGAGGTAACTGTTTATGCTGACAGAAGTTTTACATTTGAGACAAAACAGCCACCAGCATCAGAGCTTATTATGAAAGCAGCAAATATTAAAAGTGGTTCAGACAACCCTTTAAAAAACAAAGTAGCAACTCTAACAGAGGCTCAAATTGCAGAGATTGTTGAGCAAAAAATTGCTGACTTGAATACTGATGATAGAGAGATGGCTGCAAGAATTATCAAAGGTACCTGTAGAAGTATGGGTGTAGATATTACTGCGTAAGAGATAAATAACAATAAATTAATTGTATGGTGTTTTCCTAATGGAGGCACCAATAATATTTTTAAATTAGACCACTTTGAAGTGGGAGATTATATATATCGTGGAGAGATAAATGGCAAAAATAACAAAAAAGAGAAAAGCACTCTTAGAAAAAATAGAAAAAGATAAGCTCTATACAGTTGAAGAGGCTACTAAACTTCTTCCAGAGCTTAAATCAGCAAAGTTTGATGAGACTGTAGAGGTTGCATTAAATCTTAATGTTGACCCAAGACATGCTGACCAGATGATTAGAGGTTCAGTAATACTTCCAAATGGAACAGGTAAAACTGTCAGAGTTGCAGTATTTGCAAAAGATGCAAAAGCAGATGAGGCAAAAGAGGCTGGAGCTGATATTGTAGGTTCAACTGAATTAATCGAGCAAATTCAAGAGGGTAATATAAACTTTGATACAGTTATAGCAACTCCTGATATGATGGGAACTTTAGGTAGAGTAGCTAGAATTCTTGGACCAAAAGGTCTTATGCCTAACCCTAAAACTGGAACTGTAACAATGGATGTGGCAAAAGCAGTTACAGAGGCAAAAGGTGGAAAAGTTAACTTTAGAGTTGATAAAAAAGGTAATATCCACGCTGGAATTGGAAAAGTTAGTTTTGGTCCAGAAAAGATTGAAGAGAACCTTAGAACTTTTGTAGAGAAAATCAACAAAGCAAAACCAGCAGCTGCAAAGGGTAGATATATCCTAAATGGTGCTTTATCTTTGACAATGAGTCCAGCAGTTACACTAAATACAGCTGAACTTTTAGAGATTAAATAGAGAGTTTAAAGCTTAGGGTACTAAGAAAAGCGTTTAAGAAATTGGAATCGGATACTTTCTCAAAGAGAGTGTATGGCACAAGAGTCTCGAAAAGAGTGAGGCTAAAGCCGTCGGTTCCATTAGTAAGAGCCTAGTACCTTTTGCTTTATGCTTGGCATAATGTGATTTTAGGCTGAAGATAATGGGGGCGAGAGCTTAATAAGACTATCCCAAAAGATAGTTGGGTTATTGAAAGATATTCAATAACACCCTATTAGAGGTCGGAAGGAGAACAGATGACTAGAACTGAAAAAGAAGCTATTGTTGGTGAACTCAGCACAGCTTTTGCTAATCAGGGTGCCGTAATCGTATGTGATTACAAAGGTATGACTGTTGAAGCATTAGAAGGTGTTAGAAGACTAGCAAAAGAGAATGATGTCAATGTAAGAGTTGTTAAAAATACTCTAGCAACTATTGCACTTAAAAATGCAGATTGCGAAGAGATGGAACTTGTTGACAATAACATTTTCATTTGGGGTGAAGACCAAATCGCTACATGTAAAGTAGCTGATAAGTCTGCTGAAGCTAACAAAGATAACTTCTCTATTAAAACAGGGTTGATTGAGTCAAAAGTAGCTGATTTAGCAACTATTGAAGCTATGGCTAAACTTCCTGGTAGAGATGAACTTCTTGGTATGTTACTAAATGTTTGGAATGGTCCAGTACGAAGCTTTACAATTGGACTTCAAGCATTAGCAACTAAACTAGAAGAAGAGGCGTAATGTTAGCGTAGGGTTGGCTTTAGCCGACCATTTATTAATAAAAAATAAAAAATGAAAAGATAAAAGGAATAAAAATGGCAATAACAAAAGAAGATGTATTAGAGTTTATCTCAAACATGTCAGTACTTGAGCTTTCAGAGCTAGTAAAAGAGTTCGAAGAAAAATTTGGAGTATCAGCACAAGCTACAGTAGTAGCAGCAGGTGGTGGAGCAGCAGAAGCAGTAGAAGAGCAAACAGAGTTTGATGTAGTTCTAACAGATGCTGGTGCTAAGAAAATCAATGCTATTAAAGTAGTAAGAGCAATTACAGGTCTTGGTCTTAAAGAGGCTAAAGCTGCTGTTGAAGATGTACCAACAACTCTTAAAGAGGGTATCTCTAAAGATGAAGCTGAAGAGATTAAAAAACAAATCGAAGAGGCTGGAGCTTCTTGCGAACTTAAATAATACTTTTTCAAGTGAGATAATAATTTCTCACTTGAACTCTCCTGTGTTGCATTAGTAACAACACATAAAAGATTTTAAAGATATAGTGACAAGCTATTAAGTTATTAAATTTTAATAACTTTATACGATAGTTTTTTTGTATATCCAAATATATACATTCATCCATAACATTTATATAAAATTGAGGTTCGCCCATGTTAAACTCATTACATTCTGGAAATAGACTTAGAGTCGATTTTTCTAAAACTCCTCGTCAAATTGCTGTACCAAATTTGCTTCAACTACAACAGAAATCATATGATGATTTTTTAATGATTGATGCGAAAAATAGAAGTGAATCAACCATTGAAAAGGTTTTTCGTTCAGTTTTTCCATTACATGACCCACAAAATAGATTAACTCTTGAGTACAAAGGTTCTCAGATAGTTCAACCAAAATATACTATTAGAGAGTGTATGGAGAGAGGTCTTACCTACTCTGTATCACTCAAAATGAATATCTCTTTAACTATCTGGAATAGAGATGAAAAGACAGGTGAAAAACTTGACCCAAAAGAGATAAAAGAACAGGCTGTTTTTGTTAGAGATATACCACTTATGACAGATAGAACATCATTTATTATTAATGGTGTTGAGAGAGTTGTTGTAAATCAGCTTCATAGAAGTCCAGGGGTTATCTTCAAAGAAGAAGAGGCTACAACTGTTAGTAACAAGCTAATATATTCAGCTCAAATAATTCCTGATAGAGGAAGTTGGCTATATTTTGAGTATGATGCAAAAGATATACTCTATGCTAGAATTAACAAAAGAAGAAAGATACCTGTAACTATTCTCTTTAGAGCTTTGGATTACTCCAAAGAGGATATTATGAAACTTTTTTATAAAAGTAAAGAGGTTTTTGTAAGAGACAATAGATTTGTAACTAAATTTTCTGTAGAAGATTTTGCAGGTCGTGCTCCTTATGAGGTTAGAGACCTTGATGGTAATATTGTAGTTGCAGCTGCAAAGAGACTTACTAAGAAAAAAGCTCAAAAATTAATTGATGATGGGCTAGAGTGGGTAGAGTATCCACTAGATATTTTGATAGAGAGACATTTAGCTACTCCAATTATAGACCAAGAGAGTGGAGAGATATTATATGATGTCGTAACACCACTTGATGAGATTAAACTCAAAAAGATTATTGATGCAGGAGTAGAGAGTTTTCATATTGCTGATGATTTAGCTGAAGGTTCAGATGATTCTATTATCAAATCATTTATTGCAGATAATGAATCTCTTAGATTATTAAAACAGACAGAAGATATAGAAGATGAAAATCAACTAGCTGCTATTCGTATCTATAAAGTTATGAGACCAGGTGAGCCTGTAACAGCAGAAGCGGCTAAAAGTTTCTTGCAACAGCTATTTTTTGACCCAGAGAGATATGATTTGACAAAAGTTGGTCGAATGAAGATGAACCATAAATTGGGTCTTGATGTTCCTGAGTATGTTACTGTTTTAACTACAGAAGATATTATCAATACTGTAAAATATCTTAGTAAAGTTAAAAATGGTTCAGGTCATATAGATGATAGAGACCACCTTGGAAATAGAAGAATTAGAGCTATTGGTGAGCTATTGGGTAATGAGCTATATAATGGTTTAACCAAAATGCAAAAAGCTATTAAAGACAAGATGACAACACTCTCTGGTCAGCTTGATGAGCTTATGCCTCATGATTTGGTTAACTCAAAAATGATTACCAATACTATCTTGGAGTTTTTCTCATCTGGTCAGTTATCACAATTTATGGACCAAACAAACCCACTATCAGAAGTTACTCATAAAAGAAGACTCTCAGCTCTTGGTGAGGGTGGACTTGTAAAAGAGAGAGCTGGATTTGAGGTAAGGGATGTTCACCCAACTCACTATGGAAGGATTTGTCCTATTGAGACTCCAGAGGGTCAAAATATTGGTCTGATTAATACACTAGCTACATATGCAAAGGTTAATGAGCTTGGATTTATAGAAGCACCATATAATAGAGTTATTGATGGAGTAATCCAAGAAGAGATAGTATATTTAACAGCAACTCAAGAAGAGGATTTGGTCATTGCACCAGCTTCAACAAAGATAGAGAATAGAAAAATAGTTGATGATTTGATTGAGACTAGATGTAATGGTGAGATTTTGCTAAATGAGACTAAAAAGGTTTCACTTATTGATATATCTCCACTAATGGTTTCTGGTTCAGCTGCTGCGTTAATTCCATTTTTGGAGCACGATGATGCGAACCGTGCATTGATGGGTTCAAACATGCAACGACAAGCTGTTCCACTTCTCAGAACAGATGCTCCTATTGTTGGAACAGGTATGGAGGCTATTGTTAGCCGTGATGCTTGGGAGTCTGTCAAAGCTAAAAGAGCAGGACGAGTAGAGAAGGTTGATTCTAAAAATATCTATATTTTAGGTGAAGATGATGGAGGTGTATTTATAGACCACTATCCAATGGAAAAAAATATGAGAACCAACCAAAATACAACCTTTACTCAGACACCTATAGCAAAAGTTGGAGATATAGTAAAAGCTGGTCAAGTAATAGCTGATGGTCCAAATATGGATATGGGTGAACTTGCTATTGGTAAAAATGTGATGGTTGCATTTATGCCTTGGTATGGATATAACTACGAGGATGCTATTATTATCTCTGAGAAGATTTTAAGAGAGGATACATTTACATCTGTTCATACATATGAAGTAGAGATTGAAGCTAGAGAGCTGAAACATGGTACAGAAGAGATAACTAGAGATATTCAAAATATTCGTGAAGATGAGTTAACTCACCTTGATGAGAGTGGTATTATCAAAGTTGGAACAACTGTAAAACCAGGTATGATACTAGTTGGTAAAGTTTCTCCAAAAGGTGAGATAAAGCCAACTCCAGAAGAGAGACTACTCCGTGCTATCTTTGGTGAAAAAGCTGGACATGTTGTAAACAAATCACTATATGCAAAAGCCTCTATGGAGGGTGTGGTTGTAGATGTAAAAGTATTTACCAAAAAAGGGTATGAAAAAGATGCAAGAGCTATTCAATCATACGAAGAGGAAAAAGCAATCCTAGATAGTGAACATCATGATAAGCTATTGATGATAGATAAAGAGGAGCTTTTACGAATTGCTACAATGCTCTCTAAAGCTGAACTCGTATCAGATGTAACTGTAGGTGATACAGTTTATGAAGCAGGTGAAAAAATTCCAGCTGATGTTATTTTAGAGATAAATAGATTTGCACTTCGTTCTGTAGTTCAGTCATATGATAATAAGGTTCAAGCAGAGTATAACTCAGCAAAAACATATTTTCAAAGACAGAAAAAGAGACTGAAAGATGCTCATGAAGAGAAGTTAAATATTCTTGAAAAAGATGATATTTTACCAAATGGAGTTACAAAGCTTGTCAAAATCTATATTGCAACAAAGAGAAAACTAAAAGTTGGTGATAAAATGGCAGGGCGACATGGTAACAAAGGTATTGTATCAAATATCGTACCAGAAATTGATATGCCATATACAAAAGATGGCAAGACTGTTGATATTATTCTAAACCCACTAGGGGTTCCATCAAGAATGAATATCGGTCAGATACTAGAGGTTCACCTTGGAATGCTTGGTAAAAAACTTGGAGAGCAAATTCAAGGTATATTTGATGCTCAAAAAGAGACAATGGTATCTGAACTTAGAGCCAAAATGACAGAGATTGCTGATGTTGCAAAGCTTATGAATGCCAAAGAGACATTGGAAAATATTAGTGATGATGAGTTAATCAAATATGCTAGAGATTGGGCAAAAGGTGTTAAGTTTGGAACTAGTGTATTTGAAGGAACAAACCAAGAGGAGTTTGATAGACTATTTGAGTTAGCAAAAATGGATGCTGATGGAAAAACAGAGCTATATGATGGACGAACTGGTGAGAAGATGCTAGAGAGGGTAAATGTAGGTTATATGTATATGCTAAAACTACACCACTTAGTTGATGAAAAAGTTCATGCTAGAAGTACTGGACCATACTCACTAGTTACTCAACAACCAGTTGGTGGTAAAGCTCTATTTGGTGGTCAAAGATTTGGAGAGATGGAAGTTTGGGCATTAGAGGCGTATGGTGCTTCTCATATCCTAAAAGAGATGTTAACTATCAAATCAGATGATGTTGATGG
>JAADFE010000022.1 GCA_013153055.1 Campylobacterota bacterium
GGGGAGTTAAAAATCAACCACTCCTAACCCTATTTATGTTAAAATTAGTTAAAAAATCAAAAGGATACTATAGTGAAATACCAATATCATGATTTACACTCATCACAATTTGAAGACCTTGTTATTGGTATTTGTATAGAACTCTTTGGTATTGGAGTGCAAGGTTTTACAAGTGGGACAGATGGTGGGCGAGATGCTAGATTTGATGGAGTTGCAGAGATATTTCCAAGCAAAAGAGAGCCTTGGAGAGGGATAACTATCATTCAAGCTAAACACACATCTGGTATCAATCGAAGCTTTTCTGAAGCAGATTTTTTTGGAAATGATAACGCTCAAATCAATAAAGAGATTTTAAAAGTTAAGAAGCTTTATAATTCTAAAGAGTTAAATAATTATATTCTGTTTGCCAATAGAAAACTATCTGCTAATAAAAATGAAGAGATAGTTAATGATATTTCAAAACAGACTGGGTTATATGTATTATTACTGTGATATAGGATAGATTATGAGTTTACTTCCAACCAAACATTCACACCCTGATAAAACTACTTTGGCTCTTGCTGTAATAATTATCAAAAGATTAAAAAAAGTGAGAATTGAAGAGTATGATAAACTTTTAGGATTTTTACAGAAAAAAAATAGCAATGCAAAGAGTCTTTTTTTGTCTTCAATGAACTTTTTATATCTAATGGGGCTTGTAAACTATCATAAAAAAACTGATAGTTTCGAGTATGTGGGATTATGATTTTAACTAAACTTTACTCCAATATGGATGATAAATTTGAACCAATAGTTTTTAAAAAGGGGTTAAATATCGTACTTGGTGAGATTCGACTGCCTGAAAATATGAAAAAGGATACCCACAATTTGGGCAAAAGTACACTGGCTCTCTTGCTTGATTATTGTCTGCTCAAAGGAAAATCACAAAACTTTTTTCTATTTAAACATTTTGATGTCTTTAAAGAGTTTGTTTTTTTCTTGGAGCTTCAATATGAGAATGGAAAATATTTAACCATTAAACGAGGTGTTGAAAACAATAGTAAAATATCGTTTATTAAACACTCTGAAAAAGATAGAAACTTTGTTCATTTATCCGATGATGAGTGGAATCATTCTAATTTACCACTAAAAAAAGCTAAGCTAGAACTTGACAGTATTTTGAATTTGGAGGTTGTTAAACCTTGGGATTATAGAAAGCCTGTGAGCTATGCTTTGCGTTCACAAGATGATTATGGAGATGTCTTTCAACTCAAAAAGTTTGGTAAACATATTGATTGGAAACCTTATCTCTCTAAGCTTCTAGGATTGGACTCTTCTTTGGTACAGTCCCAATATGAACTAAAAGAGGAGCTTGAAAGAGCAAAAATAGTTAAAAAAAGATTGGAAAAAGAGTTAAATGGATTTACAGATAGTTTAGATAAACTCGAAGGACTTATCCTTATAAAAGGTGAAGAGATACAAAAGATTAAACAGCAGATTGATGAGTTTGATTTTGAATTAGAGGATAGTTCAGTTAATAAATCTTTAGTTGAAGATATTGACACTCAACTTGCACAACTTAACAAGGATAGATATTATATCTCAACAGCAATAGAAAAGCTTGAACTCTCATTAAACAGAGATAAAATTATTTTTAATCCTAAAGAAGCGAAAGCTATTTTTGAAGAGGCAGGGGTTTTGTTTGAGGGACAAATCAAAAAAACTTATGATGAGTTAATTCAGTTTAACAAAGACATAACCAAAGAGAGACAAAGTTACCTAAAAGAGGAGCTAAAAGAGCTACAAAATGAGTTAAAAAGCATAAAAGAAGAGATTAGTACCTTAAATAAAAAGAGGTCAAAAGCTCTATACTTTCTCAAAGACTCTGGAGCAATAGAGAAATATAAAACTTTGTCTAATAAATTGGTTGAGTTAGAAGCAGAATTTTTAACACTAAAAAATCAAGAGAGCAGACTACTTGAGTATGAAGATGCCAAAATTAAGCTAGAAGAGATTAAAAGAGAGATTGATAAAAATAGACTTGCTATTGCAAACAGTGTCAAAGAGTCAAAAAATAGAGAGAGTATCTATTCTCAAATAAAGTTAAATTTCAATGCCATTATAAAAAGTGTTCTCGATAAAGAGGCTCTTATCTCTATTAGTCAAAATGCTGAGGGTAATTTAGATTTCAAAGCTGAAATACTAGATAACAATGGCAACAAAACAAGCCAAAGTGATGGAAAAACCTATAAAAAGCTTCTCTGTATGGCTTTTGATTTGGCTGTAAACAAGGTCTATATAGATAAACCTTATACTCACTTTCTCTACCATGATGGTTTTTTAGAGAAGTTGGATAATCGAAAAAAAGAGAATTTCATAAGATTAATCAGAGAGATAAACCCTAATAGCTTCCAATATATTGGGACACTTATTGATTCAGAATTGCCAAATCGAGATATTTCAATATTTAAAGAGGATGAGATTATATTGACACTCCATGATGACGGAGAGAGTGGACTGCTATTTAAAATGCCTACTTGGTGAGAAATGGATATTCTCCATTTGCAGAAAAGAGATTTTTGAAGTTGCCTTTTTTAAAAGAGTGTCAGAGGGTTGGGTTATTGGATTAATATCTCTTATAGTATAGTCTCTCTCTGCCTATTTTTATAAACTCTATATAGTAAAAATCCCAAAACCAATAAAAACAACACCAAAAATACCAAAGGCATTAATTTTGGTCTATTCCACTCCTCTATCTTTTGAATTCTGAGTTTTCCATCTATTTTTTTATATTTTAGAGTATTGTTTGCCATTGCATTTGGATATATATTGGAAAACCAAGAGTGATATAGACTCAAAGATTTTGGATGAAATCCCCACACCCATGGAGCATCTTTTTGGGCTATTTTTATCATCTCTCTTATCTTTTGTAGTCTCTTTGGAGAGTTTTTCATGGTTTTTATCTCTTCAAATAGCTTATCAAACTTTGGGTTTTGATAATTTGAGCTGTTTATTCCTGCTCCATTTGTATTGACTACAGCATTTCCACCATAAAGCAAAAATAGAAAATTCTCAGGGTCAGGATAGTCAGCATTCCACCCCCAAGAGAATAGTTGTGCTTTGCCTTTTCGTACCTTGTCTTGGAAACGGTTATAATCAGTTGCTCTTATGATTAGCTGTATCCCCAATCTCTCGAACTGTTTTCGTCTCCAATCCATCAACGCCCTATCATCAGGTCCTCTTGAAGTGGTATCATAATATAGAACTAGCTGTTTACCTGTTTTTTTGGATATACCATTTGGATAACCAGCTTCGGCTAAAAGTTTTTTGGCTACATCTATAGATTTTCTAACTCTCTTGCCGTTGAGCCAATCATATACTATATAGTTAGTGCCTCTTTTGCCCTCTTCGTATCCAAAAATACCAGGTGGAATTGGTGACTGAGCTGGTATCCCTCTACCGTTTCTAAATATAGAGATATACTCCTCTTCATTTTGAGCTATGCTTATGGCTTGTCTGAGTTTTTGGGCTGACTGGCTATATCCACCAACTACTGGGTCGGTCATATTAAATGCTAAATAAAAGATACTAGGCTCTATAGCCCCACTCATTCTTATCCCTTTTTTTCTCATACCATCACTAATCCCCATATCTCCAGATGATGATATAGATACCACTTGGTCAAATGCTTCAGAACTAACCCCAGAGGCATCATAATACCCCTGTAAAAATTTGTTCCATAGAGGTATAGACTCTTTTTCTAAAGAGAAGATTACCTCTTTGATAAATGGCAATCTCTCACCTTTGAAATACTCGGTATGAAAGTTTGGATTTGCCTTTAGTATCATCTCTTGGTTTGGATTATTTTTGGCTAGATAATATGCCCCTGTTCCTACGGGATAGGTATTTAGAGTTATATTTTTTTTGATTAATCCTTTTTGTTGATAAAATAGGTCAGCCTCCCACGGAATAGGTGCAAAAAAATTCATACTAAGCCAATATAAAAATTGTGGATACTTCCCTCTAATCGTAATGGATAGAGTATAGTCATCAATAACATCTACACCTCTGATATGATACTCTCTCAAATCAAAAATATTTTCTCTTTTCTCTTTTGCTATTTTTGTAATCTCTTTTGAGAAATCTTTGAGTCCTACTATATACTCTGCCATATTATCAAGTATAGGTGAGTTGTATTGTCTCACTGCCATTCTCTTTATGGCATACTCATAATCACTAGCTTTCAAAGCTCTACTATCTACCTCTTTAAAATCACTAATAGTAGAAATATCTTCTAAATCTTTTGCACTCAATGAGCGATTTTTAGCTACAAATGATGGATGTTTTTGGTACTTGATATCATCTCTAAATTTCAATATATATTTAGAGTAAGCTATCTCAGTAGAGTTCTCATCTACTATATTTTTATCTCTATCCATATATACAATAGTTGGCATAAATTTTAAAGTAAGAGGTTCTAACTCGTATGGTCTTTTGAGATAACTATATTGCAGAGGTGGTTCATATATCTGAGATATAATAGCCCACTCATTAGAACTATATGAGACTACAGGGTCAAGATGTTTTGGAGGTAGAGAAAAAGATGAAAAAAGCGTATCATTTTTCTCCTCTATTTTACTGTGAGGACTATTCCAAACAGTCCCATAAATATTACTAACCAAAAGAGCCAAGATTAAAAATTTCATATAAAATTGCATGTATGTATTATATCTGAATTTATTGAAAATATATAAATATCTAAAGAGGTTAAAACATTTAAAAACACTAAAAATTAATATAAAACTACAAAAAACAAATACTAAAAGATATATTTATTAAAATTATAATCATAAATTATTGTTATGAGACTAAATGTCAATTATTTATATAATTTATGAATATTTTGATATTTTTAATTTTTATTTAAATCTATTAAACCTATAATAAAAGTACAAAAATCAATTTTACAAAGGAAAGCTATGGCAAAAATAGTAATAATGGGTGGTGGTGTATCAGGACATACAGCAGCATCATTTTTAAACAAATGGCTAGGCAAAGAACATGAAGTAATCGTGGTTACTCCTAACTCACAATGGAACTGGATTCCATCAAATATTTGGGTTGGTGTTGGTGAAATGAGCAAAGAGGATGTTGTATTTCCTTTAGCACCAGTTTATGAAAAAGTTGGTATCGATTATAGACAAGCAAAAGCTATCTCTATTCATCCAGAAGGAAAACAGGACGATGACGCTCCATATATTACAATAGAATATACAAATCAAGAAAAAGCTGGTCAAAAAGATGAGATTACTTATGATTATCTAATTAATGCAACTGGACCAAAACTTAACTTTGATGCAACTCCTGGACTTGGAAATGGTCAAGGACAAATGGGAGAGCATACAGTATCTGTTTGTACAGCAGACCATGCAATTCATGCAAACCATGAACTTGAAAAATGTATAGAAAAGATGAAAGCAGGAGAGAGACAAAAGTTCCTTATAGGTACAGGTCATGGTATGTGTACTTGTCAAGGTGCAGCGTTTGAGTATATCTTCAATATTGAACACAAACTAAAAGAGAGAGATGTAAGAGATATGGCTGATATTACATATATATCAAACGAATCTTTCCTTGGTGATTTCGGTATGGGTGGTATTCACTTTAATATGGGAGGATATGCGACTTCAAGTAAAGTTTTTGCAGAATCTCTATATACAGAAAGAGGTATGGATTGGATTATTGGAGCTCATGTAAATAAAGTTGAAGCAGGAAAAGCACACTATGAGCTTCTTGATGGTAGTACAGGTGAACAAGAGTTTGATTTTGCTATGCTTATTCCACCATTTGCAGGAGTTGGGTTAAAAGTTTATGCTAAAGATGGTTCAGATATTACAGATACCATAATAGCACCAAATGGATTTATGAAAGTTGATGCAGACTATACAGCAAAACCTTATGAAGAGTGGAGAGCTAGTGATTGGCCAAAAACTCTTCAAAACCAAACATATAAAAATATGTTTGCTATAGGTATTGCTTTTGCACCTCCACACCTAATCTCTAAACCAATGCAGTCACCAAATGGAACAGCAATCAATCCAACTCCACCAAGAACAGGTATGCCAAGTGCAATGATGGGTAAAGCAGTAGCACAAAGTATTGTTGATATGATTAAAGGAGCAGAAGAGCCAACTCACACAGCAAGTATGTCAGAGATGGGTGCTGCTTGTGTAGCGAGTGCAGGAAAAGGTCTATTTAGTGGAACAGCAGCAGCTATGACTGTATATCCTATCGTACCTGATTTTGAAAAATACCCAGGTGTTGGTAGAGATATGAATGGAACATCAGGTGAACTAGGATTGGCTGCTCACTGGGTTAAACATATTTTACATCATCTATTTTTATGGAAAGCTAAGCTTAAGCCAGGTTGGACTTTAATTCCAGAATAAAAAAAATCAAATAAACTAAAAGGAGAAAAAATGGCAACAGAACATGTATCACATATTAAACCGTATAGTCCACAATTTGGAGTTATGATTCCATTAGGATTTCAAAAGTTTCTAAGAACATGCGTTATCTATCAACTGTTCAGATTTATAGCTATAAATATAAGAATGACCGTTCTTATTTTAAAATCGCATCACTAATTTTATCTGCGAAATACTATGGATATCAACTATTGTTGGTATCCATCTCTTCTCTTTAGTATAAATAAATTTTATAATTATTTTTACTTAAAGTTATCCTGATAAATATAATAAAATATATACTGTTATTATTACTTTTCAAATAGGTAACATTTATAAAAAAATATTTTTTTATTATACTTTTTAACAACAATCAAACTTTTTTATAAGCGTATCTTCTATATGATATAACATAGCCTTATATTAGGAGTAAATTACTCCTAATTAGACTAGAAAAATTAAAGGAGGTAAGCCTATGCAGGTAGAAGTCTCAAGAAGAAGATTTCTTCAGGGTACGGTTGCAATGAGTGTCGTTGGTGGCTCAGCGTTGAGTGTTACCAATTTATTTGGTAATGAACATGAGTCTCATGGTGTAGCCAAATCGGTTACTACAAAAACAGGAACTGGGGAAGCTAAAGAGGTAGCCACACTTTGCGAAATGTGTGTAAATAAATGTGCTGCGGTAGCAAGAGTAGAAGATGGAGTTGTTACAAAACTAAATCCAAATCCTATGTTTCCAAAATCAAAGAACATGTTATGTCCAAGAGGAAATGCAGGAATTCAAGCTCTATATGACCCAGATAGACTTAAGTATCCAATGATTAGAATTGGAAAAAAAGGTGAAGGAAAATTTAAAAGAGTATCATGGGAAGAAGCTTATGATGCTATTTTAAATGGAACAGATAAATTCCCAGGTATGGCGAAAATATTAGATGAAGAGAAAGACAATCGTTCATCTTTTCTATTTTGTGCTGGTGAGGGTATGGCAGAGCATACTTTCAAGCAGTTTTATAGTGCTTTTGGGAGTTCAAACTGGTTAAACCATGCTTCTTTATGTCTTCAAACTGTAG
>JAADFE010000005.1 GCA_013153055.1 Campylobacterota bacterium
GAGATATAGAAAAAAAAGATGAAGCTATAGAGATTTTCTCTGCTATTGGAGATACATTTTGGGTAGATACTCAAAAAGAGATAGATATAGCTACAGCAGTTGCAGGAAGTGGACCAGCACTTTTAACATTAGTGGCTGAAGCTATGATGGATGGACTAGTTAAAGAGGGGATGAAAAGAGCAGATGCTATTAATATCACCAACTCTCTATTTAAAGGTTTTGCTCCACTTATAAACTCCAATCACCCTGCACTTATCAAAGATAGTGTTATGAGTCCAGCAGGAACAACAGCGGCTGCTTATAGTGCATTGGAAAATGGAGCAGTAAGAGGTTCATTTATAAAAGCTATAGAAGAGGCATTTAAAGTTACCCAAAAATAGGAGAAATATTAAATTAAGCTGTAAACTACAAATTATTTTATACCTTTCAAAATAAAATTATGATACAATAAATCAACTAATATTATTTATTAAGAAAGGTAAAAGATGAAGAATGTATTTAAACAGCTTCCAGTTTTGTGGTTAGTTGTATTTAGTAGCTTATTATGGGCTCCTGATAGTGATAATGTATCAGTTACTGTTACTGATGCTGCTCCTGTTTATGAATCAAGTGGTCCATTGAAATTCACTATTCAATTAAGTTCAGCTCCTATAATAGGTTTTGTAACTGTAGATTATACTACTGTTGATGGAACAGCTAAAGTAGGAGAAGATTATACTGATACAAGTAATAGCGTTACTTTTTGGCCACTTCAAAGTAGTAAAACTATCGATGTCCCTGTTATAGATAATAGCATACATGAGTCAGATGAGACTGTCAATTTTGTTATCTCAACTTCATCAAGTGGTTACAGTGTAACAAGAAGCACAGGAGTAGGAACCATACATGATGATGACAAAGCTCCACTTGAAGCTTCAATAGAAGACAAGACAGTTTATGAGGGTGATAGTAGTTGGAGTGAGAATATAAGAGTCTCATTAAATCAAAATGCAACAAATGATATAACTTTAAAATATGATATAATTGACAATAGTGCAATATATGGTTCAGATTATGACGCAAAAGTAAAAAGTGCAACAATTACTATTCCAAATGGTACAGATAATGTATATATTCCTCTAACTATTATAGGAGATACAACACCTGAGGGTAGTGAGAATTTTACTATTAATATAAGCTCTATTAGTGAAGGTACTATAGTCAAAAGTAGCTCTACTATCTCAATTATAGATGATGATGCTATTAGAGTTAATATGAGTGCAGAAGATATCAATGAGGGTGATAGTGGAGATAGTAACCAGATGAAATTCAAGATATATCTTGACAAAGATTATCCTCTTGATACTTCAATGACTATTCATTATACAACTCAAGATGGTTCATCTACTCCAAGTGCTACAGCAGGAAGTGATTATGTAGCAAAAAGTGGAGATGTTGTCTTTTCTAAAGGAGATAAAGAGAAGTTTGTATATGTTGATATTATTGGAGATGATGATATAGAAGATGATGAGTTTTTACAGATGAACCTCTCTGGAAGTACATCTATTGTTACTACTCAAACTCAAGCTCTAATTTTAAATGATGATGGGGATTATCCTAGTGTATCTCTTGACTCTACAGAGTTTTCAATAGTAGAGGGAAATAGCTCTCAGAGCAATCTAAACTTTACCTTTACACTAGATAAACCCTCTATTGCTGGTAGTTCATTTCACTATGAGACATATGATAATACAGCAGAGGATGAGAGAGGGGATAATGATTATATCTACACTCATGGAGACAAAAATCTAACAGTAGGAACAACAACTTTTACCATATCTGTTCCTATAAATGGTGATACAAAAATAGAAGAGGATGAGAGTTTTTATTTTACCTTTTTAAATCTAAATAATTTAAATTATGGCTCTACTAGTACAGCAAAAGGCACTATAGTAAATGATGATGGAAGTTATCCTACTATATCTTTTACAAGTAGTGATTTTTCTATAACAGAGGGAGATAGTGGGCAACGGGATATCAATGTTACACTTAGTTTAGATTTACCTGCATTAAAAAATAGTTATTTTGATTATTATACTAAAGATAATACTGCTATAGGTGGTGAAGATTTTATAAAGATAGATAGAACTACTTTTAATATTGCAGAGGGTGAACAGAATATTACTATACCAATTACAATAAATGGTGATACTACTATAGAAAATGATGAGACATTTTATCTCTCTATAGATAATATAAGTGATAATTTAAAACTATCAGGTACCCAAAGTCCAACTGTTACAGTTTTAAATGATGATGGTTCTTTTCCAAAAATAGATATTGAAAAGAGTAGCTACTCAACTATAGAAGGAAATAATACATCTCACACAATAACTATCAAACTAGTATTAGATAAACCAGCTGTTGAGGATACAACAGTAGAGTATTATACAGATGATTTGACAGCACAAGATGGTAGTAGCTCTACAGAAGATAATGACTATATAGGTAGTAGTGGAACTATCAATATACCAGAAAATAATACATCTGCTACTATTACTCTTAGTATTAATGAAGATGAGTTAATTGAACCAGATGAGAACTTCAAACTATATATACAAAATGCAAAAAATGCAACTATAGGACAGAACTCTACAACTATTAATATTCTAAATGATGATGAACATAGTGATGAACCTTTTGAGTGTGATGAGCATATGTATCTATCTAGTAGTAGAAAAAGAGGTACAGTAGTCACAGGTAAGATGTGGTTACATAGAATAGATATATCACAATCTCCATTTAGGTTTGAAGTTTTAGATGATACAGGAGAGGACAAGCTATATAATGCTCTAGCTTATAGTGAAAAAGATAACTATATATATGGATTGTATCATAAAGAGCTATTTAGAATTAGTAAAACAGCCAAGATTATAAGTTTGGGAGAGGTTAGTAAACTTCCTGATTTTATGGAAGATAAACAGGCTTTTGCAGGAGCTAGTTATAATGGATACTACTATGTAACAGGTTTTGGGGTTGATTATGACAAAATTTATAAGATAAAGCTATCTGATGATGATGCAGAGAGAACAGTTGAGGAGATAACTCTAACAACAGCAGTATCTATAAATGACTTCTCATTCTCTCCTGATGGAAAATATCTATATGGAATAACATATGGTGGGAAACTTACAAAAATAGATGTAAATAGTGGAGCAGTTACATTTATAGGTGAGTCTCATACTGGTTATGCTTTTGACTCCTCATTTTCAGATAGAAATGGAAGATTTTTTGCAAATGATGGTGGTGGAAAAGGATTTTTTGAATTTAATTTAGATGATGGTACAAAAAGCTTTTTATCAAATTCTCAACCAGCTGATTATAATGATGGAGCAAACTGTATCAAAGCTGAATTGGAGTTTACTGATTATGGAGATGCTCCTCATAGTGCAGGAAGATATTATGGAGAGGCTTGGCATAGTATTGTAGGAGGTATCTATTTAGGAGACAAAGTTGACCATGATACTCAAACCTATGCAAATGATAGTGCTACAGGTGATGATACAAATGGTACAGATGATGAGGATGGAGTCACTCGTGTGGATGGAACTCCAATTGAGGAGGGATATTTTGAAGACAATTCAACTCAACAACTAAAAGTCAAACTCTCAAAAGATGCCTATTTGAGAATATGGATAGATTTAAATATTGATGGATATTTTGATAATGGTCATGACTTGGTTTATGATAGCAAACTAACAGCAGGAGAGCATACTATAAGTATAAATCTCCCAGAGAATTTACCATCAGGTATCACTACATATCTAAGAGCTAGAGTATCTAGTATCCCTGCTATGGATTATCAAGGATATCTATTAGATGGAGAGGTAGAGGATTATGCGATTAAGTTTAATTCAGATATTCAATCTACAAGAGGAGCCTTTAATATAGAGAGAACCAACAGTGGTTCATATGCTATTAATAGTGATGAGAGAAATGCTTGGTTTACTCAGATAGTAGGTAGAGACTTTGATTACTCTTTAGTGTTTTATGAAGAAGATATGAGTGCTGAAAAAGAACTCGATAATGTAACAGTCAAAATTGACCTTATCAATGAAGATACAAATGAGACTCTATATGAGCAGTATGCTTATATCAAAAATGACCCTACAAAGAGTAGAATAGATAATCTACTTTCAAACGATTTGGATAAACTACCAGCTACAAAAAGAGCTATATTTAGAATTCACTATGGAGTAACTAGTGATGGTAGTATTATTCAAGGTCCATGTGATACAGACCCAAAAACATGCTTTGAGGCACTGCCAAATACAACTTTTGTTTATGCCAAAGATGATTTTGCAATTAGACCTGAATATTTTCATATGATTATCTCTGATGGGAACCAGACTCTGAGAGTTAATACATCTCCAGATAATAATAGTTCGCTTAGATTAACATCAGGATATGATTATACTCTAGCAGTTACAGCATCAATTTTTAATGGAACAGATGCAAACCCAGCAAAAGATTATAATACTACGGCAACTAGAGTTATAGAGTTTTTAGACAAATCAAACCCTAATGCAGTAATCAAAGATGATTTTAATACAACTCAGAACTTTATAGATGGTAAAAGTGATGCTCAGCTATTAGAGGTTCAAGAGGTAGGTAGATATAGATTAGGATTTATAGATAGCAACTGGGCAAAAGTAGATAGTGATAAAGGTGATTGTGATATCAATAGCTCTATCTCTTCAGCCAATGGAAATATCAAATCAGGTTGTAATACAGCATCTAATCCAGATATAAATTTAACATTTTATCCAGACCATTTTGATGTAGATATGAATATTCAAAATCTACCAAATAGCTCTCATAATGATTTTATATATATGAGTGAAATAAACTCAACTTTTAATAGTGTAGCTATAGCATATCAAGGAGAGATAACAGCAAAAAGTGAAGACAACATGACTACCAAAAACTTTGTTGGTGGATATATGGCACAAGATACTCTATTTGATTTAGATGTTACAACTCTATCTGATAGTGGGACTAATCAACCAGTTACAACAACAAAAGGAACTCCTGTTGAGTTTGTAAGAGTCATCAAATTCAATAATGATATGAGTGTAATAGTTGATAGAAATAGTACTTTTGCAAATATCCCTACTATCAATATCCCTAAAGATAAATTTGAAAATGATAAAAATGGAACAGTAGAGTTGGATATAAGATATAACATAAATAAAAATTTATCAGAGACAATAAATCCAGTACAGATTACATTCCACAAAATAGATACAAACTCAACAGATTCATACTCGATATCAAATGGTAGAGATGAGACTAATCCATATATACCAAAAGGTTATCAAAATCTAGGTGATACTGTTCGTAATTTTTATTTTGCACAAGTGGCACCTGATAAGAGTAAATTCCCAAGAGTACATTTTGTACAAACAGATAAAGTAAGAACACCTATGCAAGTAGAGATTTTCTGTGGAGAAAATGCAACTTTACAATTTTGCCATGATACAAATCTAATGAGCCATACAAAAATAGAGAGTAGTCCAAGAGCAGAAACAGGATGGTATATATCTATTGACCATAATGCAACAGTTGATGGTGCTGTTAATCTTTTGGTTCCAGATGATATAAATCCAAATGTATTACAATTTAGTACAGTAACAACACCTACATTTCCTATTTTATTTGAAAATGGAAGAAATGGAACAATTATTACTAAATTTCCAGACCCAACTGGTACTAAAAGATATAGAGTGGATATATTCCCAGAACCACCTTTAAAATTTTATGATGGTAATAAACCAGTAAAACTAGGTATATCAAAAGGAAATCCAGACTATACAGTTGAAGGAACAGAGAATAATGACTCAACATGGACAGGAATTGGTAAAACAGGTAGAGTTTTGGAAATGAAATCAAATAGTGAATCCACACACAAAATGGATTGGTAAGCTTAAATTAACTTTAAATATAAAATTAATTTTAAATTATCAACTAGTCCTTATATTAATGTTATTTATTATATACTTTTATTAATATAACTTTAATAAAAAAGGATTAGCTATGATAAAAAAGTTTTTATTGTTATTTATACTTTTTGTCTCTTTTTTAAGTCAAAAAGTATTAGCTATCAATGCTCAAACACCTGTTCGTGCTATGAGTAGGATAACAAACAATAATAGTCATCCTCAAATTGTAGCTGAGTATCGATTTGATGGATGTCCTATAGATTTAATGGGCGAGATAAAGGATAGCTCTTCTAACAACTACACACATATAGTAAAAAATGGTTTTACAACAGATGGAGATACTGCACTAATAAATAGGAGTGGGGTTTTTCATGCACAGCAACACCAATATACTCAAGGTGATGGATTAGATAATATTTTTGGAACATCTAATAATGAGTTCACTATCACTACATGGCTATATCCAACAACATTAGGCAGGGATAAGACAAATCATAATACAGCAAATACATTTTTTGCAAAAGCTTCTGATAAAAAAAATGATAATATAGAGATAGGTATAAATAGTAATGGAACACTACACCTATATCTTGATACTCAACCAAAAGACAAATATGCAGACTTTGGAAATGCAGGAGATATTACTATAAATAGTTGGCACTTTATAGGAGTATCTTATAAAAATGGAGAAGTTACAGTACAAATTGATGATAAAACATATACAAATAACACTACATGGAGTGGAGCTACTAAAATAGACCGAGCAGTAGGAAGTCCTGTAACCATCGGTGCATCTTTGCATATTAATAACTATTTTGATGGTTATATAGATGAGTTTAAAATTTTTAGCAATCAGTTAAGTTCAATCACCATGAAGCAATTGAGACAAAGAGAACTAAATAAAATGAATTGGGACAATACAAAAAGAGATGCTGTTGAGTGTCATGGTGCTTCTCCTTTAGGATGTATTATGAGTGCATTTATGTTTCAAAATAGACCAACAGATATCAATACTCTAAATCTAGTCAATGGTGAGATGGTATTAGCAAAAGAAGATATATCAAGTGATAATATAAATGCTGTTGGATTTAATAAAAAAGATGGCTACTTCTGGGGTTATAACTATACAAAACATAATGGTACACTAACTAGAATAGGTATGAACTCTAATGGTCAATGGGTTGCTGAGGATTTCTTGGTTGATGGACTTGATGGGTTTAAATCTTATGTTGGAGATATAGATAACTATGGACATATATATCTAAAAGAGATAGGTACTAATAAGAGAGTCGTAGTAATTGACCTTGACCCAAACTCTGCTAACTATCTCAAGAAAATCAGAGAGTTTAACCTTGATTTTTCATTAGATACAGCCGATTGGGGGTTCAATCCAAAAGATAATATGATATATGCAGTTAATAATGGTAGTGCAAATAAATATCTATATAAAATAGACCCCTCAAATGGACATAAAATATCTCAACAAAATACTATGTTAACAGATAGAAGAGGTTTTGGTGCTAGTTTTTTTGATGCAAATGGATTTTATTATGTATATGATAACTATAGTGGTAATATATATAGAATTGATGTAGCAAACTCTCCAATAGCAGTTCTATTTGCAAGAGCAAACAAGGTTAGTTATAATGATGGTGCTATGTGTACAGATGCTGTATTCAAATTTGATTTTGGAGATTTACCAGATAACTATCCAAGTACATTAGAGAGTAATGGAGCTAGACACTCTTTACCTGTATATGGAAATCCTACAGTATATCTAGGTGCAGGAGTAAGTGGAGAAGATAATGCAAAACCATCAACCAACGCAAATTTGGATGAACAAGATGATGGTGTATTGTTTGAGAATAGTACCTTACAAGATAGAACAATCAATGCAGGAAGTACTTTTAAACTAAAAGTTATAACTCATGGAGTTGGGTATCTAAGTGGTTGGATTGATTGGAATGGTGATGGAGATTTCGATGATGAGTATGAGCAAATAGCAGAAAATATTGATGGTAGTAGTTCAGAGATAACTCTAAATGTTACAGCTCCTAGTAGTGCTATAGATAGGGTAACTTATGCTAGATTTAGATATAGCTATCAACAAGACTTAGAACCAACTGGAAGTGCAATAGATGGAGAGGTAGAGGATTATAAAATCAATATACATGGTAACTTAGAGCCATTTAGCTGTAGCGATAAACTATATCTATCTAACCGTACAGAATCAGGAACAGGTAGTAGTGATAGTGGTGCTACTTGGTTACATAGCTTTCATGCAATGACTCCTATTTTTACTCCTATTGGAGATGGCTTTACTAGTAGCGATGGTGGATATAATGCTATTGGATACAATGTAACAGATAACTTTATATATGCACTATATGGTAACGAGCTACTCAAAATAGATAAAAACGCCCATATCAAAAATCTAGGTATTATAGATGGATTACCAGATACTCAACTATATGCAGGAGAGTTTGATAAAGATGGGTACTACTATGTTAGTGGCAACGGTGGATATGATGATAAAATATACAAAATAGACATATTACAAAAAAAGGTAATTCAAACTCTAAATCTAAAATATAGCACAAAAGGAGAGAATGAAGCTGTAAAATTTTTAGATATGGCAATAGATACAACCAATCAATATTTTTATGCTATGACACTAAAAGATAGTGGAGATAGCTCTACTAATGATAAGCTTGTCAAAATAGATAAAAATACAGGTGTGATGAGTGTAATAGGAGATGAGTATAGTGATATAAGCTCATATATTAGTCTAATATTTACAGATAAAAATGAAAAAGTAATAGCAATAGCAAATGGTGGTGGTATGTATGAACTAGACCCTATTGAAGGTAACTCATATTGGATAAATACTACACCAGAGCTAAACTATTATAGTGATGGAACAAATTGTTCAAATGCTGACTTTATACTACCTCCTCATATCCCTAGATTATCTATCGGTGATGTTACCAAAGCAGAGGGTAATAGTGGAGAGACTAATTTTGAATTCAAAGTATCTATTGATGCTGATTTACCGATAATACCTATGGGTATGCCAGCGATATTTTTCTATAAAATTATAGATGGCAATGGAAATGATATCACACCTCCACATGAACCAGCAACACAAAGTGACCATGATTTTAGAGGTGGTAACGGAATTAGTATCAATATGAATATATTTTCAGATAAGAGAGAGACTATTATCAATGTACCTGTATATGGAGATACAAAAGTAGAAAAAGATGAAGAGTTTTTCGTAGATATATATTTCCCTGAGATGTTTCCAAAAAATTTCTGTATGATAGATAAAAGCAGAGGTGTAGGTCTAATTCTAAATGATGATATCAAATTTAAAATAATTAGAACCAATGGAAACAAAGAGGATGACTCACTATATACTCAAATAGCAGGAAGAGATTTTGATTACTCTATAATATCTGATACAAGTGAAAACATAGATAATATGACACTAAAAATAGAGCTAATAGATAATAACTCTAACCAAACTCTATATGAGGGATATAAATATATAGAAAATAGTAGTAGAGTAGATATAACAGATAAGAGTGACCTAGCTATACTAAAAGCTACAAAAGATGCTAGTTTTAAAATCTCATTTTTAAAAGATGAAAATGGAACAATAGCACATGGAAATTATGCCAATATAGATAACTATAATGCCCTATTAAATCAAGGTTATACACAAACCTCACAAAATGAAGTAGGCGACCATTTCGCAATTAGACCTGCTGGGTATAAAGTAGAGATAAAAGATATAGATGAGAATAATAAAACTGTATCATATAGAGATAGTAGCTATAGTGAAGATAAGCCATTGAATATAGTAGCTGGATATAACTATCGCGTATATGCTAAAGCTGTTGCTTATGATACAAATAACTCTACTGCAATAGGCTATTCAAATGATATTGATACAGTATTAAAATTTAATGATAGCCCAAACTGTAATGATACAGATAGTGTAAATATAAAAAGTTATAGTTTTATAAATGGTGAACTCCAAGATTTTATATCTCATGAGAATGTAGGAAGATATATACTACAAATGAGAGATACAACATGGAGTGATATAGACAAAGATAGTAATGGATGTATTCAAGGCAGTAGCATCATATCTGCTAATGGAAATGAGAAGTCAGGATGTGATATAGCTACAGATAGTATGAATAAATATCATGAGATAGAGATGAAATTCTATCCATATAGCTTTGCTTTGAATTCAAAAGTGCAAAATATACCAAATAGTAGTAAAAATTTTGTATATATGAATGATTTATCTCAGAGCTTAGATATGGCACTAGATATACATACAGATATTGTAGCCCAAAGTAAAAATGGCAAACCACTAAGCAATTTTACATATAGCTGTGTTGCTGATGATATTGTATTGTCACTTGATTATTATATTACAACTGATAGAGTAAATAATCAACCAACATATGATAAAATATTAACAACCAAAGGTTCTGAGGTGACATTCAAAAGAGTAGTAACATATAATGGAACTACACCTAATATCAGTAGTGCAAGTGTATCTCATTTAGATGATAATATCACCCTTGGGGCTGATAGGTTTTTAAATATCAATGAGGGTAATAGTAGTATAGATATATTATATAACTTAACTAAAAATTTAAGTGAACCGATAAACCCTGTAGAGATTAAATTTGATAACCTAAATGCTAATATTACTACATCAGTAGCAAAAATTAATAATAAAATAGTAAAAGCTAACGGTACAGGAGGTCTAAATAGTACAAAAAAATTATACTTCTCTAGTATAGCGCCAGATAGAGAGAACTATCCAGATGAGTATGATAGATATACTGTAACACCAATTAGTGCATTAATATTTTGTGACCACAATACAACATGGTGTACTGATATGATAGGGGATAATGGACTAAATAATCAAAAAACAAAAATAGGATGGTTTACATCTATATTACATGATAGCAACAAAGATGGAAAAGTACTTGGATTTACTGTTAATAATCTACTAGGTGTCGTAAATCCAACTGCTGATAGACTACCAAACTTTGATGAGGATAGAGCTGGAAAAATTTCAAAATTAACAACAGGATATAGTGGAAATACATTTCCAGCAAAAGTTCAAGTGGATATGGATTTAAGTCCTTGGCTAAAATATCATAGAGACCCAACTAGAAATGGTGTTCCATTTTGGAGAAATACCTTTAGAGATAAAAATGCAACTTGGTCAGGTTTTGGAGCTACGGGTAAAGAACTTGATATAAAAGCAACTTCGATAGAAGCTAAAAAGATATCTTGGTAACATATTTAAACTTAATCAAATATTAATTTAATTATTAAGTTTGATTATTCATTTAATCTTTATCTAAATAGAATTATCTTATAATATTATTAAATTATTTTTTAATTCTAAGGATAAAGTATGTTTTCAATCCGAATATTATTACTTCTCTCTTTATTTTATAGCTTCGGCTTTTCAAAGGGAGAGGTATCAAAAATTTTTGCACACAGAGAAAATGCTATTAGCTCAGGTTATAGTATTAATGGTGTAGGATATAAATGGGGACAAGGTCAAAATATAGTTATTGACGGATTTGAGTATCAAGGACATAGATATAACTATGTCTCTGACTCCCCTATAATCAAAATTAGGAGGTCTGATAACTCCAAAGCTACAGGAGAGCCTTGTGGTCTCTTTGCTGAAAAAAAAGATAACCAGTATGATTTAGCTCCAACATTCCCACAAGATTGTGATATGGCTGCTGTTATGGGTGGACGAATTATCAATATTGGAGCATTGGATTTATTTAAAAATGGTAGTAATGTATTTGATAGTTATGATACTCCTAAAAATATTGAGAGAGTTGACTTTATATCTCCCAATGGAATTATAGCACCATCTACTACAGATGACTTAGAAAAAGCAGGTCATGTTGTAACCGAAAAATCAGGAAACAATGAGATAAAAATCGCTGCAATACTAAGCCTAGATAGCAATGGAGACCCATCCTCTTTTGGTCCTTTGGTAACAGTACATGACCAAAATAGAGATGCAGCTTCTAATCGAAAAGTAGATTATGGAGATACCTATATATATTTAGACGATGGTACTAAAATAGGAACTCAAGAACTGGGTTTTTATAGAGATGAAAAAATTGCTCCTCAATCACACAAGCCTACATATGCAGGACACTCTACAGAAAAAATGGATATGGCATTTGTAAGTTTAAATGACTTGGGAATATCTACAGGTCAAAAATATTATGGATTTGCTTATTTTGCTAGTGATGTAGATGATAGTATGGATTTGGTTGATTATAACTCTTTTCCAAAAAATACTCCTATGAACTCTCTTCATCATACAGATACAGCAGACCCTTATGGTGGTGTAGCTAGTTATTTTGCAGATGAAGATATAACTAAATATTCTATCTCTGGATATATATTTAAAGATATAAATAATAATGGAATAAAAGAAAGTTCTGAAAAAGGATTAGATGCAGATAGTTATATTAAACTATGTACAAACAATGATACTTTTATCAAAAGTATCAAAGCTAATAATACAACAGGTGCATATATATTAACCGATATTGTTCCAGGCGAATATAAGATTATTGAAGATGCTTCCAATAGTCAAGATTGTACAACAACAGCTGATGCAAATGGTTATATATCTACTACAACAAATACTCTAAATGTTGATATTAGTAATAATTTAACAGATAAAAATTTTGGAAATATAGATAATCTACCACCAGATAATACAAAATCATTTATATGTAATTCAGATGCTTATTTATTCAATGGTTATCCATATACTGATGCTTATACTATTGACCTATCTGACGGAAATTATAATCTAGTAAAAAGTGCTATCCAAAATAGAATTAATGCTACTGGATATAATGTCAAAGATAATTTAATATGGGGATATGATATCAATTCTCATAAAGTTATTAAAATTGATGCTGATTATAATGTAACATCTTATGATATACCACAACTACCTGATAATAGTTATTATGCTGGTGATGTTTCTATGGATGGTATTTTATACCTGAAAACTCACAACAATGGCAAAATATATAAAATCAATTTAAATTCAGGTCATCCTGTATATGACAACTATATTACTTTATCAGATGCTACACTAAACTTTGGAGATTTTGCATTTAATCCTATAGATAATATGTTATATGGCATTAGCGAAACAGATGCTCATCTTTATAAAATTGATTCAAATAATGGTAATGTTACTGATTTAGGTGAACAAAATATTTTAGAGAGTATTCAATTTCACACTTATGTTTTTGACAAAAATGGTAATCTTTATTTTTATGGAGTTAGTGGGAAAATATATAAAATTGATATAGGAGATGGCACTAAAAGTTCATATAGTGTTGAACTTTTTTCTACAACTGATATTAAAAAAGCAGGTGGTGATGGTGCTAGATGTGCCAATGCTGATATGCCTCCTTCACCTACTGATGATATAAATAGTACAGGAGATGGAATATGTTATGGTCTCATAGATAATGGTAAAAAAATTTATGAGATGTATTTAAACTCTGATACAGCAGAGAGAGTTGTAAATATAGACAAAGAGTTTGTGGGAGAAGGAACAGCATATAGAAGTATAAATAATACTCTATACGCATTTCAAACTTTAAAAAATGGTTCTCCTGATAGACATGGAGATAGTAGTACTCTTTATAGTATAAATTTAAATGATACATCCAATCCAGTTAATGTTGTAAAACTAAAAGATAATATAGTAGCCAATGAAGTTGAGGGTGCTGAATTTTATTATGACCCTATATCTAAAAGAGAGATTTTATATGTCTTGACATCTATAGATGAGAATGTTGGTACTATTAAACTACATGCTTTTTATGCTGATGAGTGGGATAATGAGATTAGTGGATATCCTAAAAATGTAAGTGGTGTTAGATTAGGTAGTTTAGCAATAGACCCAAAAACAGGACAAGGGTATGCTACGGAAGATGCAACAATAGTAAATCCACCAAAAGTATATAAGCTTGATTTACATACAGGAGTTGCTACACTTGTATTTAAATCAAAAAAGATATTTGATTCTGAAGGATTGGCATTTGCAAAAGATGGATATCTATATACAGAAGATGATGGTGAGTATAGCCTTTTTAATAGAAAAGTATATAGAATAGATTTAGTAAACAAAAAATATATCCCTGTTAGAAAATTATCTGGAACAAAAGATATAGAAGGTTTATCTTGTAATGGTATAGCTTCTACTATGCCAACATCTCCAATAATACCACAACCAATAGCAGATTATCATTTTGATGAGTGTTATTGGGATGGAACTGTAGGAGAGGTAAAAGATAGTAGCAAAAATGCCAAACATGGAACCTCTTATGGACATGCAAATACTGTTGATGATGCTATTGTTGGAAGAAGTGGTTTATTTAATGGAGTATTCCCAAATGATCCAAATCAGGGAGACTTTGTAGAAATAGCAGACCATGCACTATTAAATAAAGATGATGCATTTACAGTTTCAACATGGTTTAAAGCTAAAAAACTTAGAGAGTGGAATGGTATTGTATCTACATTAGCCCATGATGAGAGAACTGGATGGAATATTGAGATTGATACAATTCATACTGATAGTAGAAAAGGTCTTTTGACTATGTTTGGAAATGAGTTAACAGACCAAAATAGAACATCATATCTAACTACCCCTATAGAACCAGCTCTTGAAGAGTGGCATCATATAGTTTTAGTACATGATACCAATAATACTAATAGAGTTTATGTGGATGGTAAATATCAAAATAGTATTAGTGCTGATATTAGACCTAGTAGTAATCCTCTCCAAATTGCAAAATTTTATGCAGACAAGAGTTTGGATTGGTATTTTAATGGGCAGATTGATGAAGTAAAACTTTGGGATACAACATTAACACAAGAAGAGATTATAGATATATATAATAATGAAAAAAGTGGAAAAAGTTGGGATGGCAAAGAGAGAACTATTGTCTGTGAAGATACTTTAAAATTATCTATAAATAATATTACCAAAAAAGAGGGTAATAGTGGTACAACTGATTTTGATTTTACTATATCACTAAATGAACCTGCTCCAAAAGGTGGAATTACTGTTACCTATACAACCAAAGATGGAACAGCTGGAGATGAGTATGATGATAATGTGAGTTTACCACAAGTTTATATATCTGATGTTACAGTAACAGAAGGTGATAGTAATACTATAATGACATTTGATGTTATACTAGATAAAGTAGCACCAGTAGGAGGTGTAATTGTTCAAGCTACTCCACAAGATGATACAGCTATAGAGGGAACTGATTATAGTAGAATTACTAGTTCTGTCTATATTCCACAAGGCAAAATGAGAGCTGATTTAAATTATACTATTATAGGAGATGATATTGCAGAGAGTACAAAACAATTTTCAGTTGTACTATCTGCTCCTCAAAATGCTGTTATAAATAGAGGAACTGGAGTAGGTGTAATATATGACGATGATGACGGAGACACCAACACTGACAGTTCATCCGTTAGTTGGTTTGATAGAATTAAAAACTTCTTTACAGGTGGTAACACTATTTCCAAAAGTAGTAATATTAGTTCTAATAAATCAGAACATCAAGTTCAAAAGAGTTATAACAAAAATATTATTATCCAAAAAAATAATAATAAAACTCAATATATCAGATATCAAAAAACTAATGAACAGACTACTACAACAAGTAGCAATGAACAAAACAGTAGCTCTAATATAGCTGATTATCAAAAAATTCAAGGTACTATAACAATTAATGAAGGTGAAAAAAATGCAACTATTCATGTCTCAGTTAATGGAGATGAAGAGGTAGAACAAGATGAAACTTTCTATGTATTAGTTTTACCTCCTTCAGGAGTAACTTCTACTTTGCCTATAGGAACTGGTACAATTATCAATGATGATAAATCAGCAGATGAAACCATAGGTATGCTTTTGACTAAAGGTGATGGGAATGATGACAAAAAAACAAATATTTATATATTTGATGTAAATATATCTAATGATACTATTGAAAATTTTCATCTATTAAAAAAATTAGATGATGAGTATCGCTCTTTGGCATATCACAATGGAGAGTATCTTACAATGGGATTGGATGGTTATATCTACTCTATAGACCCATATACAGGTGATTTAACAAAAGATAGTGATTATGATAAAATAGATACAAACATCTGTGGCAGTACCTTAGCACTTTACAGTACACCTATTGCAACAGCAATATCTTTTGATGATGATGACAATGTAATTTTTGAAATAAATTCAAGAGAAGTATATAAATATAACAAAGATACAAAAAAAATTGAAGTTTTAAATATTTTGACTAATTCAACAAATGGTTCTCTAGCTTATTGGGATAATAACAGATATGCAACTTCATTTCCTAATATAGGTGCCAAAAATATCATTAATGGTAATGAAGAGGATATTGTAGATAGTCATAATGAAACCTCTTTGAGTGGTGCAGAGATTGTAAGTAATACAAAAGCATATTTCATAAACTCAGAGTTAAATGACCTTAGTTTTTATGCTTCAATAGGAGATGATGATTGGAATAGCTTTTATGATTATGGAAATGGTGCAAATGGTAATACAGGTGGACTTGTAGGTGTTGCTGTAGCAATTCCTTATGATAAAAAATTTGAGCCATTTATCTGTTCAGAAACACTATATTTATCAAATAGAACCAAATCAGGAACAGGTAATAGCGATAGTGGAGAGAGTTGGCTTCATAGTATTAATCAGAGTAGTATGCCTTATAAATTTGATTATATAGGAGATGGTTTCAAAAGTGATGATGGTGGATATAATGCACTTGGATATAATCCAAAAGATAATTTTATGTACGCTTTATATAAAACACATTTATTAAAAATTGATAAAAATGCAACAGTAGTTGACTTAGGAGAGGTAGCTGGATTAACAACTCAACTATACGCAGGAACATTTGATAGAGAAGGTAACTATTTTGTAGCCAATAATGGTGGTGCTGATGATAAACTATATAAAATTGATATAGAACATAAAAAAGTTATTCAGATATTACCTCTTAGATATAATTTAATAGGTCAGAGTGAAGCTGTAAAATTTTGGGACATGGCAATAGATGATAGTGACCAATATCTTTATGCTATGCTTATAGATAATAGTGATGATACCAAAAATGATAAATTTATTAAAATAGATAAAAATACAGGAGTTATGACTGTTATCAAAGATAAACCAACAGGATTGTCATCTGCTATAGATACTATATTTACAGATGTTGATGGTGATGTCTTTTTGTTAGAGCATAATAGTGGTTTTTATAAAATAGATAGCTCTAATGGAGATTTGTATAAATTGTCAGACACAGATGAGCTGACATATTATAACGATGGAGCTAACTGTGTAGATGCTAATATATCTGAACCCTCTACTATTAGTATTCAAAGTAAAGTAGTTGGATTTGAAGGTGATAGTGGTTCAACAGAATTTACATTTGATATATCATTTAGTAAACCAGCTCCAGCAGATGCTGGTTTTTGGGTAACTTATACAGATGGAGTAGATGCTATATCTCCAATGGGAACGGCACAACATATAGACTCTCATCCAAATGATGGAGATTTCGGTGGGAGTGCTAGATATATTCAAATTCCAGAAGGTACAACAGATTATGAAATAAATGCTACTGTATATGGAGATATCAAAATAGAACCTGATGAGGAGTTTTATGTTGATTTATATGCCCCTAGTAATTTAGCAATTAAAGATAGTAGAGGTGTTGGTGTTATTATCAATGATGATTATGTCAATTTTAATATAGAGAGAGTTGATAGCAATAAAATAACTCCAAAAAATCAATATGAACAAAAAGAAAAAGAGGCATTATATACTCAAATAGCTCAACGAGATTTTAATTATGCTATTGTGAGTTATGATAAAAATTTATCAAACTTTCAAGAGTTTCCAATAGAAAATGTAACTCTAAAGATTGAATTGTTGGATAATAATAGTACAACTTCAAATATATTATATACTTATTATAAATATTTAGACCACAAAGCTAGTAGATTTAATATTATAGATGAGGATAAAAATGAACTTAAACTTGATGCTTCAAAAGATGTTAAATTTAGAATATCTTATCTTGAGCAGAACCAAAGTATAGTACAAGGAGATTTTACAAATAATACCTCTGTATTTGATAATAATAGTTCACTTAGATACACATATGCTAGAGACAATTTTGCAATTCGTCCAGCAGGGTTTAAACTAATGTTATGGGCAGATGATGGAACTATTAGAGACCATCTTGCAACAAGTAATCAAGATGACCCTAATGGTATAGCTCTAGCCGCAGGATATGGATATGAATTACAAGTAAAAGCTATTTCGGATATAGGTGAGGTTGATACTAATTATAATGTACAATATAAAAGTAATAGTACATCTCAAGAGGTCAATGCCAATTTAAAATTTGATGGTAATAAAACATCGTGTAATGATACAAAAGACAAAGATTTAAAATATTATAACTTTATTGGTGGAATTAATACAAATAAAGAACTCTTAAGAGATAATGTTGGGAAATTTCTCATAAAAGTAAAGGATGAAAATTGGACAGATGTAGATAATAAAAAAGGTGATTGTATTTTAAATTCATCAGCCAATGAAGCTGACAACAATGGAAAATATGGATGTAATATCTATACAACATTTGATATTCATTCATCTGACCCTACATATAATCATTATTATGATATGAGAGTATATTTCCAACCATATAGTTTTGATGTAAATTTCAATGTAAAAAGCAATAATGGTAATGCACACAATGACTTTTTATATATGGGTGATTTAAATCAAGATGATAGTATGGCTATACTAATAGATGGATATATAACAGCAAAAGAGAAAAATGGTAAAACTACTACAAACTTTACTAAGAGTTGTCTAGCTCATCAAGTAGATTTTTCTCTTGATTATAATATCACAACTGATAGAGGTCTATTCAATAATCCTTCATCTGGTAATATAATAATTAAAACTATTAAAACATCTCAAAGTCCACAAGGAGATATTGTAACTATACAGAAAAGAGAAAAACATAATAACAATGGATATTTGGCTATATCAGAAGATACTGTTTTAGATAATAACTCTACACTATTAATAGATGATTTTGAGGATAATGAAAAAGGTAAAACCCATTTAAGTATACTTTATAATATAAGAAAAAGTTTAAATAAACCTATAAATCCTGTTAAAATCAAATTTAATAAAGTTATGGTTAGTTCCATAAATTCAGGTAGTAACTTAGCAGATAATGAGATAAATGATTTTATTCCAAAAGGAGAACAGATTTTAAATAAATCAAAAGTTCTATACTATGGAGCAGTTATTCCAGATAGAGAGAACTATCCAGATAGCTTTACAAAATCAAGCTCTACTCCTCTTGGAGTATATATATTTTGTAATCATAATAGAACATTTTGTAATGATATGATAGGAAATAATGGATTAAATAACTTTAGAACACAGATGGGATGGTATCTATCTATTTTACATGATAGTACAGTCGATGGAACAATTAATCCATTATCTCAGGATAGTGTAACAGTTACACCAAATATTATTCCAAACTTTAATCAAGGAACAAAAGGAAGATTAAATTTACAAACAAACTATACAGGTGGTACTATTCCAGATAATACATCTATTGATACAGAAGTTTCGATAAACCCATCTCCATGGCTTAAATACCATTCAAATCCAGCTAGAAATGGTAATCCTTTTTGGAAAAATAGATGGAGAGGTGATGTTGTCGGTACTATGACTGGAATAGGAAAAGCAGGAAATATTATAGATATAAAAGCAAATAGAACAAGAACAAATAGAATGGATTGGTAATATATTATGATAAGAAAAAAATTTAGACAAGGTATAGCAATGATAGAACTTATCTTTGCTATCGTTGTAATAGGTATAGTACTACTCTCAACACCAATGCTAATCCAACAATCAGTTAATAGTGGATTTGTAGCATTACAACAAGAAGCAATAGCAGAGGTATCTACACACACTGCTATATTATTAAGTAAACATTGGGATGAGGGTGATGCCAATAACTCAGCAGGTGTAGCACCAATTATACAATTAACCAATGCAGTACCAGGTTCGCCTTTTGGATTAGCAGGAATAGTAGATGTAAATCTATCAAGTAGAACATCATCTATAGGTGATAGTAATTTAACAGCATTTGCTATTGGTCCTGATTTAAATGAGACTACGCGTGATCAATTTGATGATATTGATGACTATAACAACCAAGTTATGGGTGCTACTATATTCAATGCAGAGGTATCAAATGCCTCTATAGGAGCATATGTTGACCAAAATATCTCTATTCGTACAACTGTTACATTTGCTAATGATAGACCTGTGTCAGCTTTTAATCAAGCAGATATAGATGTAGGAAATAATATATATAATAACCAAGATATATCTCCAAAACAGAGTAATATTAAGTTCGTGAAAGTAAATCTAACTAGTAACAATACCGATGTTGCAGAGCTAAATAAAAGCATTACACTTAATGCTTTTTCTTGTAATATAGGAACATATTCATTAGGGGAGAAACAGTATTGAAAAAAAATAAAAAAGCTTTTTCACTTATAGAGGTGATATTTGTACTAGTTATATTAGGTATTGTAGCATCATTAGCATCTCAAATTATTGTACAAGTATATGAAAATTATATTATACAAAAGTCCATATATAAAGTGAATACAAAAACTGAATTGGTAGCAAATGAGATAGCTAACCGTCTTACATATAGAATACAAGGTACAACCATATCAAAAGACCATATCAAATTTCTAAATGGTACAGCAACAGATACAGATTGGCTACCTATAGAGGATGTTCAAACAGGTGGAACAAAATATACAACTATAGAGTGGATAGGTTATGATAATGATAGTTTTGCCTCTCATGCTACTCCAAATTGGAGTGGAGTTGCTAATTATGAAACTGCTTCTCAAAATGGATTTGAAACACCAGGTTCAAACCTAGATAATGTAGCTAATATTATCTCAAATCTATCAAATGGAAGAGTTGATTTATCAGATGGAAATCATTCAGCAGCTGTTTTATTTATGCATAATGAGAACTATTATAACTCTAGTGATGAGTATAATCCACTTTGTATGGGTATGATACCAGAACTATTAGCAACAAGTAATACTGATTGCATCTTTCCTGTAGTAAATGATACTAATAAAACATTTGCATTTACAACAACAACTGCTCATCCAGCTATAGTTCCTAAAATAATTACAGAGAGATATAAACTAGCATGGAGTGCATATGCTATTGCACCAGAAGACCTAGATGGAGATGGTCATTTTGATTTGGTTCTATACTCAAATTATCAACCGTGGAATGGAGATAGTTATCTAAATGCTACTAGACATGTTTTGATGAAAAATTTATCCGTTTTCAAATTTTCTGAAAATGGTGGAACACTGAGATTTAAAATATGTGCTGTAGAACAGATAGGTCCAGATAATAATATAAGTTCATGTAAAGTCAAGGTAGTAATCAGATGAAAAATATCAAGAAAAAAACTATTCCAAATCATAGAGGTGGCTTCTCTATGGTTACAGCTATATTTGTTATATTTATAATGGCATCACTTACAGCACTGATTATGAATGTAACAAGTAAAACTGTCAAAACAACAACACAACAGTATCAAAAAGAACAGGCTAGTCTATTAGCAAGAAGTTATACTGAACTTGCTATGTTATATGCTATCAATTATGATAGAGTATCAAATAATAACTGTATAGAAAATATAAACGCTACATTTGGAGATGCTAGTAACCTATATACTATCAAAACACACATGCAATATATAGGTAATAGTCAACTACTACCAAACTGTGGAACAAATATTACACCAATATGGAATGTTTCTAATCCAGTAGGCTTTGATTCAGCTCTATCTATAGTAATAGATGTATATGTAACCTATAAAGATTTTGATGACCCAAGTGCATTGAGTGTGGCATTGGGTGGATTAGATAGAAATATAACCTTTCATAGAAGAACTGTTCAAAAACTTTAATAAAAAATTAATTTTATCAAACGAATTGGTCTTGATTTACCTTTCGTTTACCTATATTCGCTATAATATTAAACTTAATTTCATTAAGTATAACAAAAGAATAAAAGGATTTATCATGAGTAAAAATATAGTGGGAAGACATATTGACCTATCAGATTCTATTAGAAATTACATTTCAGAGGCAATTGATGGTCTAAATAAATACAATTTAACTATTATCTCAACCAACACTATTATCTCAGGTGATAATAAAAACAAAGATGGAGTACTACTCGAACTTGTTATTAATCTAAAAGACAAAAATACAATTGTCATCACTCAAAGAGACAAAGATGTATACACAGCAGCAGATGAGGCAATCAATAGAGCTCAAAAGGCACTAAGAAGATATGCTGATAAAATCAAAGACCATAAAGTAATGTCATTCAAGGATATGGGGGCTGAAGCTGAAGCTGTATTAGACCTTGAACCAGATGAAGTAGAGATAGTACCTATGGATTTAGAACTACATAAACCATTAGATTTTGAAGAGGCTATAGAGGCATTAAAAGCTGAAAAAAAGAGACAATTTATAGTTTTTAATGACTATGACGGACTTATGAGAGTTATGTATAAAAGAGCAGATGGGAAATTTGGTCTATATTAATAGTATTTTAGTATCTAAATATATATAATTTAGGTACTAATTTTTAACTTATATATTCTTTATTAAATAATCATGAAAAATTCCTTATTTTTAATACTATTTACAATCACAATCGCTATATCACAAGATAAACAAGATACTTATGAAAACTATGAAGCTCAAAACTTTTTTGATAGTGGAGACATAAATACATTTTTTCAAAAAAATAGTGGAGAACTTCTAAAAAAAATCATTGTCAATGGGCAAGAATATCTTATGCAACAAGATGGAGACCTATATGATGAAGATGTAGCTACTATAGATGAACCTATTTTAGGTATCAAAGAAGAAAAATACTCTTTTAGTAAATCCAAAAGACTTTTAGCACTACAGATATATCCACAACATCAAAAAGCTTTTTATAGTAACTGTAAATATATCATAACAGGTAAAAAACTAGTTCCTATTCATAAAACATGTGGCTTTCACTATAGAAAAAATAAAAATCGTTCAGAGAGAATTGAGTGGGAACATATAGTTCCTGCTTGGCATTTTGGACACCAACTAAAGTGTTGGCAAAATGGTGGACGAATGACATGCCGTCAAACCAATACCAAATTTAGACAGATGGAAGCTGATATGCACAACCTCGTTCCTGCTATAGGAGAGATTAATGGTGATAGAAGTAACTTCAAATATGGTATGATAGAGGCAGAAAAAAGAATTTATGGCAAAGTCAATATGGAGATAGATTTTCACGGTAGAAAAGCAGAACCTAGAGACTCTGTATTTGGAGATATAGCTAGAACCTATTTTTATATGCGTGACCGTTATGGACTCAAAATCTCAAAATCTCAAGAGAAGATGTTTATAGCATGGAACAACCTAGACCCTGTAAGTAGTTGGGAGAAAAAGAAAAATCAACTAGTCAAAAAAATTCAAGGGGATGAAAATCTATATGTCACAAACTATAGAAAAATGGAACAGCTAGGTTCATCTACTACAGATACAAAACAGCCAACAGAGTTCAATGAGATAAAAGAGGAGCTAAACGAAAAATATGGAGATATTCTAAGTAAATTCTCTCCAACACTCTCTGGATTTATTATTACTATTTTAGCCATAATAGTTTGGTATAGAAGACGAAATAGCAAACCAGAAACAACTAGAAATGAGACAACAACTACTACTACCAAACCACCAGTAGATAAAAAAGAAGAACCTATAAAGACTAAAACCTTTATGTTAGTATCCAAACTAGGAGATGTAGCTATAAGCTTCAATGACAAAGAAGAGGTCATTATAGAAGCTATAGATAAAACCAATCCTAAACAACATTGGATTTTTACAAAAGCAAACAAGAAAAAGAGTTATGTATTTATAGAAAGTCCATCTACAGGCAAAGTGATAGAGGTAGCCCAAGCAAATACTAATGATGGAGCCAAGATTATACTAAATAAGAAAAAATCTCGTAAAAACGACCATCAAGAGTGGAAACTAGAACATTCAGATGATAAAGGCTATTTGTTTATAGTCAATAGATGGTCACTAAATGTATTAGATGTCAAATACAAAAAGACAAAAGATGGTACCAAACTACAAAGCTTTCACAAAAAAGTAAGAGGAACAGAAAATCAAGAGTGGAAAGTGGTTCAAATCATTTAAGCCTACTCTTGGCTACACTGATAATCTCCTCATCCTCAGCCAAATCCAACCACTTAAACTGCAATCCACTCTGTATAGTTCCATCTAATATATCCCCACTCTTTCTAAATTTCAAATCCAATCTAGCAATCTCAAATCCACTCATAGTCTGAGCAAAAGAGTGAAGTCTGCTATTTTTTGGGTTATTAGTAAATAGATAGCACCAGCTCTTCAGTCCAAGTCGCCCTACTCTACCTCGAAGTTGATGAAGAGTTGCTAATCCTAATCTCTCAGCTCCAACTATAACTACTATAGTAAGTCTAGGTAAAGAGATACCAACCTCTACAACTGTAGTAGCTAAGAGTATATCTCCTTTCTCTCTAAACTCCAAGAGAACCTCATCTTTATTTTTATCTTTACCATGAGTGACAAAAACATTTTCAAATCGACTCTCCCAAAAACCTCTACCCTCATCTATAGATTGATATGGTATCTCACTACTCTCTTCAACTAATGGATATACTATTAAAACTTGGTGATTTTGTGCTATTTCACTTTTAATATTTCCAAGTAGTCCTGCAAAATCCTCTTTTGATATAACCTTAGTAGTGATATCCTTTTGAAATGGTGTAGAGGTTATCAAACTCACATCTATAAGCTCACTCTCCATCATAGCCTGAGTTCTAGGTATTGGAGTGGCAGAAAATTGCAAAAAATGAGGCTTTTTGTCACCTTTTGCCATCATCTGCTCCAAAAATGCTCTCTGTTTTGTTCCAAATCTATGCTGTTCATCTATCATTACCAATGAGGCTTGAGGCATATCATCTTTATATAAAAGTGCATGAGTCCCTATAATAAAATCTGCACTACTATAATCCCCCTCACTCTTTCCCTGCTTGACTAGTGCTACTTTTATATTTTTAGGTAGATATTTGATAGCCTCTTCATATATCTGTATAGCAAGTAGTGAAGTAGGAGCCATTAGTATGGATTTATGAGGATATGCTATCATGGCTGAGGCTAATATTATCATAGTTTTTCCTGAACCTACATCACCAATAACTAACCTTTTGGTAGCTTTTACTTTTTGATTTAAATCCCTTTGGATTTCATCTATCACTATCTGTTGCTCTTTTGTTAATCTAAATGGAAGATTGGATACAAACTCTCCTATATCTCCATCCAGTCTATCTATAGCAGGAAAATCTTTTCTTTTTCCCTTTAGCTTTTTCATATGGTTAAAAGCCTCAATAAATTTCATAGCATCCTTGTCTATATCTTCTATATCTTTATTTTTTTTAGGATAATGAAGTCTCATCAACGCTCCAACCTCTCTACTATCTAACCCCTCTTGATATAGATTTTGCTCTGTTATATAGTACTCTATCAAGGCTCTCATACTACTCTGTTTGATAGCTGTTGAGTATTTTGGAATAATCTCCCCTACCCTTTTAATAGATTTTGGTTGAGACATCTGAAGCTCACCTCTAAAACTAGTTACTCTACCTTGAATATAGTGATGACTCCCTACGACAAATAATCTATGATGATATGGAGTTACTCTAAAAAATATAGAACTAAGCTCTCTATTTAATTTAGGTAAATCAAAAACTACCCTAAGCTTACCATTGATAAGAGAACTCTCTTTTACTATAGCCTCAAAGGTCTGAACCTCTCCCTCTTTTAACTCGGTAGATAATATATAGCTACTATAACTAGACGGAGTCAGCAGAGCCAAATCCAACAAAGAGATGATTTTTAGCTTTTGAAATAACTTTTTTGCCTCTTGCATATACTACCTACTCCTTTTTTTATAATTATACAAAAAAAAAGAGATATTACAAATTGGAATAAAAGAAGTTATATATTGTCGATTTTCAGATGAAATGTTATTTTTTCTTACACAATCTTATATATCTTAGAGTATTATTTAGCTATAATATAACAAATATTTTAGAACATTTATTAGTATATATTAATACAATTTTTTTTAAATATATAAGAGGAGCTTATAATGGAAGTTGAAGTTATGGAAAAAAATATATTAGAACCAAAAATAGATAGCTATGAGATAGATGGAGAGAGGATATCTCTTGAGACACTAATAAATAGTTATAGAAAAAGAAAAGAGATTACAGATTTTGAAAACAAAGCCATAAAAAAGAGAAAACAAGAGCAAGAGTTAAAGCCATATCAAGCAGAGCTAATCAAACTACAAAAACATCTTGAGATTACAGGCAAAAAGATGATTATACTATTTGAAGGTCGTGATGCTGCAGGAAAAGGTGGTACCATAAGAAGAGTCACTCGATATATGAATGAGAAACACTACCGTGTAGTAGCACTTGGTAAACCAACAGAAGAGCAAAAAACTCAATGGTACTATCAAAAATATATCCAACACTTTCCTCATGGTGGAGAGATGGTTCTCTTTGATAGAAGTTGGTACAACCGTGCTATGGTTGAGCCTGTTTTTGGCTTTTGTACCCAAAAAGAGTATGAAGATTTTATGAAAGGGGTCAAAGGGTTTGAAAAAGATTTAGTACGACAAGGCACAATCCTAATCAAACTCTATTTTTCTGTAACCAAAGATGAACAAGCTAGAAGATTTGAACGCAGAAAAACAGACCCACTTCGTCAATGGAAACTAAGCGAAATAGATGTACAAGCCCAAGAGAGATGGGATGATTTTACCAATACCAAATACAAAATGCTAAAACAAACACATTCTCACACAGCTCCATGGACTGTTATTCGCTCAAACAATAAACACAAAGCTAGATTAGAGGCACTAAAGGTTATACTAAACAAAGTTGACTATGAAAATAGAGATATGAGTTTAGACTACACTTTAGACCAAAATATAGCAATATCAGGGGCTAGAGAGTTAGAGATTATGGAAGCACAGAGAACAAAAAGTGGTAAATTTATAGGATAGGAGATAGAAGTAGTGGCAAAAAATAAAAAAGAGAAAAGCTCAATGCAAAAAGAGAAAAATGGAAAAGTCCAAATATGGGTAAAAAAAGAGAAAATAGAGTATGAAAAGGAGCTTAGAAGACTCCAAGTAGAGCTACTCAAATTTCAAAACCATGTCAAAGACAAAGGACTTAAAATCCTCATGATATTTGAAGGAAGAGACGCTGCAGGAAAAGGTGGTACAATCAAAAGGATTACAGAACATCTAAACCCTAGAGGTGCTAGAGTAGTAGCCCTAGAAAAACCAAGTGACAAAGAGGCTTCACAGTGGTATTT
>JAADFE010000118.1 GCA_013153055.1 Campylobacterota bacterium
TCCATCCCATTAGTTTATCCTCAGCAAATCCCTCTCTACCACCCATAACTAGATAGAATACTATATACATAATAGGCATCAAAAGCATAAAGCTATCTGTAATAGCTGCTTTTGTTTTTTGAAAGTTTGTAGCAAAAGGGAGAGAAGAACTCTCAGAGTTTTTTTTGCTCTTTTGCGAAGGAGTTACTTTTCCCTTTTTTACATCCCTAAATCTTTGCTTTGCCATCAAAAATCCCAAACAACTTTACCATAAAAGCCATTGAAATCTGTATCCATACTAAAGTCATCAACATCATCTATTTTGATTTTTAGAGTTTTGTATCCTGCTTCTACTCCAAATCCTAATGCAAATAGATATCTAACTCCTGCTTCTAAATCATAAAGAGTATTTCCATCATAATTTACATAGTTTCCTTCTGCCTGAAAACTTAAATCTGTTGTTGGAATATCAATTTTGGCTTTGGCATAAAGCATAGGAATTGGTAGTTCAAAATCAGTACTTTCATGGATTGGTTTTCCAGTACTATCTCTACCATCTACAGAGATATCTCCGTCTATATATTTTACATTTATACCTGCATCTAAATTTAACCAATTATCCAAAAGTTCATAATATAAAGTTATATCGTACATTTTTAGGTTAAAGTCAGATGTAATATTTGCAGAGGTAGTATAGTTTTCACCACCAAAAGTAAAGCTAGTGCTAGGTGTTCCATCTCCAGAGTGAGAGAAGTCTGTATATCCAACTTTTATATTAGGAATAACAGGTATAGGATGCTCCAAATATACTTTTAAGAATATATCTTGTTCATTTTCCCATTTTAAATCATCTTCAATATCTATACTATCCCCATCATATTGAGCTGTTCCACTAGGATTATGTGTGTAGTACCCTAAGTTAACCTCTCCACCTATAAAATCAGCCATACTTAGTGAGCTTACTAACATGGTAGCCAAAACTATTTTTTTCATTTAAAATCTCCTTAATATTTTTTATATTATACCAAAAAATATTTGTTCTCAAATTACATATTTGCACCTAAGTTCATAGAAAAGATAGGTAATAACATAGCTGATACAATAATTCCTACAATACCACCAATAAACAGCATCATAAAAGGTTCCAATAGGCTAAGAAGGAGTTTGAGTTTATCATCATTCTCCTCTTGATATAGAGATGCTATATTGCTTAAAATTTGTGCTACCTCACTAGACTCTTCACCTAAAGCCAGTGCTTGCATAAAGTTTCTTTTTGGTTTTACTCCACTTCCTCTTTGAAGTGAATGAGATAGTTTATTTCCTTCTATAACTCTTTTTGAAGCATCTTCAAATGAATCTTTGAATGCTGAGTTATTAAATGTACTAGTGGCTAATTTGACAGCATGAGCATATGATACACCAGAGTCTAACATAAGAGATAAGATATAAGAGAATCTACCCAATTCATGGTTTTGTATTAGTGAACCTATGACAGGTATTTTTAGTACAAAACTATCATAGAGTTTTTTAAATGAGTATATATAGTTATAGGCTAGTTTAAATGTTATAATAGTTCCTACTATACCTAAGATGAGTCCAATATAGTGGTTGCTTAAAAAATCGCTAACGCTTAAAACAAACTGTGTAATAGGAGGTAGTTCTTGACCTGTATCTTCAAATATTCCAGTAATCTTTGGAACTACAAATGTAATCAAAAAGCCAACCATTCCAATAGCCACAATAAATATAAACATAGGATAAGCAAGAGCATTACCAACCTGTTTTTTTATTTTGGCTTGAGTAGAAAAGAAGTTACCCATCTGAATAAGAACTGGTACCATTTTACCACTTTGTCCTGCTACATTTATACTTTGTAGGAAAAAATCTGGCATACTATATACACTTTGAGAGTTTAGTGCATGGTAGAGTGATTTACCCTCTTCTATCATAGTCCTTAGAGATGCTAAAAAAGAGGCATATTTTTTTTCATTTTGATGTTGGTCTTCTATCAATCTAATAGCAGTCAATATCGCCATACCTGAGTTTAGATATGATGATAACTCTTTTGCAAATGAACTAAGGAGAGGTCCAGGCATCTCTCTTTTTGAGAAATTTTTTAGAGTTATCTCTTTTGTTGTTTTTATATCTTTATAGAATATTCCTTGATTTTTGAGTTTTTGTTTTGCTTCATCTTTGCTAGAGGCTTCTATTGTACCACTAACATTTTTACCCTCTTTGGTAATACCTTTATATTTATATAACATATTCGTTTTCTCATTTGAAATTTTATTTTTATTTTATGATTATAACATTTATTGGAAAGAAGAAAATTAATTTTCGTTTAAGATGTAAAAATATATCTCCTAAAATAGAGGATATATTTTTTGATTTAGAGAATAGTTGTTACCACTTTTGTAATCACAAATCCACCCAATACAAGCCAGATAAACATACCAAGAGCTGTATAGATAGGAGCTAACCCTAATCCTTTGAATTTAGCAAATCTAGTACCCATTCCAAGTGCAGTCATTGCCATAGTGAGCAAAAATGTATCTATCTCATTAATAATTGAGACTATATTCTCAGGAATTAGATGAAATGAGTTAAATCCAGCTACAGCTATAAAATAAACAGCAAACCAAGGTATAACCAGTTTTACTTTATCACTACTACTACCATCTTTTTTTGCACTATAGCTTAAATAAATCCCTAAAACTATAAGCATAGGTGCTATCATAATAACTCTAGTCATCTTGACAATAACAGCAGAGTTTGCCATAACCTCAGGAGAGTTTGGAATAGAAGCAGGAACTGCTACCACTTGAGCTACTTCATGAATGGTTCCCCCTACGAATATACCAAACTGCTCTGGAGTCATATGTAAAAATCCAGTGGCAGGTTCTATTATAGAAGCGTATAAAACAGGATAGAGAAACATCGAAATAGTACCAAATAGTACAACCATAGACACTGCGATAGCTGTTTTGTGTCCTTCTGCTTTTAGTACAGGCTCTGTTGCCAAAACAGCAGCAGCTCCACATACAGATGCCCCAGAAGCTGTTAGCATAGCCGTATCTTTTTCCATTCCAAAGATTTTATTTCCTAACCATGTACCGAGTATAAATGTAGTTGATAGCATAATTAAGGAGACTAAAAAACCAGCAAGACCTACTTCTATAATTTGCTGAAAAGTAATTCTAAACCCATAAATCACAATTGCAAATCTCAAAATCTTTTTCCCTGAAAATACAACTCCTCTATCCCAAGCATCTGGGATATGATTGTGAAGTGTATTGGCATAAAAAATCCCCATAACAATACCAATAACAAGTGGAGATAACCCCAATGCATGAACAGGTGCTAGTCCTGCTATATAAGTTGCTGCTGCTGCAAAAATAGCGACGAAAATGATACCACTAATCGTACCAACACGATTTTTTGGTGAAAAAGCCATAAAAGTTCCTTTTATATTAAAATATTTGATAAGATTATATTGTTTTTTTAGTTAAAAGAACAAGATAAAAAAAATTTATTAATAAATTTTTTTTGATTTGTTTTATTTATTATATGGAGAATAATATGGTTTTTGAATATGCTGTTGTTTTGACAGGGGGAATTGCTACTGGTAAAAGTACCGTAGCCAAAATTTTTGAAGATTTTGGTTTTGTTATTATAGATGCTGATAGGATAGCTCATCAGGTATTAGATGATAACTATTTAGAGATAGAAAAACTCTTTGGTTCTAAGTATATAAAGGAGGATTTGAGAGTTGATAGAAAAGCTTTGGGTGGACTTATATTTTCTAATCCTATAGAAAAAAAGAGATTAGAAGAGTTGGTTCATCCATTAATATATAAAGAGATAGAGAGACTATCTACTGAGCAAGATATCTATCAAAAACCTTATATAGTAGATATTCCACTCTTTTTTGAGACCAATCGTTATCCTATACAAAAGAGTATAGTCGTCTATACAACACCAAAAATACAGTTAGAGAGGTTGATAGATAGAGATGGATGTACACCAAAAGAGGCACAGCAGAGAGTAGGGTCACAGCTAAGTATTGAAACAAAAAAACTCAAAGCTACATATTTGATAGATAATAGTAGAGATTTAAAATCTCTTCAGGATGAATGTGATAGAGTTAAAGAAGAAATTTTAAATGATTTTTAGAAGGTTTTTTTATGTTTAAAACTGTTTTTTTGATTTTTATATTATCTATTTTATCCTATGGTGAGATTATTCAGATGGCAGATAAAGTTATAATAAAAAAATCAACACATATGTTATATCTCTCTGCCAATGGAAGAATATATAAAAAATATCATATATCTTTAGGACTTAACCCTATAGGTCCGAAAACTTTTGAAGGGGATATGAGAACTCCTGAAGGGGTTTATGTCTTGGATTGGAGACAAAATAGTAAATTATATAATAAATCCATACATATTTCATATCCAAACAAAAATGATATAGCAAAAGCAAAAGAGTTAAATCTAAGTGCAGGTGGTATGATAATGATTCATGGTACACCCTCTAATTGGTCTCTCTCTCCTTTTGGAGATTGGTTGCCAATGTTGTTAGATTGGACAGAAGGGTGTATTGCTATGAGTAATGAGGATATAGAAGAGGTTTGGGATATGACTAGAGATGGAACTCCTATATATATATTGCCATAATAGACTTCTTGGAAAATTATGAACTGACGATTTTCTCAAAGAGTTTTATAAGAAATTTAATATTACAATTTGATATATTTTAAACAAATATAAACTTTTTATGTTAAAATACACTATGAGTATAGATACAAATAGTGGTAATCTCCCACCCCAACAAAACAATTTTAAAAATGAGATAATTGTCAATCGTCTATTTAGTGCTTCATTAGATGGATTGAGTGCCAAGACTATAGAGGTGGAGGCTACTTTTACAAAAGGATTGCCCGGATTTTCTGTGGTTGGACTAGTTAGTAGTGACATCCAAGAGTCAAAAGAGAGAGTCAAATCATCTCTACTTACCAATGGATTTAAATTCCCTCCACTAAAAATTACAGTCAATCTAAGTCCTAGTGATATAAAAAAGAGTGGAACCCATTTTGATTTATCTATAGCTCTGTTGGTTGCTCTAAGCAAAGAGAGTATCTCAGAGGATAACCTATTTGTTTTTGGTGAATTGGGTTTAGATGGTAGAGTTAAATCTAGTTCAACACTCTTTCCTATCATATTATCTCTAAAAGAGCAAGGTATTTTACAAAAAGCGATAGTACCAAAAGAGGCTATGACACATTTAGAACATATCGCTGGTGTTGATTTTATTCCTGTCTCTTCCCTCAATGAGGCTATAAAAGTGCTAAGAGACAAAGAGCATATAGCTTATAGCAAAAAATTTACATACAAATCCAAAAAGCTTAATATAGCAGGAGAGACCTACTATGATGAGAGTTCATTTGATTTAGATTTTAGTGATGTCAAAGGTCAAACTATAGCCAAGAGAGCCTCTCTAGTTGCCTCTGCTGGTATGCACAACTTTTTAATGGAGGGAAACCCTGGATGTGGAAAGAGTATGATAGCCAAAAGGCTTAGAGATATCTTGCCACCACTATTAGAAGAGGAGATGTTATCTATAGCCAAGCATCAATTTTTAGATGGGGTGACACCTGATTTTTTAGCAAAAAGACCTATTCGTTCACCTCACCATACAGCTACAACGGCTTCTATATTTGGTGGTGGTTCATCTAGGGCAAAAATAGGAGAGGTGGCTTTAGCACACAATGGGATACTCTTTTTTGATGAGCTACCCCATTTCCCTAAAAATATACTAGAAGCCCTAAGAGAACCTCTTCAAGATAAAAAAGTGAATATATCAAGAGTAAATGCAAAAATAGAGTATGAGGCAGATATTATGTTTGTGGGGGCTATGAACCCATGTCCGTGTGGTAATCTGCTCTCCAAAAAGAAAACCTGTAGATGTTCCGAGCAGGAGATAAAGAGATACAAAAATAGACTATCAGACCCATTTTTAGACCGTATCGATATATTTGTTGTGATGCAAGAGGTTAGTTTGGATGATAAAAAAGGAGTTAGCTCCAAAGAGATGAAAAAACTAGTCAACAAGGCATTTGAGTTTCAAAAAAATAGAGGACAAAAGAGACTAAATGGAAAGCTAAGTGAAAATGAGATTGAGCAGTTTTGTCAACTATCACCTCAAGCAGAAAATATACTTTTCTCTGCTATAGAGAAATTTGGATTGTCTCATAGGAGTATAGGGAGTATTAAAAAGGTGGCTAGAACTATTGCAGACTTAGATAGTTCTAAAATAGTTGACAAAGTACATATATTAGAGGCATTATCATATCGTAGGAGATAAAATAAAGAAAAACAAAGAGTTTTTTCGATACAATTCGCGAATTAATTTGGGTAAATCCCCAAAATATCATAAGATAGAGAAAAGACAAAGGACATAAGTAAGTATGGCACATCACAAGTCAACAATCAAGAGAATTAGACAAACAGCAGTTAGAACTGAGAGAAACAGATACTACAGAACTAGACTTAAAAATATTTCTAAAGCAGTAGTAGTAGCAGCAGAAGCGAATGATAAAGAGGCAGCATCTGAAGCGTTTAAAATTGCAAACAAACAAATTCACAAAATGGTAAGCAAAGGTTTTCTAAAAAAATCAACAGCTGCTAGAAAAGTGAGCAGACTTAACAAACTTGTAAATAAGATTGAAGCTGCATAATTATAAATAGGGGATTGTTTTATCCCCACACTATCACCCCATCCCACTATTAGGTTTTTACCATGTTTCAAGAAAAATTACAACCATTTATAGATAGATATAATGAGATAAACACTCTTTTAAGTTCACCAGATATCGCTAGTGATATCAAAAGGATGACCGAATTAGGCAAAGAACAAGCATCTCTCTCTAAGCTAGTAGAGAAAGCAAAAGAGTATATAGAAGTAGCTGATGCTATAGCTGAAAACAAAGAACTTTTGGGTGATGATGAGTTAGGAGATTTGGCAAAAGAGGAGTTATCAGAACTTGAACCTAGACTTCCTAAACTAGAAGAAGATATAAAAGTTCTAATGATTCCATCAGACCCAAATGATGACAAAAATATCTACCTAGAGCTTAGAGCAGGAGCAGGTGGTGATGAGGCAGCTCTATTTGTAGCAGATGTATTCAAGATGTATCTAAGATATGCTGAACAGATGGGATGGAAAGTAGAGATAGTAAGCTCATCTGATGGAACAGCTGGTGGATACAAAGAGCTAATAGCCCAAATTAAAGGGGAGGGTGTTTACTCTCAGCTAAAATATGAAGCTGGAACACATAGAGTTCAAAGAGTTCCAGATACTGAAACACAAGGTAGAGTACACACTTCAGCAATCACTGTAGCTGTTATCCCTGAGGTTGATGATGTAGAGGTTGATATAAAACCAAATGAGGTCAAGATGGATGTATATCGCTCTAGTGGATGTGGTGGTCAATCAGTCAATA
>JAADFE010000021.1 GCA_013153055.1 Campylobacterota bacterium
ACGAGATTTAGTATATAATGAACTCCTTTCTTAAAAATATATACTCCCTTGATAGAACATTTTTAGACCTCCTTTGTAATAAACCCTCGTGGGCAATGGTGATGGCAATCTTCTTTATTTTATATTAATCTCTCTCATGTTACTATACATATTAGAATTTAAAAGTAGAAGGATTTATTATTATAAATATTTTAATGATAGAAGATGATTACGAACTTTCCCAAATTTTAACCGAATATCTAAACAAATTTGATATATCTGTCATCTCAGCAGAAGAGCCATATATAGGTCTATCGCTTCTCACTCAACATAAATTTGACCTAATAATCTTGGACTTGACTCTACCTGGTATCGATGGATTAGAGGTAATACCAAAAATAAGGAAAAACTCTCATATACCTATAATAGTATCCTCTGCTAGAGATGATATTACAGATAAAGTTATTGCCTTAGAGAGAGGTGCAGATGATTACATGCCAAAACCATATGACCCAAGAGAGCTTGTAACTCGTATAAAAACCATACTAAGAAGAGTACAGATAAGTGATAAAACAGATACACCAAAATCTCTGTTTGAACTAAATAGTGATGCTAGAAGCATAACATTTAAAGATAAACTACTCGAATTGACAGCAGCAGAGTTTGATATACTCTCGATACTCATTAAACATAAAAACTCAGCAGTATCAAGAGAACAGCTCCTTTATGATAGTGAACATATTGATGATAATAGCTCTATTAAAAATATAGATGTAATGATTTCAAGAATAAGACATAAATTATCAAATATAGATAAAGAGAACTCTTATATCAAACCTGTTAGAGGTATAGGATATCTATTGACTGAAAAAGTTTAATATATATGAGAAACATATCTGTTAGTACATTTATCAATATCCTATTTGGACTAGTACTATCTCTACTAATTGCAACTCTATTTTTCTTTATATCTTGGGACAAAGAGAGACAAAAGAGTGATGAGTTGGCTAGATATAGACTAATATCAAACGCCCTACTCTCTACAGCACAACTCAATCCTAGCCAAGAAGAGTTAGAAAAATTTTACAAAAACTCAAAAGTCAAACCTGTAGCTATAAATGCCAATCGTATGCTAATTCTAAGCAAAGGAAAAATTATATTTGAGGGTGAATCGATATATGGTAGGATGCAGATTTTTGCTATAGGTGATACGCACTATATATATCTACAGAGATATGGTTTTAGACTAATGCTAAAAGATATCAAATCAACAACTTTTCGTTTTAAACTAACAATGTTCATCGCTACTCTTATAGGATTTTTGTTTCTATTTTTATATATAGCTATCACTAGAAAACTATCACCTCTAAAAAAACTAAACAGACAAATTTCAGAGTTTGCAAAAGGTAATATGGATATCAAAATTACATATAGAAGTAATGACGAGATAGGTCAGATAGCCCAAAGCTTCGATAATGCTATACATCATATCAAAACACTATTAGAGTCTAAAAACCTATTTATGCGTAATATGATGCATGAACTCAAAACTCCAATTACCAAAGGTAGAATAGCCATAGAGATGGTAGAAGATAGCAGTAGCAAAAAGACTCTAATCCGTGCATTTGAGAGAATGAACCAACTAATTGGAGAGTTGGCATATATAGAAAGACTCACCACTCAAAGTTTTCAACCTCAACTAAAAGAGGTAAGTATAGATGAGATAATAGAAGAGAGTCTCAGACTACTTATATCCAACAGAGACAAGGTAACTATACAATCAAATGGTGCTATCATAAAAACCGACTCTAAACTACTATCTTTGGCACTAAAAAACTTAATCGACAATGCTATAAAATATGGAGAAGAGTCTCAAGTTGAAATTATAGGAGATGAAAAATCTATCAAAGTATTATCTAAAGGAAAAAGCTTAGAACACCCACTTGAATATTATCTCGAACCATTCACCCAAGAGGAGAAAAGACAGAGTGGATTTGGATTGGGTCTATATATAGTCAACAATATTATAGAGAGACTAGATTATACACTAAACTACTACTATAAAGATGGAAACAATATTTTTGAGATAAAATTCAATAAATAGAATTAAGCTTTTAGTGACTCTATCATCTGGAAATACCCAATCATAGCCTCAAAACACATTCTCCAAACAATCTCCATAGAGATAAACATAAAAAACATCAAAAGTATAGATATAATCCTATTTTTTAGATTTAATTGACTAAATAGGCTCATAAACATCTGATTTGCTCTATCAAAAAGAGCTATCTTTTTCTGCAAATATGACTTACTAAGCCACATCACAATCGGAATAACAATAGCCCCAATATAATATGATAGTATCAAAATATCTATAGATATGAAGCTCCTAAAAGTCAAAAAATCCATCATGCTATCTATACCTTGCCACCTTTGGCACTTTGGATAGAGTTGATATAGCTATAGTCTATCTTGATACTGTTCTCTTTTGGTAGATGTTTTATAAGTCTATTCACCATGCCTGAAAAATCTTCAAATAGATAGTTTGCCATAGACCCTGGTATTGGGTTTATCTCATTTAGTAAAACCTCACCATCCACCACAAAAAAGTCACATCTAATAATACTCCCCTCAAATAGAGTTCCATAAATCTTTTTAAAAGAGTCTTGGATTTTTGCTCTAAGCTCATCTGATATATCAGCATCCATAACCTTTGCATCTCGTGAAAAGTCCAGATACTTTTTATCAAAATCCAAAAACTCCTCTTTGTTTGGCTCTTCTATAATAGAGAGTTCAAAATCATCTGTTTTGCATCCTGCTTGATTATACTCTAAAACACCATCAATAAATGGCTCAATAATCACTTGATTGTCAAACTCAAACGCAACATCTAGTGCATAATCTAGTTCACCCTGCTCTTTGACAATACTAACACCTATACTACTACCAAGTCTAACAGGTTTGATAATCACTGGATACTCTAACTCTACATCTCTACTATCATCAGAGTTTAGTAGAGTATATGGCACCACCTTTACACCTAAACTTTGAGCATATAGTTTTGTATATAGTTTATTGTAACTAAGCACACTAGCATCAACTCTAGGAGAGATATAATCAAGAGAGTTAAACTCTAGTAGTGAAGCCATCTTACCATCTTCTCCATCTCGCCCATGGATTAGATTTAGAACTACTCCTAACTTCTGCTCTTTTAGACCAAACATCCCCTCTATAGCAAAACCACCCTGTTTGAGTATAAGTTTTTTTGCTTTTTTATAACCACCATTCGCAAAATAGTTCGATTTCATATTATCAGATTCTATTAGATAAAACTCCCTATTACTATCAACAAAAATAAAAGATAGATTTGCATTTTTTAAAACTTTTTTTAATGTTATTGCAGAGACTATACTTATCTCATGTTCATAACTAGAACCACCGAAGAGTATCGCTATATTCATATGATTTATACCTTATTATTAATTTTTTCTGTATTTTACCTTAATTGGCTTTATTTTACATAGAAAGAATATTTTAAACCTTTTACAATATAAAGATTTAATATAATATATTAACAAAGCTATTAGCTACTTTTTTCTATACTTAAACTAAAAAAAGGATTTAAAATGGGAATTTTAAAATTTGCAACTACTGTTGCTCTGATAGCCATGCTTTTTAGTGGCTGTACAAAGGAGGTCAAAAAGGATGTTTTTGTAGAAAACAATATCACTAGACCAGAGCTTGAGCCTTATCAGTTAAATGCTATCGCTGACCAGATATTTAAAAATGAAACCGGGGGAAATATCAAATATATTATGTATTGGTCTCCTAGTGAGAATTTTGCATCATTGGGGTATGGTCACTTTATTTGGTATCCTGCCAATCAGCCTGTAGTGTATGACCAAACTTTTCCTGATATGATACAGTACTATATTGATAACAAAGTAGATATACCACAATGGCTCAAAGACCAAAAAGACAAAGGTATCCCGTGGGCTAATAAACAAGCATTTGATGGTGCAAAAGGTACTCCAAAATATGAACAGCTCAAAATTGTTTTGCTAAATACAAAAGCACTTCAGACCAAATTTTTCTTTGATAGAGTTGTAGATGCTATTCCAGAGATAGTAAAATATGTACCAAAAGAGAAAAGAGACTATATAAAAAATAACTACAATGCTGTAGCCAATTCAGAGGGTGGTTGGTATCCATTGATTGATTATATCAACTTCAAAGGAAAAGGTATCAAAGAGACAGAGAAGTACAATAATCAAGGTTGGGGACTACTTCAAGTCTTACAGACTATGAGACCTGTTCAAAAAGGACCTCAAGCACTCAAAGAGTTCTCAAATGCAGCAAAAGTTGTACTAGAAAATAGAGTCAAAAATAAACCATCAGAGAGACATTTTCTAAAAGGTTGGCTAAAACGAGTTAGCACTTATGAAAAACCTATCTACTAAAATATAACCTGAGTTTATCTCAGGTTATTCTCCTCATCTCTAAGTCTTTTATCCATAAACTCTTCTAATCTTTTACCTTTACCCTGTCTAAACTTATAATACAGATAACTAAATATAGTCACACCAAAGAGTACTACCATACTTGTCACAAGTGATGTAGGTGAGTATATAAAATTATGAATAACCAAAACAATAGCTGCACCAAAACATAAAACTGTTCCAAAAAATGAGATAAATCTATTGCCTTTTGTCTCTTTGTGTAGTACAAAATTGGCAAAATTGACTAGTGCAAAAACTATCAAAAAGCCTAAACTACCAGCTACTGATATATTGTTGATATTAAAAGTCGTAGCAAATATAATACTAAGCAATCCTAAAATTATCATGCCCTCAAAACCTGATTTGACCTTTTTTTCAAACTCATCTGGTAACTCTCCTAATTTGGCAATCAGATAAGCAGTCCTACCTCCACCATACAAAGTAGCATTAATCGCTGAAGCTGTGGACAATACAGCCCCAATACCAATAAGGATAAACCCAACATGTCCAAAAAATGGCTCTGCTGCTTTTGCTAGAACATAATCTTGTGCCTCTTTTGCCTCTTGGAAACTGACATTTCCTACTGCTACAATAGCAATCAAAATATATAATATAATAACAAAAATCACAGATGAGTAGAAAGCTTTTGGCAAATTCTGTTTAGGATTTTCAATATCTCTTGCTGTATTTGCAATCAACTCAAACCCCTCATATGCCAAAAATATCATAAATCCACCTGCTAATATAGATGGCATACTAGTCCACTCTGAAGGTGCCATATGACTCCAATCAACACTAAAATAACCAACAGCTATAAAGAGTAATAGAATTGCTATCTTCAAAAAGACCATAATATCCTCTGTCTTTCCACTCATAACAGCACCTAGTAGATTTATAAATGTAAATAGAATAATAACTCCAGCAGATAAAGCCTTGTGTAACCACTCTACATCACTACCTAAAAATAGTGCAGAGCCATAACTCCCAAAAGCATAAGCATATAGTGCTAACATAACCACATAACTAAATAGCAAAATATTATTGATAATAGAAGAGAAGAGTCCATTTCCATAAGCTTGGACTATAAACTCTATAGTCCCACCCTCACTTGGGTATCTAAGAGAGAGTTTTACATATGAGTAAACAGTAATGAGAGCTATAAATCCAGCTATCCCAAAAGCTATAGGGGCAGCACCTCTTGATAGGTCAATAGTTAGACCCAAAACAGCAAAAATACCACCTCCTACCATACCCCCTACGCCGATACTAAATGCTTCCCAAAATCCTATTTTTTTTTTAGTAGTTTTTGTATTTTCCATCATCTATATCTTGTTTTATCTCATCTAATGCCTCTTGAATAATATCTAGTAATATTCTAGCAACCTCTTCATCATCTGCTTCTGGAACATCCCAATCTGTAAATTTCATATTTGCTTTAAATAGAAACTTTACCTCTTTTTTAATCTCATTTTTTCTACTCTCTAACTCTTTTTTTATTGCATCCATAACTTCTCCTTTATTTTATTTAAACTAATCCTAACTCTATTAATATAGGTTCTATCTCTTCTGAAACCTCTAAAAGCTTTTCATACAGAGTTCCAAAAGCTTTATCTTCTGCTATCCACTCTTCTATAAGTTTAAAACTTGAACTTTTTTGTTCATCTGATAATTTATCAGAATTTTTAATTGTATCTTTGATTACTTCTAATCTCTTTTTCATACTATTTCCTTTTTGTTTAGATGATATATTATACTTCTTTTTCTATCTTTTTCCAATAATGGAACATCGCTATCTCTCCAAAAAATGGTGCAAATATATTAAAAATAGGTATCAAATTGAAAAATACAGTCACAAAACTGATAAACCATACCTCTGCTCTATTTTTTTTCAATAGCTCTTTATCTATATCTTTAAAAACCAATGAAGCTGTGTTATACTCAATAGTATCTTTTGTTAGCCACATCCATAATCCAATCTGCACCAAAAAGTTTACAAAAGGGATAAATAGTAGAGGAAAAGCCAACAAAGAGACTACCATAAAAACTAGCGTATCTTTGATAGTATAACCAAAAGATTTCATCTTGTTGTGTTGTTGAACATCTTCATTATAATATTTTTGTGAGATATGCGAAAGAAGAGGTTTGTTAAATAGATTGACTATAAATAGCATACTGATTATGATAGCATTGTAGATTATATATCCTGCTAGTAGATAGGCTAAGCTATGTTGCACTGTTGTATATGGCAAAGTTTTTAAAAATCCTGCTATCTTATCATGGATTAGGTCTTGATTTAGCATCCATATAGCCATCCAAAATATAGCACTAATAACTATTAATATAAGAGATATAGAGAGGTATCTCTCTTTTTCTATTTTATTGAGTAAAAAATTACCCAAAAATACATACACAAGAGCAAAAGTTAAAAATACTGCCATCAACCATATAAACATAGATAACATGGTAGCACCATCTGAAATCATCATATTTAAAGGCAAAATACCTATAATACTCTCACTAACAGATACCAATCCATCCCAAACAAAGGCTCCTAAGCCCATCCAGATAGCTATAACTATCAAACCACTTATTAGGGCATATCTCATAATATGCCAAGTCAAAATCTCACGAAATCCAAAAATAATAGACTCTAATGTTGCTTTCATCCTATCTCCCATTTTTTATGTGTTAAACTTTTATAAAAATAGGAACCAATGGCTTTAGCCTCGCTTTTTTCGGGACTAAAGTCTCCAATTCCAAAAATTTGTACAAAAACTTTATTAGACTTCTTGCAAAATTAGGAACCGACGGCTTTAGCCTCGCTTTTTTCAGGACTAAAGTCTCCAATTCCAGAAATTTGTACAAAAACTCTATTAGACTTCTTGCAAAATTAGGAACCGATGGCTTTAGCCTCGCTTTTTTCGGGACTAAAATCTCCAATTCCAGAAATTTGTACAAGAACTTTATTAGACTTCTTGCAAAATTAGGAACCG
>JAADFE010000008.1 GCA_013153055.1 Campylobacterota bacterium
GTTATAAGTCCTGTGATTAATCTAGCAGGAGTAACATCAAAACCGTAGTTGATTGCTACAGATTGAGTTGGAACTATCTGAACCTCTCTTAGAGTTCCATCCTCTCTATCTATACCTTTGATAAACTTGACCTCATCTTGAGCTCTAACTTCTATAGGTATCTCATCAACTCCATCTAAAATCTCAAAATCAAAAGTAGAAGTAGGAAAGGCTACATAAAATGGGATATTGTTATCTTTTGCAGCTAAGGCTTTAAGATAAGTTCCTATCTTATTAGCACTATCTCCATTTCTAGCAACTCTATCAGCCCCTGTTATAACCATATCGACTAACCCCTCTTGCATAAGGTGTCCACCTGTATTATCTACTATTACGGTATGTTCTATACCTGCTCTGTTTAGCTCCCAAGCTGTTAAATTAGCCCCTTGGTTTCTAGGTCTAGTCTCATCAACCCAAACATGGATATCTATCCCTCTTCTTTGTGCTTCATATATAGGTGCTAGGGCTGTACCACTATCTACAACTGCTAACCATCCTGCATTACAGTGAGTGAGCACATTAAAGTTATCTAACCCCTCATTTAGTATTATCTCTTCAATAATATCAGCACCTATCTCTGCAATTTTTTGCGTTTTGATACAATCCTCATCTGCTATTGCTATCGCCTCTTTTTTCAAAGCCTCTATAAAACTTTTTTCATCAAGAGTTCGCTTTTTGTTAGCAAATTTCATCATTCGATTTACAGCCCAAGATAGATTAACAGCTGTTGGTCTAGCATCTTTTATCTCATCTGCTAACTCTTCTAATCTATTAAAATCACTACAACACTCTCTACTAGCTAGATATACACCAAATGCACCCACATTACCAATTACCCCTGCACCACGAACCGTCATATTAGATATAGCTTCAATCGTCTCTCTAGCATCTGTTATAGTGACAGTTCTCTCCTCAAAAGGTAATAACCTCTGGTCCAATACTACTAAATTTTCATCACTATCTAACCAAAATGCCTTATATTTTCCTTGCATGGTACATCCTATTATTTATTTATGTTTTATATTATGATACTTTACAACTTATGAGCTGAAAGTTGAGTTAATCTTCTATTTTACTCAATATCTCTTTGACCTTTTGTGTAGGATTTGTATCCCTATATATCGGTCGTCCAACCACTGGAAAATCCACTAGCTCCTCTTCTGCCACCTCAATAGTAGCTACTCTTTTTTGGTCTCCTGCATCCTCACCAAATGGTCTAATAGCAGGACAAAGAGTCAAAAACTCACCACTTGTAGCCTCTTTTATCTCTTTGCTCTCAAATGTACTACAGACAACTCCATCAAGTCCATTTTGATAGCTCATTATAGCAAACTCTCTAGCTTTTTCATCTATACTTTTACCATATATTTTTCTAAAACTATCATCATCAAAGGATGTTAAAGCAGTAACAGCCAAAACTAGAGGTCTATTTTCAAATTTTGAGAGCCTATCCATAACCATTTTCATAGCCACCTCACCAGCACTAGCATGGATATTAAACATATCCACACCAATTTTAGCTATCTCCTCAGAGGCATCAGCCATAGTATTTGGTATATCATAAAGTTTCAAATCCAAAAATATCTTGAAATTTGGATTAATCTCTTTTAAATTATAGATAAACTCTTTACCATCTCTAATATAGGTTCTAAATCCAACCTTTAACCATATATCATAACCTTTTAGCTCTTTTGCTAGTTTTAAATTCTCATTAGCTGTTGGTAAATCTAGTGCTACGCATAGTTTCATTTTTTTCCTTTTTTAACTCATATAAGTACATTTAAAATAAAGTATCTTCAAATAGATTTCTCTACTATTTTTTAATATGATATAATACCACTCTAATTTTAAATAATAAGGAACAATCAATAATGTTTGGAAAAAAAACAAAACGATACGATATACCTCAAGAGGTTATGGATACTTATAACTACGCAAAGATTACAACAAACAAAGGTGTAATATGGGCAAAACTTTTTAAAGATGATGCACCTAATACTGTAGCAAACTTTGCTCATTTAGCTAAAGAGGGATTTTATAATAACCTAAAGTTTCATAGAGTAATCCCTGGATTTATGGCTCAGGGTGGATGTCCTCACTCTGGACCAAATGGTAATCCAGCACTAGCAGGAACAGGTGGACCAGATTGGGCTATTGATTGTGAAACTGATACTAGTCATCATCCTCATAGAAGAGGTGTCCTATCTATGGCTCACGCTGGACCAAATACAGGTGGAAGCCAATTTTTTATCACTTTTGCACCAACTCCACACCTTGATGGTGTTCATACTGTATTTGGGGCAATAGAAGAAGATGATAGTGAAAGCTTTGCTGTACTTGATTCTATAACTCAAAATGATGATATCATATCGATTGAAGTTTTAGATAAAAGAGATTAATCTACTCCTCTCTATTTTGAGAGGGATTAAACTTGATATAACTTAAAAATAAATTATTATAAAATTATTTGAAAAAAATGTTAATTTTTAATTTTTTATGTTATAATAGGTTTAAAACTTGAAAGGGCTACCGATGTATATGAACAAGATATTAAATCCTGCACTCTATATAATGAATAAACTATCTTTTAAATCCAAAATTATAGCTTCTATATCTATACTATTTATACTATTGGTTTTCCCCTCTCATACGATTTTTTTAGACCACTATCAAGAGAATCAGATATATAAAAAACAGCTAGTAGGACTAGAGTATATCAAGATGATTCACAAAACTATCCAAACTATAGAGGTACATAGAGCCGATACCAATGCCTATCTCAATGGAGAAAAAGATAAAAAAGATGATATCAAAGATGAAGAGGAGCTACTAGAACTAAAAATAGACTCACTATATGAGTATGATACCAAACATCTAAATATACTTGGTTCCAATCAAAATTTTGCAAAGGCATTAAGCCAATATGAGCTTATCAAAATAGATAAAATCACAGAAGATAGTTCAAGTCAAGAGATTTTTCAAGCACACAATGATATAGTCAAACTACTCCAAGATGCTATATTTGATATATCAAATGCTACTCAGTTTGCTATTAGCAAGGATTTGAGAATAAACTATCTAGCTGATATGCTCCAAGATAAACTACTACGAATATATGAACACTCTGGTCAACTTTTGGCACTATCATCAACTGTTCTCAAACAAAAAAGCATGATACAAGAGCAAAAAAAGGTACTCTACTCTCTATCTACAGAGCTATCTAGTCTCAAATCAAACTTGGTTGATAATAAAATTCTAACAAAGCTTAGTAACTATCAAGCCCTACAAAATCAGACTACAGAAGTAGCCGATAGACTCAAAAAGATATTAAGCGTAATAGACAATGATATTATTTTAAATGAAAATCTAAACTACAATATCAAAAAATTCTCAAAAAAAGTAGAAGAGGCTATGTATGCTCAAGAGGAGCTATATAATATGTTTGCCTATACTTACAAAGATACTATCAAAGAGCTACAAACAAAAGCAAAAAGAGAACTTTTGTATCTAAGTTTAGGATTTTTGTTTATTATATTAATATCTCTTTATATTTTTATCGCTTTTTATCAGTCAATTACAGGAAACCTCAAAAAGCTTCAAAAAGCTTCTGAGCTAATTGCCAAAGGAAAAACAGATATACACCTAGATGTTCAGAAAAAGGATGAGATAGGAGACGCTCTATTAGCATTTAATACTATGAGCGATAATCTGCGTCAAAATATATCATTTTTGGATGGATACAAAATGGCAATAGACAAAAGTAGTATCGTATCCAAAACAGACCTAAAAGGGATAATCACATATGCAAATGATATGTTTTGTCAGATATCAGGTTATACTAGAGAAGAGTTAATAGGAAGCTCTCATAATATAGTAAGACATCAAGATGTCCCAAAAGAGGCATTTAGGGATATGTGGGAGACAATCCAAAATAAAAAAATATGGAAAGGTGTAGTCAAAAATAGACGCAAAGATGGCTCATCATATATAGTAAATGCTACGATTATCCCTATTTTGGATAATAAAAATGAGATTATAGAGTATGTGGCAGTTAGACACGATATCACTGAACTAGAAAAAAGTAAAGAGGAGCTAAAAAAACAGAGAGTCGATTTATTAACAGGATTACCAAATAGAAATCAATTAATGGAGGATTTGCATAGTGCAATTAGACCTATTGTTTTTTATTTGAATATTGATGACTTTTCTGGGTTCAATGATTTTTATGGAAAAACAATTAGTGATAACACTCTAATCCGTCTCTCTACTATACTCACTAGTCTAAAAGATGAAAAGAAATTCAAACTATATAAATTAGAAGCTGACCAGTTTATACTCCTATTTGAAGAGGGATATATCTCAAAAGATAATCTACAGTTCTTTTTTGAGGAGCTAATAGAAGATGTAGAGAGAAAAATGTCAAGCCCAGAGTTTGGTAACAAAAATCGTATCAATGTATCTATAACAGGTGGAGTAGCAACATATTACTCCAATGATGATTATGAAAAACTCATACTCTATGCAAATATTGCTAGAAAAAAAGCTCAACAAGAACACTCAAAATTTTTGATATTTCATCATAATATGAGAAAAAATGAAGATTATGCACACAATATAGAGTGGATAAAAAGAATAAAAGAGGCAATCAACGAAGATAGAGTGGTATGTTACTATCAACCAATATTTAAAGATATAGACCACAAGCCGAGTAAGTATGAGTCTCTAGTTAGAATTATAGATAGAGATGGACAGGCTATATCTCCATTTTTCTTTTTGGATATCGCTAGAAAAGCTAAACTATATCCTCAGATTACACAAATAATAATTAACAAAACATTAGAGAAATTCAAAAATTTACCTGATATAGAGTTCTCTATAAATTTAACTATAGATGATATATTATCAGAAAAAACAGTAAATCATATATATCAAAGGCTAGAAACATATCCAAATCCAAGCCGTGTTATATTTGAAATAACAGAATCAGAAGAGGTAGCAGACTATCAAGTTATAAACAAATTTATAAAAAGAGTCAAAGAGTACAATGTAAAAATAGCCATAGATGATTTTGGTAGTGGTTATGCAAATTTCGAACATATCTTAAATATAGATGCTGATTATATTAAAATAGATGGAAGTTTAATTAAAAATATAGATAAAGATGAGAACTCATATATCATTACAGAGGCTATTATAAACTTCTCTAAAAAACTTGGTAGAAAAACTATTGCAGAGTTTATTCATAACCAAGAGATATATAAAATAGTCAAAGAGTTAGGTGCTGACTTTTATCAGGGATTTTATCTAGGAGCCCCTACGACTAAAATCAAATAGAGTCTATTTGTTATTTTCTGTTCAAATAGGCTCTCTAAAATTTATAGAAAAATAGCCTAAAACTAAAATTAACAAACTAATTATTTTTTTTTAATATTTTTATAATTTTTCTCTTTTTTTCATTTTATTCCAAAAATTCTATGTTATACTTATCTAAAGTTTAAATAAAAAATTAGTTTCTATTTAGATAGAAACCTTAAAGTGAAGAAGGAAAGCTAGATGAAAAATAGAATTTTGATAAAATTATTAACTCTTTTCTTTGTTATTATAACATCTTTGAATGCAGGAAATATCCCCGTAGCTCAACCTCTATACAATAAAGTATATCGTACTGATAGAATTGCTGACTCATATCATTTCTTATTATTAGATAAAAATGGTAGATACTACTATATTCGTACCAATAAAGCAAAAATGTTAACAGCAAATGAGATAAAATCTCCATCTATATTAAAAATATTAAAAAGTAAACAATCATGGGGTCAAGCTTTCTCTTCAAGTGGTGAATATACAATTAAAAATGGAAAAATATATACAAAAAGATATTGGGACACTATAAAAGTAAAGTCAGCAAAATCTATAAAATATCTAAATAAAACTTTTCATCTACAACAATAAATGATAAAATACCGAAAAAATCTATAATAGGATTTTAAAGGTATTTTATGATGTATGGATTTTATAGAGTCGCTTCAGCTATAAACAAAACCAAAGTTGCAAATCCAAAAAACAACACAAAAGAGATTATCAACCTACTACAACAAGCTTATAATCAAGATGTATCAATAGTTGTATTTCCTGAATTAACATTAACAGGATATACAGCTTCAGATTTGTTTTTAAATCAACTACTATTAAAAGAACAAAATAAATCATTAGAGTATATACTAAAAAGTACTCAAGATATCTCAACAGTAGCTATTATCGGTATGGTTCTTTTATATAAAAATAGACTCTATAACTCTGCTATTGTTATCCAAAATGGCAAGATATTAGGAGCTATACCTAAGATTTATCTACCAAATAAAAAAGAGTTCTATGAAAAGAGACATTTTGTATCAGGAAAATGGATAAAAAACGAGACTATAAATATAGTAAACCAAGAGGTACCTTTTGGGGTTGATTTGCTATTTGAGTATCAGGATATACTATTTGGAGTAGAGATATGTGAAGATTTATGGGCTGTAACTCCTCCTAGTTTTGCTATGGCTAGTAGTGGAGCAAATCTAATATTTAATCTCAGTGCTAGTAATGAAATAATCGGAAAAGCAGAGTATAGAGAGGAGTTAGTACGAACCCAAAGTGCTAGATGTATGAGTGCCTATATCTATAGCTCATCTGGAGTTGGAGAGTCAACTACAGATACTGTTTTTGGAGGTCATGCTATTATTGCTGAGTATGGTTCTACTCTAGCTCAGAGTAAGAGATTTTCATTAGAGAGTGAGCTAATAGTAGCTGATATCGATATAGAAAAGCTAAATTATCTACGAATTAATGAGTCTAGCTATAGTGATGGTGATATAGAAACCTTTAGAACTATAGAGTTTCAAGAGACTCCAGAAATATCAAATCTACAAAGATATATAGACCCAACACCATTTGTTCCATCTAAATTTCAAGAAAAAACCCATAGATGTGAAGAGATAATCAATATACAGGCTCATGGACTTATAAAACGAATGACTCATGCTCATATCCAAAAAGCTATTATAGGGATTTCAGGAGGACTAGACTCTACACTAGCACTACTATCTACTCATAGAGCATTTGAGATAATGGGTAGAGATAGCAGAGATATTGTAGCTATAACTATGGCTGGATTTGGAACAACATCTAGGACAAAAAACAATGCTATAGAGCTATGTGAGACTTTGGGAGTGACTCTAAGAGAAACAGATATCACAGATATAGCACTAAAAGAGTTTGAGCTTATAGGTCACGATAAAAGTGAGCTAACAGTAACATATGAGAATGTCCAAGCAAGAGCTAGAACCTCAATTTTGATGAATACAGCCAATAGAGAAAATGGTCTAGTAATTGGTACAGGAGATTTAAGTGAGATAGCTCTAGGTTGGAGTACCTACAACGGAGACCATATGAGTGCATATGCTCTAAATTCAGGCATCCCAAAGACTCTAATCAAATATGTAATAGAGTACTACAAAAGCAATAAAAAGATATCCCATATAATAGATGATATACTAGATACCCCAATTAGCCCAGAGCTTTTACCTCATCAAGAGGATAGTATAACACAAAAGACAGAGGATATCATAGGACCATATGAGTTACATGACTTTTTTCTATACCATTTTATCAAATATGGAGCAACTCCATCAAAGATACTATTTTTGGCAACTCACGCTTTTGGCGATAAATATAACAAAGAGAGTATAAAAAAATGGCTAAAAAAATTTATATGGAGATTTTTTACTCAACAGTTCAAACGCTCTTGTATGCCAGATGGTCCCAAAGTGGGAACCATCTCTCTAAGCCCAAGAGCTGATTGGAGAATGTCAAGTGATAGTGATATTCAGATTTGGTTGGATGAGCTAGATTAATATATCCCCAAAGATTTCATACTCTCAATAGATAATCTAGTGACAGCTAAACCATTTGCTTTTTGATATGCTCTTAGGGCTTTTTTGGACTCTAAGTCCCATATACCATTGATTTGTCCTTGATAGTACCCTGCTCTTTTGAGTGCATCTTGGACTTTTTTGATGGTTGTAGGAGTCATATTCGATTCACACACTACAGGTGTCCATTTTGAGTATCCCTTTGTTCTTTCTCTCTCTACGGTTACTGTTTTATACTCTGCTGGTACTACCACTTTTTTGAACTTTGCAGGTTCTATGATTTTTTTGACTTTCACTATAGTATATTTTGGTGGGGTCTTTATCTTTTTGCTACTAGCAGGTGTAAGCAGTATCTTTTTGGCTACTTTTTGATACTTCGCAGGTTTTTCTACTAAACATATTTTATTACATTGGTTAGTCAATCTTGTAGAGCTACTCTTTTGAGACTCATCAGACCAAAAATATCTAGCATCTTGAAGTTTCTCTTTTTTTGTAATAGTTTTATATTTAGCAGGTATAGGTATCTCTTTTACAGATGCAGGTTGAACCATCTCTTCTACCTCTACACTCTTGTATTTTGGAGATACAGATACTCTTTTACCTACAGATGGCTCCAAAAGTACTTTTCTTGTCACCTCTTTATATTTTCTAGGAATTTCTACTAGACATACAACCTCTGCCTCATTACAACCTCTATTTTGACATGTTGTTTTTCTCCACTCTGTTCTATCAGGAGAGATTACTACTTTCTCTTTTACATTTTTATATTTAGCTTTAATAGGAATTAGTTTTGTTTTTGTGCTATCTACCTCTATCTTTTTTGTATATGTTTTATATTTAGCAGGAGTTGATACTAATCTCTTGCTAGGTTGGGCTACTAGTATCTTTTCTGTAGTGGTAGTATATTTTGCAGGAATATAATGCTCATAAAAACAGCTATTTGGCTGAGCGTTAGAGATATCTATACCAGAATTTGATGCAGCCTGAACACAACTTGGAAGTGCTTTTGGAGCATTGGGATTTAAAGATTTCCTCCAACTATACTCTTTTGGCTCAACTAATATATTTTCATATACAGTTTTATAAACAGCAGGAGTTGTTACGATTTTCTCTTTGCCATCACTAATTTTTATCTTTTTTTCAATCCACTCATACTTAGCAGGAATTACTTTTTGAATAATAGTTCCCTTGCGAATTAGTACCCTTTTACTTATTGTTGTTTTAGTAGTTTTTTTAAATTCAGGTGGATAGAAAGCCTTGGTAAAACACTGCCCAGGTTTTGCATAATATGGCATAGATTCTGCCTCTAATATTACGCTACTTATAGCTATCAAACTCAGTGTTATTATTGTTTTGTTTTTAATCACATATACTCCTTGTATCTATTTTTTATAAAATATTATCTCTAATATCCCATTTTTATAATCTTTTTGCATACTATTTTGATTTGCATCATTTGGTATGGGAATTGAAATCTCTGATGTATTAATGATTGAGGTATAACTGATATTTAAATCAGTTTGCTTCTTCTCTTTTTGAGTTGTAATTGTTAAAATATTTAACATACCATCCTCTACTTTTAACTCTACTTTAGAACCTTTTGGTATATCTTTTTTTAAAATATATCTATCTCCTATATCCTCAAAATCCTCTATTTTTGAACTATTCAGACGCATCTGTGCATCCTCTTCGGGTGTGAGTTGATTATGCTCAGCTATTGCTCTATTCATCTTCTCATCCATTCTGATTATATCCTCTGCACCATCATAAATATTTTTTTGTATATCTATATCTGCAACAGCTAAACTATTTAATAATAAAACCGAAGAAATTATTTTATACATTTAGAACTCCTTAATTTTTTTGCAATTTTACATAAAACAGATTACCACCACATTATAAAACAAAATTAATCAAATAATTTTATTAATTTATATATAGAGTTATGTTAAGTTACGAGCAAATTCCAAATAAAAATAAAGGGAGGAATATAAATTGAAAATATTATTTATAATGCTACTAAACTTTTGTACTATTTTTGCAAATAGTTTATCAATTTTAAACTCTCAAGAGGATACTGTGGGATGCAAAATATCTTTAAATCCAAAAGATAAACCAAAATGCAATACAAAAAACCCTCAAAAAATATCTATAGCACCTATTGTTATCCATAATGAAAAAGATAAAAAGATAGAAAAACTAACAAAAGAGTTAGATACTCTAAAAAAAGAGTTCCTAGAGTATAAAAAAGAGAGAGACAAAGATACACAAAAACTAGATGATATCATAAAGCAGTTTGTTCAATACAAAACTAACAAAGATAAAAAAATCAAAAAACTGAAATCTCAACTAAGTAGTGTAAAAAAAGAGCTACATCAAAATAAGAAAAAACTAACTAAACTTCAAAAATCTATCAAGAAAAAAAAGAAAAAATCCAAAAAAATAGTCAAAAAGAGAGAGATAAAAAAGAGCAAAAAAATCAAAAAGATTGCAAAAATAAAGAGAGTCAAAAAACAAAAAATAACTCTCCCACCAAAACCCCAAGAGGAGCCTATGCCTAAACTAAAAAGTAATACTCCTTGGATAGATATTGTAGTAGAGGATGATTTGGATATATATCAACTAGCACTTCTATACTACAAAGATAAAAAAGAGTACAAACAGATATATCTAGCCAACAGAGATGTCATAGGCAAAAACTATAAAATCAAAAATGGAATGTCTCTAAAAATTCCCATAACCGATAAGTTTGAAGAGCAACCTATGTTTATAAATATAGACAAATAAGACTGTTTTAGTCTTTTTTAGATATTATAACTCTATGAAAAAGTTATTTGAAAAAAATAGAGGCAAAACAGTACTATTTTTGGGTAGAGTTCCCAATTTTACAGATATAGAGTTACAAAACTTCTTAGAAGAACAAGGGATGAGCTATACCAATAGATATAATCCCTCTGATGATATAGCTTTGATTGTTCTAAGTAGTATGCTAACTCCTATAGAAGAGGAGCTATCCTATGAGTTGTATGATATGGGAATAGCTGATATATCATTGAGTCAATTTGAGGAGTATTTTGTTCAAAATATTAAACCAAACTCTCTAATTATGTCACTAAAACTATCCAATAACCAAGATAGACTAAAGAGGTTTCTCAAAAATGAAGCTTTTAGTGATGAGATATATCTAAAACTATTTAAACTATATGATTGGAATAGCCAAGGTCTATATGATAATGATGATAATAGAGATATCACCATATCATTTGTAAAGAGATTTTATAAGCCAGATGGATTTAGAGACCCTGCTATGATATATGCACCAACTACTGTTATGAATATAGCTCAAGAGACAGATACTCCAGAGGTTTTAGATGCTATTTTGAGTATGCCAAACCATGAGATAAAAGTCAGCAGAAAAGAGCAACAACGACCCAAAAACCTAAGAGAGATAGTTGCACTAAATGAGGCTATATCTACAGACTCAATTAAACGGTTAATGAGTTTCAATAACCCTCAAATAGACTATTTTTTAAGTGCAAACAGCAATATAACACCAACCCAACAAGAAATTTTATTTCAAAAAAACAACAAAGATATAAAACTAATGCTATCTCACAACCAAAATCTATCCGATAATATTTTTGAAAAACTCTTAGATGATAGTGAAGATATAATCAAAACTCTACTCACTTTCCAAAAAATAGATGCTAAAAGATTAGATAATATACTCTCTAAAAGTTTTGACCCAAAGCTACTATCTTTTATAGGAGATAATCAGACTCTAAAAACTGATATTATAGATAAACTCTTAGAGCTACAAAATATAAAACTAGATTTTAAACTAGCATCCAACAGAGCTATAAAACAGGAACACATATCCAAACTATATGATAGATACGGTAACGCTATAGCCATAAATCTTTGTAAAAATATCAATATACCAAAAAATATGGCAACCGATTTTTATAAATTAGCACTTCTAGAAAACTCTTTGAAATCGGAGACTTCAGTCCTGAAAACAGCGAGGCTAAAGCCATCGATTCCTAATTTTGAAAAAACTCTATTAAAAAAAGATAAAATCATAGAGGCACTAGCTACAAATATATCAACTCCATCTTGGATACTAAATGAGCTATGCCAAAGAGATAATAGGGAACTAAACAGATTTCTAGCTTCAAATCCATCTGTGGATATATACTATCTACAACAGTTTCAACTAGACTCTTCACTTATAACAATATTGGCAAATAATCCAACCTATGCAAAAAAAATACTCAATAATTTAGGTATATAAAAATGAAAGCAAAAGAGATAAAAGAGACTCTAAATAGTCTAATTGATGCAAAAATTCCTGTATTTATATGGGGGAGTCCAGGTATTGGCAAATCCTCTATAGTCAAACAGATAGCCCAAAAAAAAGAGTTAGAGTTTATAGATTTGCGTCTATCACTACTAGACCCAACCGACCTAAAAGGTATCCCATTTTTTGACAAAGAAAATAGCGAAGCTGTATGGGCTTCACCAAATTTTCTACCAAAAAATCAAAACTCAAAAGGTATTCTATTTTTAGATGAGATAAATACAGCTCCACCATCCGTCCAAGCCTCAGCATATCAGTTAGTACTAGATAGAAAAATAGGAGATTATGAGCTACCTGATGGTTGGAGTATAGTATCAGCAGGAAATAATGAGAGTGATAGAGGAGTAGTATATCGTATGCCACCACCCCTATCAAACCGTTTTGTGCATCTAAATATGAAGGTTAGTTTCAATGATTGGAAAAGTTGGGCTTATGATAATAGTATAGATAGTTCTATTATTGCTTTTTTGGATTATGACAATGAAAAACTATTCTCTTTTGATGCTACTAAAAATGAAAAAAGCTTTCCAACACCTCGTTCTTGGGAGTATGTAAATAAAATTTTATCATCCAATATAGAACAAAAACTCCTACTAGAGACTATATCAGGAGCCATTGGAGAGGAGAGTGCTACAGCTTTTATAGCTTTTAAAAAGGTAATGAATAGACTACCAAATATAGATGATATACTAGATGGCAAAAGTGTAGAGATAGAACATGATACACAGCTACTATTTGCATTAACAGCAGGGATTATTTCACATCTTCGAACAAAAGGAGACCATAACAAAATAGATAATGCTCTGAAATTTTCACTAGAACTACCAAAAGAGTTTTCAGTCATGCTAATAAAAGATATGCAACAAAACCAAATAGATATTGAAAATTCTACTATGTGGGAGCAATGGATTGAGAAGTTTGCTTATCTATTGAGTTAAATTATATTTATAAAAACTTCATATTTCATATACAGTTCATTTAGATAATGTATAATAATTAAATTTTTTTCAAAAGGTTCAACTACTATGAGATTTTTATTACTTATATCTCTTATTTATTTTTATGCTAATGGGGCATCAATTAATTATAAATTAGAAAAAGCTAGAAAAGAGATGATTAAATCGTTAGATTTAAATGGAACTTCAAAAGATACTATATCTGAGATAGTCACCTCATCTTTTAATCTAAAAGCATACAAAGAAAACTATCTTTTACCAGCTAGTTATAGATATAACAGCGACTTTGTCGAAAATGGTACACATGATTCAAAACATGTAGAGACAGAGTATCAAGTAAGTATCAAATATGATTTTGCATCAGATATGTTGGGATTAGGAGAGATATATAGTTTTGGATATACCCAAAGGTCATGGTGGCAAGTATATGCACAATCTGCCTTTTTTAGAGAATCAAACTATCAACCAGAATTTTTTGTAAAGATACCAACATATAAATTTTTAGGTAAAACTTTTGTAAAAGGTTTTAAACTATCAGCTATTCATGAGTCTAATGGTAGAGGTGGAGAGTATGAAAGAAGTTGGAATAGACTAAGCTTATCTACTTTTACACAATACAAAAATTTAATTTCAGAATTTGAAGTTTGGTATAGACTACCTGATAATATAGATTATAATCCAAATATAACAGACTATTTAGGATATGGTCAACTAAAACTTTTAATACCATACAACAAAAATCTATTCAAAGTAAAAATAAGAACAAATGATAATTTAGAAAAAGGGTCACTAGAGTTTACATATACTCACCCTCTCCCAACTCGTGAAGAGAGTGACCTATTTCTATTTGTAAAAACATTTAATGGTTATGGAGAGTCACTAATTGACTATAACCACTATGTTAACAAAATCTCAATAGGTGTAGGAATTAGTCGTTAAGATGAGACTCAATAATTTCAAATGCTTTTTGCATCTCATCGCTACTCATAGACCCTGTATGCTGATATAGCAACTTACCATCTTTTCCAAATATAAGTACATTGGCACTATCATCTGCTAGTTGCCACTTGTTTACTAGATATTTTGTTTTATCTTTTGCATATACTGTATTTGGAAACTCTTTTTGTTTTGCTTTTAATTTTTTCTCTATTGCAAAATTTGGCAACCATGTAGCTTTTAAATTTATAATAGCTACAGAACCATATTTACTAGAATCATAACCTTTTTGATGTAAAGCATCAATAAACTTATCATTGTCATCTTTTTTATCTGGGTCAACATAAAAAAGTACAAATACTTTACCTTTTAACATAGATGAATTCCACTCAGAACCATCTACTAGCCCACCATTTTCACCCGATAGTGTAACCTCTTTGGGAACTTCTCCTATATTTATAGCAAACAAATGTATACTACTAATCAAAATAAAAACTATAAGTTTTTTCATTATACTTCCCTACTAGAGTTTATTTGTAAAGATTGTGATTGAGACATAGCTCTCTTCATACCTTTATGTTTACCTCTAACTTTTCTTAATCCACAACCATTTATTAAAATTGCTATTAACGCTAATGCTATCAATATTTTCATCGAATAATCCTTTTTAATGAAGTAATAACCTGAGTTCGATAAGAGTATCTTAATCAGGTTAATATATTGTAACAAATAGATATGAACTATATATGAACTATGACTAAATTACATCTTTATTTTTTGGCACATCATGAGAGACCACTTTTTTATTCTCTATCTTTAAGATACGGTCACAAAAAGGTAACATATCCTCATCATGTGTAACCATAATAATCGCTACATCTTGGTCCATAGCTATTTTTTTAAGCATCTTGACAACACTAACAGAACGCTCTGAATCCAATGCTGCTGTTGGTTCATCAGCCAAAATTATCTGTGGTTTGTTTGCTAAAGCCCTAGCGATAGCAACTCTTTGATTTTGACCACCTGAAAGCTCTGATGACATATTATGAGCCTTGTCTGCAATATCAAAATAATCTAGCAACTCCATAGCAAAAGCTTCAGCCTCTTTTTGTGGAACTCCATTGGTTTGAGGTACCAAAGTTACATTTTCAATTACATTCAAAAAAGGGATAAGATAGTGTGCTTGAAATATAAAACCTATCTTCTCTCTACGAATTTTTCTCTGCTCTTTGGTTAGCCATCTATTATCATAAACCAACTCATCACCTAAGTATATCTTTCCACTTGTAGGCTCCTCTACACAACCTATCATCATCAAAAGAGTGGTCTTTCCTGCTCCACTAGGAGCAATAAGAGCTACCAACTCCCCTTTGTCAACTTGGAAATTTGCCCCCTCAATTACACGAACAAGGCTATCACCTTTTCCAAAATGCTTTACGAGGTTTTCTACTTTTATAGCCTGTTTTGCCATCTCTATCCTCCAATCGCAGCTGCTGGGTCTGCGTTGATTACTTTTTTTATCCCAATCAATGAAGCTAATATAGAGGCTACCATAATGATAATAAATAGCATCCAAGCATCAGAAATTTCCAAAACAACTCTTTTTGGAAATCTGCCATATATTAGATGAGAAAATAGATTTCCAAATATAAAAGCCAAAAAACCAAGTAAGAGAGTCTCTTGAACAATCATCTTCATAATCATACTATTTGGAATACCAATTAGTTTCATAATAGAAATCTCTTTCATCTTCTCCAAGGTCATAGTATAGATAATCAAAGCAATAATAATAGTAGATACTACAACCAATATAGCAGTAAAAAGACCTATCTGTTTAGAGGCTCTCTCTATTAGGTTTTTGGTTAGAATATCTTTTTGCTCATCTTTTGTATAGACACTTTTGTGTAGTGTTTGACGAATATTGTTTGCAACACTATCTATATCATACCCCAAACGAACAGTTGCAATTATGGCATTGACCATTGGCATATTGGTTGTGCTATCTTTTATTCCTCTTGCTCGGTCACTTCTAATTCTATTGTTTGAGTATGAAAACTGTAACTCTTGTGCATCTTTTAGACTAATATATACTAAAGGGTCTCCACCTGAAGATACTGTTCCATGTGTTACTCCTACAACCTTATATATATTCCGTCCTATAGGTATCTCTTCTCCTAACTTAAAACCAATATTATCTGAAACAACTATCTCATAGTGGTCTTTTCGTAACATATCACCCTCTACTAAACGAGCTGGATTTATAGGGTTGATAGTGTCATATGGGTCAAACCCAACAGCCACAACACGAACAGGTTTTGTTTTTGATATTAATTGGAGATTTTGAAAGGTAATTCCTACACTCTTTTTAACCCCATCAATTACATGAACACTATTTTTTAAATCTTCATGAACACGAGATGACTCTGCAAAGGGTCCCAAAGTATCCTCTTGAACAATCCATAAATCAGCCTTTAGGTCATCTAGGAGTACTTTTGCATCAACTATCATTCCTCTATAGACACCAATCATAATCAAAACAATACCCAAAAGCATACCAACACCCATAGCTGTTACAATAAATTTACCAAAAGTATGTTTTATATCTTTTTGTGCTAAATTTATCATTGATGTAAGCTCGTTCCCTCTTTTAGAGGCTTATTTTTGGGAGTCTCTATTAAAATAGTACTCCCATCTTCTATACCCTCTACTGCTATCTCTTTAGAACCTCTAGCTACTATTTTTAGTGGTACAAAGTGAGCTTTGTTTGATTGATTTATCCATACACCTTTTTTTTCATTGTAGTAACTTAGTGCCTCTGATGGGATTTTTACTACATCTTTAAAATATTGAGACTCTATTTTTACCTCTGCTTGTTCATTTATATAAAAAGGTATAGGTAACTTATCAAAAACTACATCAACCTCTCTCTCTTGGGTAACTAAATCACTCTGTGCAACTACCCTTGCAACTTTGCCTTTTAACTCCTCTTTTGGCTTTGAACGAAGCTTGATATATGCTATCTGTGATGGTTTAACATTGCCACTAATTCTCTCATCTATATATGTTTTAACCCAAACTGTTTTTGGGTCAACTATCTCTAATATTGTCTGAGATGGATTTACACTCTGTGCAATTTCAGCATGACGAGCTATTACATAACCATCTATAGGAGAGTAGAGTTTATATAGTTTTAGCTTCTCTTTTATAGCCTCTACACTCTTTTTAGCTCTATCTATCTCCATTTTTGCTGAAGTTATATGAGCTTTACTTGCATCTATCTGAGCATTTATAATTTCTAAATCTGAATTGACCTTATCAAATTCAGCTTTTGATATAAAAGCTTTTTTAAATAATTTTAGATATCTATTATATGTAACTTGAGCTAAATCTTTTTTAGGAAGTAGAGATTTTATCTCTTTTTGAGAAGCTACTAGTTCTGATTTTGCTTTATCTACAGAGATTTTTGCCTCTTCTAAAATTTGTGGCATATCAACTGTATCAAAAGTAACTAGTAGTTCACCTTTTTTAACCCATCTACCTTCATCTGTATTAATATCTAAAATTTTGCCACCAATTTTAGAGGTTATCTTATATATATGATTAGCCCCTACATTTCCAACACCATACACCTCAACACTCAAATCACCTCTAGTTGAAGTAAGCGTTTGATATGTTGTCTTTGGGATATAGACTTTTTTATAAAAAATAAATCCAACTACACCTGCAATTAATAGAAACACTATATATTTAATCACTCTACCTATCATCTATCTCTCCTTTTAGCTGGATTTATAATCATATATCTTACTTTATAATATCTATTACAGTATCTTTATTTTCAAATACAGTTTTTACCATCTCTTGAAATCTAATAGGGAAACTCTCTTTATCCTCTGGTGTTGCATTCTCTCCTATTGCACTCATAAGTATTTTCATAGGATTAACAACTTTATGAGGATGATAATTTACCCCTATACTCTTTTGGGTATCTAATCTTGTAAAGCGAACATCACTATCTATATCTGCTTCATAAAATAGTAAATCTCTTCTATTAAACTCTCCTGTTGGAATACCACCAAAGCCATAATCAGTAGTTGCTCCTGTAATATTGGATAAAACACATCCTACCACACCTGTATTCTCCTGAGTTGGAGCTTTTTTTAGTTCAACTTTAATCTCACCCCTTTTAGGCAGTTCATCTTCAAAAAGAGCTTTTAACCCCAAAAGAGCCATAAGATATGCACCTGCTACAGTTCCACAACTATGCCCTGCTGTTTTAACTATATCAAGATAAGATATCTCTATAATTCCATCACTATTTACACCTAAAAACTCTGCTAATTCATCTACAAGAACAATTTTATCTATCTCATCAAAAAAACTTTGATATTCCATTTTTTAACTCCATGTATATTAATTTTAAACATTATATTATTTAAATATAAACTCTATATGAATTAATATTTAAAAAATTCATAAATAGTTCATTTACAAATACTATAATTTGATTATTATTAACATTCAAAAAAAAGGAAATTACTTATGGAAAGTGCAAAAATCATGAACTTCAATGAGAAAAAGAAAATTTCTCTATACTCTGTAGGAGTAAATTTAGTTCTCTCTATTATTAAGATAATAGGAGGTACAATCTCAGGCAGTGCAGCATTAACAGCCGATGGGGTTCACTCATTATCAGATTTGGCAGCATCTCTTAGCGTATATGCAGGAATTATCATATCAAATAAAAAATCAAAACTTTTCCCTCATGGACTATACAAAGTAGAAAATTTAGTAGCTCTTGTTAGTGCTTTTGCTATCTTTTTTGCTGGATATGAGATAGCAAAAGATGTACTATTTGGTGAAGCAGAGCCTATGAAAAATCTTTTAGTAGCAGTTACTGTAATTGGACTCACTGTTTTAATTACATATCTATACTCTCGTTGGGAAAAAACAAAAGCGATAGAGTTAAACTCCCCTAGTCTATTAGCAGATGCAGAACATATAAAAACTGATTTTTATACAGCTATAGTTGTTTTAGTTGGTGTTTTAGGGCAATATTTTGGATATCCAATTATAGAAAAACTAGCCGTTGTTATTGTGATTTACTTTATATTTCATAGTGGTTTTGAAATTTTAAAAGAGGCTATAAAAGTTCTCTTGGATGCTTCTTTAGACTATGATAGTATTGAAAAAGTAAAAAAGATAGTAGAACAAAATTCAGAAGTTAATAAAATCATACAAATTACTGGTAGAAATGCAGGTAGCTATAAATTTGTTCAACTTGATTTAGATATCAAAACAGATTCTTTAAAAGAGGCTCATGCTATAGCTCATCAGATAGAAGATGATATCAAAAAATCGATGCCATTTGTTGAAAAAGTTGTTATACATTTTCAATAAAATCTAAGTTATCAATAAAAATAGAGTTTATAAAGATATAATTTTAAAAAAAATTTACTTTTATAAAGGTAGGTATAATTATATGAAAAAACTCTCACTTGTAGTTCCTATGATGAATGAAGAGGACAATGTAGAGCCTCTATTTAAAGCTGTAAGGGAAGCTCTAAAAGATATTGATTATGAGTTTATACTAGTTGATGATGGTTCAACAGATAATACAGTAGCCAAAATGAAAGAGTTAGCTGATGAGAGAACCAAAATTTTAGTATTCAACTATAACTGTGGACAAACTCAAGCAATGGCAGCAGGAATTGAAGAGGCTACAGGAGAGTTAATCGCTACAATTGATGGAGATTTACAAAATGACCCTACAGATATTCCTCTCATGATAGAAAAATTGGAAAAAGAGGGATGGGATGTAGTAGCAGGACGACGACTAAAAAGACAAGATGGTCTATTTCTCAGAAAAATTCCTAGTAAAATAGCCAATTGGATTATCAGGAAAACAACCAAAGTATATCTAAATGATTATGGATGTACTCTCAAAGTATACAAAAGTGATGTAGCTAAAAACTTAGGACTATATGGAGAGTTGCATAGATTTATTCCTGTTTTGGCAAAAATGTATGGAGCTAAAATTGTAGAGATGGATGTAAAACACCATCCAAGAGTACATGGAGAATCCAAATATGGAATAGGTAGAACATTTAAAGTAGTAAGTGATTTACTTCTGATGCTATTTATGCAAAAATACAAAACTAAACCTATGCACCTATTTGGTGGATTAGGTGTTGCATCTTTTGGAGTTGGAGTTATTATTAACTTCTATCTACTCATTCTAAAACTATTTGGCAATAGTATTGGTGGTAGACCTCTGCTTACTCTTGGAATAGTCCTTATTTTAGCAGGTATCCAACTTATTACTACAGGATTTTTGGCTGAGCTTATTATGAGAACCTATTATGAGTCTCAAAACAAAACACCATATACTATCAAAGAGAAATTTGTTGGTAAAAATAGATAAAAAAACAGTCAAAATAGCTCTAAAGATTATTCTAACAGCTACTGCTCTATATATTGTATTTTCAAAAATAGATATAGAGCAGATAAAAGAGATATTTACTCATATCAATATTTTATATCTCTTTTTGGCTTTTATATTTTTCAATCTATCTAAAGTCCTAAGTTCAATTAGATTAAATATCTATTTTAGACATATAGGAATCAAAATCTCGGAACTTTATGCTCTCAAACTCTACTATATAGGAATGTTTTACAACCTATTTTTACCTGGTGGTATTGGAGGGGATGGATACAAGATATATCTGCTTAAAAAGTCTCATGATATTAAAGTATCTAGGTTAATTACAGCTACGCTTTTAGATAGACTTAGTGGACTTGTACCTCTACTATTTTTTGCTGGAATTTTATTTATATTTAGTGATTTTTATCATAAATATATATGGCTTGATTGGTTAGATATAGTTGGAGTAGTCACTATTTTTCCTATTTTTTATCTTGTTAATCGCTATCTCTTTAGAGGATATATAGAGCTCTTTTTCTCTACAACCTTTTTGGGAGCTTTGGTTCAGCTATTACAACTATTATCTGCTCTATTTATAGTTTATGCCATAGGATATGAAGATAATCTTATTATATTTTTGACACTATTTCTTATCTCTTCTGTGGTGGCTGTTTTACCTATTAGTATAGGAGGAGTTGGGATTAGAGAATTGACCTTTTTATATGGATTGAGTATGTTAAATATAGATGCTAATGGAGGAATAGCTTTTTCACTACTATTTTTTATAACTACTGCTATCTCTTCTCTTATTGGTGCTTTTTTATCCTAAAATTATTTAATTTTGAGTATATCATAATCAATAGTTTCAGCATTTTCTTTGATATACTCATATGCCTCCTCTTCTAAAAATAGACCAGACATTGTATATCTCAATTTAATATTATAGTGTTCAAAAATTTTATTCTCTTCTATAAATTCTACCGTTTTTTTCTCAAAATTATTGATTTCATCTATACCTATATTAATTTTATCATCTCTACACTGTACCAATATTATATTATGCCTTTTTTTTAAAAGCAAATCAAATTGATTATTGCTATCTTTTATATTTTTATCTCTACTATATTCCCAAACTGTATAGCCTTGATTTTTATACTCTTTTGCTACAAATGTTTTATAATCGTCACTATTTTCTTGTACATCTAAAAACTCATTGATAGTTGTTATGAGTTGATTTAGCTCCTCTTCCTCTTTGAGTTTTTCTATATACTCTTTGTATTTGAGTCTCTTTTTATTGGAGACTACAAATATAGCTTTTCCATAGGTTGGTTGAGTCGGTGGTAGATACCACTTATATCTCTCTTTTTTTAATTTTAGAGAGATTAAAAGCCTATTTAAGTAAAATTTAACTGCTTTAAAAATATTCATAATAATATTTTACATAAATATAGATATAAGTCTCTTTATTTTATCTCTTTCTACGATTTGAACGACTTTTAGTATAATTTTTATCTCTGCTCCCTCTTTTACCTTTAGCAAAACACTTATCACATATAGAAAACCTATAGGTAAAATCCAAACTCTTTCCACATCTACGACACTGCTTTACAAAATTTCCCTCTTTTAGAGAGTTCTCTATAAAGCTGTTGAGTCTGCCTCTTGCCTCTATGGCTTTTTGGGTATCTGGGAAAAAGTCAGGAAATTTAAATGATAGCCATAGATATAGTGAAATCTCCCTAACTCTATCTTCGGCATTTAGCATCATCTCATTGGTTTGTGCATATCTTGGTAAATCTCTTGGTGGGATATATTTTACACTCTCTTTTGCCTCTAACTGTTTGATATATCTATGAAATACCGACTCTATATATGGAGAGGATATAGATGCAGGGGCACACGCTAGGTAGTATCGGCTTTTTAAATCCAAATTATACTCTGATACTATAGCAGCTATCTCTAACATAGATTCGATATTTGCAGCTACAAAAGGTCCCTCAAACTCCATATTATCAGCAAAAAAGTTTAAAATCACAGATAGATTTTCAGTCTCTAGTATCTCACCTATTAACATCACATGCTCCAAACTCGCCATAACAGAAAATGGAAGCTCTAAAGGTGGCAAGGGAGTATTAAACTTTGATGCGATAGTCTCTAAGGTTTTATCATCCAATGCACCAATATATCCGACCTCTTCTAATCCATATCGCCCAGCTCGTCCTGATATTTGGGCTACCTCTGTAGGTAGTAGCTCTCTTCTTCTTAGACCATCAAATTTATTATCTTTGGCAAATAGAAGAGTTTTTATAGGTAGATTTAGCCCCATAGCAATAGCATCTGTGGCTATTAGTATATCGCTCTCACCCTCTCGAAATCTCCTAGCCTCTTCTCGTCTAACCTCTGGAGATAGATTTCCATATACTACAGATACCTCATATGAACTAGCCAATCTCTGTCTAAGTCCGAGTACATCTCTACGAGAAAAAGCAACAACTGCTGTTCCCTTCTCTATAGCATTGATAGGTGTAGCCTCTTTTAGTAGTTTTAGCTCATTTTTTCTCTCAAAATGTATAACCTCTAATGGCTCTTGGAGATACTCACACAGTTTGGTTACAGCATCAAGTGCATCTGCTGAACCTGTCAATATAACCTTTTTGGCAGGAACCCCTATAAGTGCATTTGCCCAAGCCCAACCTCTATCTCTATCATCTATCATCTGTATCTCATCAATAACTGCTACATCAACCTCAACAGAGCTATTCATCATCTCAATAGTAGAGGAGATATGTGTGGACTCTTCATCTATTATCTCCTCCTCTCCTGTAATCAAAGAGACATTAACCCCTCTATTTTTAAGTGTCTCATACCCCTCTAGTGCTAGAAGTCTCAGAGGTGCTAGATAGTAGCCTGTATCAGCTTTTTGTAGATGCTCTAGTGCCTCATATGTCTTTCCACTATTAGTAGGACCCACATGAAATATAATCTCTCTATTTTGTAATCTAGCAATAGGATATAGTGATTTGAAATCTCTAATAGTATTGGCTAGTAGTTCCTCTTTTCTCTTTTTTTCTTTTAGTGGTCTGATATACTCCAAGAAATGATAGTGTATTCGTCTCTTTACCTTTTCATTAATCTTCAAAGAGCGAGATGATGTAACTTGTGGCTCTACAAATTTGAGTATATATTTCTCTATCACTCTATGGTTTAACTCCAACCCATCGCTTAAATCTTCAAGTTCTCTCTCTAACTCTTTGATAGTAATCTCAAAGTGTCTTTTGCTCTCACTCTTGATTAGGCTCAAATCAGCTAAAATTGGTAGCTCTTCTTCTCTCCATATTAGATTATATATAAATCTTCTAGTGTATGTAGCCACTACTGTATATGGTAGCTCTTTGTTATATAGACTGTATAGCTTATCTTTGGCTATATATAGGTTCTCGCCCTCGATTACTACTCTATACTCCTCATCTATTGAGTGGATGACTCTTTTTAGAATATCTAGTGGTATATCTATACCGTACAAATCATCCTCTGGTGGCATACTACGAACTAGCTGATTTATCTCATGAGATTTGAGATAGCAGTGACCTTTATTTAGCATTAGCATCAAAAAGGTCTCTATCTCCTCTTCTTTCTCTTTGATAGCATCATCTTTTAACTGCTCTAGTGTAGTTTGGACTATGCTATCCTCTTCATCTAATAGAGTGCTATCTATAGGTTTGGTGATGGTTAAGAGGGATTTGTTAAAACTCTCTTGGGACATATCAAATGTGTATGAGTGATAAAACTCCATACAAGATGAGCTATTGAAACTCACATCCATTATCTCTTCCCATTTTTTGATTTTTTTGATTTGTCTGATATAGTTTAGTCTATTTTTTATCTTGTCTTTTGTGATTTTGGAGTAGCTACTATCTATAAAGTTATATAATATATCATCCTCTTCCTCTTTGGTGTGTTCAAACTTCTCTAATATAGTCAATATATAGCTTACTTTATCTTCTTTGTTATTTTTAGAGGATGATTTGACACCTAACTGCTCTAGGTAGTTGAGGATATTGAGTCTAAGAGAGGTGTTTCCCTCTGACCAGACCCTACGCAAGGCTCTTAGCATCTCTTTTTTACTTAACATCGGCACTTTCAAATCCAATATCATAGTCAACTCCACTAAGATATTTTCATCCAGATACTTTATACCCTCATCAAAGGGTTCGCCATTTAGTAGCTCTTTTATTTTATTATTTATTTTTATAGTCTGTTTTTTCTTTTTCTTTGCCATAAGCAATTATAGCATATTAAAGCCTTGTTATTTTATATTCATTTGGAGACGGAGAGTGTTTAGACCCAAACAAGCGAGGCTAAAGCCGTCGTTTCCTACTTTTAGAGCCTTTTTACTTTATAGCCATGAGATTTCAAAATCTCTATCACACTCTTTTTGCCCAAAAAGTGCATAACTCCAAAAGCAAATAGAGATACTTTTTTAGGGTTTTGGTTTACAATACTCTCTACTCTATTTGCCATTTTGACATTTCTATCATATAAAAGTCGTTGCATAAACTTCTCTTCTAGGGCTTTATATTTTGGCATTTGGTACATACTATTGTCTATAAATTTTATCAGTTTTTTGCTATCTCCTAGCATATATAGCTCTTTCATTTTGGCACTAAAATCAACCTCTTTATCCAGATAATCCAGTGCTGACTCTAGCTCTAAAATCTGCTCTTTTAGAGAGAATGAGTCCATAACTCCTAACTGCTCCTCAAGAGTCTCAACTCCACCTATATCTTTTTTCTTCTCTTTTGCGTAGTTGTAGATTATATCATCTACTGTTCTTAGAAATGGGTATTTGAGCTGATTATCTATCATACTAACTATAGTCGATACAGCCCAAACCTTTGTATGTTCAAAAGGAGCTAACGAGAGTTCAGGGTTTATGCTTTTTAGATGATTTTGAGTTCTTTGGTATAGTTTGCTAGGTAGTATATCTTTGAGTGTTTTGTTATCATCTCTAATTGTCATACTAGAGGCTTTGAGTTGAGTTTTCAAATCAAGTGGTATCTCTGTTCTAACTATATCACTACTCTCTATTGCTTTTTTGAGAGCCAATGGTAGAGTTTGAAGCTGTGGGTCTGTTAAGTGCATAGTTCCAAATAGATAGAACTCTTTTCCACCTTTTTCTACTTGCCATAAAAATGGGTGTTTTATTCCATTATCTGCTATAGATATAGAAAAAAAGCTTATGATTAGGATGAGTATTTTTAGTAGTTTCATATGGTTTTAGCCTTTTTATATTTCAAAAATCTCTTCTAATGAGATATCACAGTTTAAACAATCTATTCTCAGATTATCTTTTTCTCCAAAAACACCAATATATTGATATTTGTCCTCAATTATCATAAATTTTTCTATTAGTTTATAATCACTATTGACCAAAAAATACTCTTTGATACCACTCTTTTCATATAGCTCTTTTTTTACAGTTTTATCTTTGTATGCTGTTGATGGAGATAGAACTTCGAACACAGCACAAGGTAAATCATCCCCATCACAAAAAAGCATTATATCGGGTTGGACTATATTTATTTTATTTTCAACTTCTAGTTTTAAATCAAATGGGGCAACTCTTGGTGTACACTTTTTATCCTTTTTACTAATACTTTTTATACTAAAAAAGATATTGCCTACAATATCTTGATGCAATGCACTAGCTCCTGCCATCATATATATTTTGCCAAATATTAACTCTACTCTCTCTTTTGTTGATTTGTCTATATCGAGATAATCTTCATAGGTATAATTTTCTAATTTTAACGCTTCTTCCATATTTTGCTCTTTTTTATTTTTATCATACCATTAATTGACTAAATATCTATAATCCTTTTATTTCCTGACTATTGGATATAGTTTTTCTATAAAGCCCCTATATTTTTTATCTATTTCTAAAAAATCTCCTCTTTGAGCTATATCTTGTAACTCTCCTGCTGTATTGGCAAGTTCTTTTAGTTCTAAATTTGATAATACCCCTTTTAGAGCATGAAAATCCTCTATAAGCTCTTTGATATCTTTTTTTGAAAAGTTTAACTCAACTCTTTTTATATACTTCTCTATACTCTCTTTTGCTTTTTCAAATAGTTTTGTAGCAACATCTTTTTCAAAATTTTTTTCTAGGTTTTTTAGAGCTATGGTTGCAATGTTATCCTCTTTATTATTTTGTGATGTAAACTCTTTGTTGATTAGTTTAATTAATTTTGATTCGATATCTTGTTTATCCAGAGGTTTTTCTATAAAATCATTCATACCAGCATTTTCTGCTGATATTTTATCCTCTTTGTAAACATTGGCACTCATACATATAATCGGTACTGTTTTATTAAATTGACGAATCTCTTTTGTTGCCTCTATCCCATCTATAACAGGCATACGCATATCCATTAATATCGCATCATAATTATGCTCTTTTGCTTTTTTGACAGCCTCTTTGCCATTTGAAGCTGTATCACAACTGATACCAAAAAAGTTATTTAACATCTCCTTTTCATACTCTCTGTTAATCTCAACATCCTCTACTATCAAAATATCAAGATTTGAGTAGTTTATTTTAATATTTTTGCCAAATAGCTCTAAATCATATGTCTCCTCTACCTCTTTTATAAATTTTTGATATGAGATAGGTTTGTTGACTACTCTATTAAACTCGTTTAGATTTATGTTACTACTATCTTCATCAACTAATGCGATAAGCTTTATATTGGGGTTGATAGCTCTAAATGTTCCTGCTATATATTCAGTATTTTGTTCAAATGAGTCTATATCAAATATCCCTATATCATAAAATCTTCCACTAGCTATCATATGAACCAAAGATGAAGTTATATCTTCGTTTTGAATATCATGATTTTGAAAATTGACACCTAGATTGACAAACTCTTTTGTTAGGTTATCAAGAAATGATGATTTTTTAGAGAACATCATAATACTGCTACTATTGAGTGCTTTGCCTATCTCTTTTTTTCTAGTTCTCTCTATAATTA
>JAADFE010000004.1 GCA_013153055.1 Campylobacterota bacterium
TTCAATAATCTTAGTTGTTACTCCACCAAGTGTTTCAATTCCAAGGCTAAGTGGTGTTACATCAAGAAGTAATACATCTTTTACATCTCCTCTAAGAACTCCACCTTGAATAGCCGCACCAATTGCAACAACTTCATCAGGGTTTACAGATTTATTTAGTTCTTTTCCAAAGAATTCTTTTACTTCTCTTTGAACTAGAGGTATTCTTGTACTACCACCAACCATTACTATTTCATTGATATCATTTTTTGTAACACCTGCATCTTTTAGAACTTCTTTTACTGTATCAATTGTACTTTTTACTAAATCTTCAATTAGAGACTCAAATTTTGCTCTTGTAATTTTTTGTACCAAGTGTTTTGGCCCAGATGCGTCAGCTGTAATAAATGGTAGGTTAATTTCAGTTTCTGTTGCTGTTGAAAGCTCTTTTTTCGCTGCTTCTGCTGCATCTTTTACTCTTTGAAGTGCCATTACATCTTGTTTGATGTCAATTCCTGTTTGCTTTTTAAACTCTTCTGCAACATAGTCAATGATTCTATTATCAAAGTCATCTCCACCAAGGAATGCGTCTCCTCCTGTTGCCATAACTTCAACAACATTGTCTCCAGTCTCTAGAACAGTAGCATCAAATGTACCACCACCTAGGTCATAAACTAAGATTTGTTCAGATTCTTTTTTATCAAGTCCATAAGCAAGAGCTGCTGCTGTTGGTTCATTGATAATTCTTAGTACATTAAGTCCTGCGATTGTTCCAGCTTCTTTTGTTGCTTTTCTTTGAGAGTCATTAAAGTATGCAGGAACTGTAATAACAGCATCAGTTACTTCTTCGCCAAGATAAGCTTCAGCATCTTCTTTTAATTTCATTAAGATTTTTGCTGAAATTTCTTGTGGAGTATATACTTTTCCTGAAATCTCAACTGCACAAGCACCATTTCTATCTATAATATGATAAGGAAGTCTCTCTTTTGCCTCTTTTGCATGTTCTTCATCACACATTAAACCCATAATTCTTTTAATAGAGTATATAGTTTTTTCAGGGTTTGTTACAGCTTGTCTTTTTGCTGAATCTCCAACAAGAACCTCTCCTTTGTCTGTAAATGCCACTACTGATGGAGTTGTGTTTTTTCCTTCTTTATTTGCAATGATTTTAGCTTCGCCATTTTCATAAACACCCATTGCAGAGTTTGTTGTTCCTAAGTCTATTCCTAATACTTTACTCATATCTTTTCCTTTTTTATTATTTTTTTTTGTGAAAGTATATATTATTTTTTTAAATTTAAATGCTACTTTAGTTGCATTTTATAAAATTTATTTAGCTGTTGTCACCATTGCTGGTCTCAACACTCTATCTTTTATAGTATATCCTTTTTGCATAACTTGTACTATTTGCCCACTTTTGTGTTTATCACTCTCTACTTGCATAATAGCTTGATGTAAATTTGGGTCATACTCTTTTGTACAATCTATATTTTTAATGTCATGTTTTTCTAAAACTTTATGAAGTTGTTCATCAACTAATTTTAATCCCTCCTTCATCTTTTTTAGAAATTCTTTTGTATCACTCTCATCAACATTATCAATCATAGATAATGCACTATCAAGTGAATCTATCACAGTTAGAATATCTTTAGCAAAACTCTCATTAGCGTAAGCAACAGCAGTTGCTTTATCTTTGGCTAAGAGTCTCTTACTATTTTCAAAACTTGCATGTGTCCTAATATATTTATCTTCTAATTCAGCGATTTTTTCTTTTAGTTTTTCAACTTCAGAAATATTGTCTTCTTCTTTTTGTTCAACAGACTCTTCTGTCGTTTCTATTTCAGCTTCAATAGAAGTCTCTTTTTTATCTTTACTCATATAGATACTACTCCTACTTTTAGGTTAATTGGTGCGTATTTATATATTACATTTTAAATACTAGGCGATATTATACAACATTGAGTCTCGTTTGTCAAGATATATTTAAGTTTTTTCATTAATATTAGTTTAGTTATAGGGACTAAACTTTGTTGAGTTAGCATAACTATATTAGTTTAGATATAAAACTTATCAAAATAGAAGAGAATATAAAATAGATTTATATTCTCTTTAAATTAGTTTCTAATACCAAGTTCTGCTTTGATAGTATTATATTTTGTAAGGTCTTTTCTTTTGAGATATCTCATAAGTCTTCTTCTTTGTCCTACTAATTTTAGTAGTCCTAGTCTTGAAGAGTGGTCTTTTTTATTTGTTTTTAAATGTTCTGTTAAGTATTTAATTCTCTCTGTAATTAATGCTACTTGAACTTCTGTTGAACCTGTGTCGTTCTTGTCTCTTGCGTACTTAGCGATAATTTCTTGTTTTTTCGCCTTATCTAAAGCCATAATGACCTCCTGATTGGTAATTTAATTTTTCATAACATAGAATATGAAATGAGAACAGTATTTTATCACTATTTAATTAAATAAAGATAAAACCTAAATTTAATATAAATTAGAGTAAAATACTCTTAATTATAAAGAATTAAATATAATATAAAGGAAAATGAGTATGTTATTAACAAGAGCTAGTGAGTATGCCCTATTATCGCTTGATATTATACAAGGCTCTAAAAAACCACAAGGTGCAGAACAACTTGCCACACAACTAAATATCCCAAAAAGTTTCTTAGCAAAAATTTTACAAACCTTAGCAAAAAAAGGTATTTTAGAGTCCAAAAAAGGGGCTCATGGTGGGTTTATTATGGCAAGAAAAGCAAGTGAAATTACAGTAGCAGAAATTATTTTTGCAGCAGAAGGAAAAGCTCCTGCTATATTTGACTGTTCACAATATTATGAAACTTGCCCAAATGGTACTATTGGGACATGTAATATTTCCCCATTTTTAGCTAACTTTCAATATAAAATAGATACATTCCTACGAGAACTTACTCTTGAGGATATATTAAAATTATGAATAATGTTTATCACCTTTCACATATAGACTTAGATGGCTATGGTTGTCAATATTTAACAACAAAATGTTTTGAAAAAATAGAGTGTTTCAATGCAAATTATGGTCAAGAAGTAAAAGCAAGATTAGAAGAGATTATAAATTCTATAAAAAGAGATAAATTTATTTCTGAAAATAAAGAGCATATTATTTTAATTACAGATTTAAATCTCACAACAAAAGAGGCAAATTGGTTACAAAAAGAGGCTAATGAAGTTGGGGCAAAAATAGTATTGCTTGACCATCATATTTCAGGAGAGAATACAGCAAATCAATTTACATGGTATTATTTAGATGATTCAAAATCAGCAACATTACTTACTTATGAGTGGCTTAGAGAAAACTATGATTTTGATAAAGAGGGAAAATATCAAAAAATAGTCAAAGCTATAAATGCTATTGATATTTGGCTAAGTGAAGATGAGCTATTTGAGTTTGGTAAAGTTGGGCTTGGGATGATAAGTGGAGCAAAAGAGATAAATCGTACTCTTTTTCCAAAAGAAGATAGAGATTTAAAACTTTTTTTGATTGAATCAGCAAGAGAATTTTTAGAAAAAGAAAATGCTCATATCTTATTAGATAATAATCTCCATAAACTAAAAAAAGAGTTTTTCAAACAAAAATATGACAATACAAAAGATAATTTAGTAGCTCAATTTGTATCAAAACTTTTATCTGATGATAAACAGAGATTAACTATCGAGTACAAAGGATATAAAGGGCTGTTAGGTTATAACTTAGGAAATACTTCAATACTGGGAAATACCTTTTTGGTAGATAATCCAGAGTATGACTTTTATATGGATATAAATTATAGAGGAAACTTTTCTCTAAGAAGTAATAATAAATTAGATGTTTCAAAAATGGCTCAAGAGATAGGCAATGGAGGAGGACACCCAAACGCAAGTGGAGGAAAAATCAAAGAGTATAAAGACTCATTTGTATATAGTGATATAAAAAAATTTGTTCAAGAGTATATTGATGGGAAGGGGAAATAGAAAAGATATTTAAGCGATTTTTAGTATAATCTACTAAGGAAACTAGATATGCTAAATCATGAAAATTATATCCAAACTATCTATATAGCCATCAATAAAAACTTCTCTTTACTTGATAAAACCATAAAGAGTTGTGAGAGACTCCAAGAGGCGAGAAAAGCATACTATCAAGCACTTAATGAGTACCATTTAGGTATAGACCACCAACAGAAAAATCAAAAGCAGTATAAAGATAAACTCTCCCAAACAAAAGAGCAGATAGAGATTATACAACAAGGTATTAGCTCCTATGTTTGTGATAGATACCACACTATAGAGCCTTTGACTGTTGGGCTTTTTGGAGAGTGGGGAAGTGGGAAAACTCATCTACTCAAAGGGCTTAAGAGCCATATTATTATAAAACAAGAGGCTATAAAAGCTAGATGGCAAAGCACACCAAATCCTGATATAGATACGGTTGAGACGCTTATTGTTCCTATATTTTTTAATGCTTGGCGATTTGAAAAAGATGAGCATATTATTATCCCTCTATTTAAAACTCTACTAAGTGAACTTGATAACTATGAGTATATCCCTAGACTCAAACAGATTAAGACCAAAATCAAGGTACTCTCTTTTGCCTTGGTTAAAAATTTGCAGATGCCACAAGGGCTTGATATTGCCAAAGTATTTGCAGGGGATTTTAGCTCTATTGATAGTATCAAAAGTTTTTTTAATTGGAAAGGGATAAAAGAGACTGTTAGTATATGGGAAAAAAAGAAAGATAAAAACTATCTTCTAGAACAATTAATCACATCTGAACGGATTGAGTCAATCTATCTCAAAATCCCTCAATGGATAGAAAAAATCACTATCTTTGATAATGTTCGGTTTGTCTTTTTGATAGATGACCTAGATAGATGTCTGCCTGAAAATACTCTAAAGATGTTGGAGTCTATGAAGCTATTTTTGGATGTGGCAGGGTGTAGTTTTGTTTTGGCTGTGGATGATGATGTTATAGAAAGAGGTGTAGAGCATCACTACAGAGACTATCTACAGCGACATGATAACCATATCTATATAAATATGCCATCTCAAAAAGATACCAAAGAGCCTAAACAGACTACCACAAAACCCAAAGATGAACATCTGCTACTGCCTATTACAGGGAGTGAGTATCTTGAAAAGATGATACAGCTACCATTTCGTATCCCTCCTATATACAAGCAAGATATTAGAGAGTTTTTGGAGCAGAGATATGAGAGATTTAGACCCCAAGAGCTAAAACCAAAACTATCACAAAAGGATATACTACAAGAGCCTCAAGAAAAAGACCAAACCAATCAAAGGCTTTTGGAGTTTTTTACAATCCATATCCCACCCAAACCACGAAAGATTATCCGTACTATCAATCTGTTTGAGAGCAAAGAGGAGTTGATGAGGTTTTTGGATACTAATCCTATACTACTAGCAAAATTGACTCTACTAGAGCTATTTGCTCCTAAACTGTTTCGGTTTATGCAGACTAAAGGGTTTGTGAGGATTTTTAATAGATTGGTCAAATGGAAAAGCGAACACAACTCTCTAAGTGAAACAGAAAAGATAGCCTCTTCTATATCTAAAGCAGAGTTTGAGCAGATAGACAGAGATACATTTGAGTTTTTGCGTCAAATCCTACAACAGCACTACAAAAGCCGAGTAGAGTTTAACCTAGATAATATATTTGATGAGGCGATAGATGAGAAGCTACTTATAAGCCATATCACATTCCAATCCCAAAAAAGAGCCAAACCAAACAGACTATTTAGACCACTACCACCCAAAAATGAGAAGCTATTTTTTGATAGGATATTAAGTAGTGATGAGCTGTTATGGAGTGATGCCTTTAGAGAGGATGAGAATCTATCTATAGATGGTGTGGTACTAGATAGAGATAGTTTTGAAAATCTGCTCTATAGATTGAGCAAAGAAAATCGTAAAAAGTTAGTCCAAAATCCAATATGGCTTAAAAATATATCCATACATCTAAGCGACAATGATTTCAAAGAGCTTTTAATAAGATACAATCCATTTAAAGGGTTAAAAGATGAATAAAAAAAGAGAACTAATAGAGATAATAACCAATCGATTAAATCCTAGATATAGAAAAGAGATAATACCTATATCTGATGATATTATCCCTCGTGATATTTTGGATAGTAGTGAGTTAGATGGGGTTAATCTAAGAGGATTGGATATAAATCAAAAAGCTTTGGATATAGATAGTGATAGTCTAAAAGAGCTTCCTCAAATTTTAATCAATGATGTTATAATAAGTATAGTCAAAATAGATAGCACTACTATTGCTTGTGGGGGGGAAGATAAAAAAGTAACTCTACTAGATATAAGCGATAAAGCCAATATTAAAAATTTAGGAACTTTTGGATTTGAAGATACTGTATTGACTATTATTCCAATAGATAGCACCACTATTGCTTGTGGGGGAGGAGATAAAAAAGTAACTCTACTAGATATAAGTGATAGAGCTAATATTAAAAGCTTAGGAGCTTTTGAATTTGAAGATGCTGTATGGACTATTACCTCAATAGATAGCACCACTATTGCTTGTGGGGGATTTGATAGAAAAGTAACTTTATTAGATATAAGTGATAGAGCTAATATTAAAAGCTTAGGAGCTTTTGAATTTGAAGATGCTGTATGGACTATTATCCTCATAAGTAACACCACTATTGCTTGTGGAGGAACAAATGAAAAAGTAACTCTATTAGATATAAATGATAGAGCTAATATTAAAAGCTTAGGAGCTTTTGAATTTGAAGATTCTGTATTGACTATTACCCCCATAGATAACACAACTATTGCTTGTGGGGGATTTGATAGAAAAGTAACTTTATTAGATATAAGTGATAGAGCCAATATTAAAAGTTTAAGGACTTTTGGATTTAAAGATTTTGTATGGACTATTATCCTCATAAGTAACACCACTATTGCTTGTGGAGGAGCAAATGAAAAAGTAACTCTATTAAATATAAGTAATAGAGCCAATATTAAAAGCTTAGGAGATTTTGGATTTGAAAATATTGTATTGACTATTACCCCCATAGATAGCACAACTATTGCTTGTGGGGGATTTGATAGAAAAGTAACTTTATTAGATATAAGTGATAGAGCCAGTATTAAAAGTTTAGGAGATTTTGGATTTGAAGGTACTGTAGTGACTATTACCTCAATAGATAGCATCACTATTACTTGTGGGGGAAGAGATAAAAAAGTAACTCTATTAGATATAAGTGATAGAACCAATATTAAAAGCTTAGGAGTTTTTGGATTTGAAGATAAGGTAAACACTATTATTCCTATAGATAGCACTACTATTGCTTGTGGAGGATGGGATAAAAAAATAACTCTACTAGATATAAGTAATAGAGCTAATATTAAAAGCT
>JAADFE010000089.1 GCA_013153055.1 Campylobacterota bacterium
CATTAAAAATATAGGTTGTAAAAATGAAAAAAGTAACCCTAAGAGAGTATGCTCGAATACATAAACTAAGCTTTTTTAATGTTATGAAAATGGTAAATAGTGGAGATGTCAAAAGTATAACTGAAAAAGTAGATGGTAAAGAGGTTCAATATATCCTCATAGAGGAAGAACAAGAGAAAAAAGTGAGTGAGAATATTATAGAGACCTCTTCAAATAAATTAACTCTAAAAGAGGAAAACGAACTACTAAAAAAAGAGATAAAACGACTCAAAGAGGAGTTAGAGAAGTGTAATAAAAGGACGGTTTTGGCTTAGTTTAAATAATTTATAATTATTAATATCCTGAGTCCAAAAAAGAAAAGTTAAGCCCAAGCGAGTATAATCAAACCAAAAAGGCATAGCAGTAATGAATTACAAACTATACAACAAACTAGGCTCTTTTATAAAAGATAATGCTGTAGTATTTAAAGTTTATGCTCCAAATGCTAAATCAGTTTCAGTTATTGGAGATTTTAATAACTATGACAAAACCAAAAATCCTCTCAAAAAAAACAAAAATGGTATCTGGAGTGGCAAAGTAGCTAATGCCAAAGAGGGAGAGTCTTATAAATATTTTATCCAAGCACAAGATGGTAGAGAGTTTCTTAAAGCTGACCCATATGCTAGGTATGCAGAGGTTAAGCCAAATTCAGCCTCTATTATTTTTAGTAGCAAGTATGAGTTTCTATACCCTAATCCCCAAAAAAGAGAAGATATATCTATATATGAGGTTCATTTAGGCTCATGGAAGCGAAAAGATGGTGAGTATCTAACATATAAAGAGTTAGCTAGAGATTTGATTAGATATGTTAAAAAGATGGGGTTTAATTATATAGAGCTACTGCCTATTGTAGAGCATCCATTTGATGGGTCTTGGGGGTATCAAGATACGGGGTATTTTGCTCCAACTTCTAGGTATGGGTCTCCTGATGAGTTTAAATATTTTATAGATATGTGCCACAAAAATGCTATAGGTGTTATAATGGATTGGGTTCCTTCACACTTTGCTACTGATGGGCATGGATTGATTGCGTTTGATGGTGAGGCACTATATGAACACCCTGACCCTCAAAAAGGTTATCATCCTCAATGGAAAAGCAATATATTTAACTATGATAGTGATTATGTCAAATCATTTTTGATTAGTAGTGCTTTGTGGTGGATAGAGGAGTATCGGATTGATGGTATTAGAGTTGATGCAGTTGCTTCTATGTTATATCTGGACTATGCAAGAGGTGATGGAGAGTGGAGTGCAAATGAGTATGGTGGTAATCTAAATCTAGGTGCTATAGATTTCCTCAAAAAACTAAATAGAGCCGTTCACAGAAAAAACAGAAATATTTTGATGATAGCAGAGGAGTCAACTACATTTTTAGGAGTGACTGACAAAAAAGAGGGGCTTGGGTTTGATTATAAATGGAATATGGGGTGGATGAATGATACTATTGACTACTTTAAACTTGACCCCATAGATAGAAAATATCATCAAAATGACCTCAATTTTACCTTTTCGTATGCTTTTGATGAGAAGTTTGTTTTGCCACTTAGTCATGATGAGGTGGTGCATATGAAAGGTAGTATGATAAACAAAATGAGTGGACTATATGATTGGAAATTTGCTAATTTGAGGTCTCTTTATAGTTTTATGTACGCTTTTATGGGTAAAAAGTTGCTATTTATGGGTAATGAGATAGCTCAATTTAATGAGTGGCATTATGAGAGTGAGCTTGATTGGGAGGTGCTAGAGTATCCAAAACATCAAGGTATCCAAAAGATGATAAAAGAGCTAAATAGTCTATATACAAATCAAAAAGCTCTGCAGTATGATAGTCGTGAGAATTTTGAGTGGTGTAATGCTGATGATGCTACTAGAAGTATATTTGTATTTGAGAGGATTTATAAAGATGAAAGAATTTTAGTTGTTTGTAACTTCTCTGGGGCTAGTTATAGTAACTATTATGCTCCTGTATCGCTAGAGGGTAAATATAGACTGATTTTTAATTCAGACAATACAAAGTTTGGTGGAGAGGATAGTAGCAAAAAGAGAGTATTTAAAACAGCTCCATTTAATATAGCTAACAAAGAGCATATGATAAGAGTTGATTTAACACCTCTTAGTGTGAGATATTTTAGATTTTTATCTTAAAACTTTTTCTATGAAACTCTGAGTATCCAAACTCTCTAATAGCCTCTATATGAGCTTTGGTTCCATACCCTTTGTGTTTATCAAAGCCATATTGAGGATATAGGATAGAAGCTTTTTTTATAGCTCTATCGTGTGTTACCTTTGCTAGAATACTAGATGCACTCACTTCTGGTACTTTTGTATCGGCTTTTATCATAGTATTTATGCCTAATACTCCAAATGTTTGATTGCCATCAAATAGATATATATCAGCCTCTAAATTATCTTGGATAGACTCTAAACCTTTGGCTAAACAGAGACTCAATCCATCTCTATCTATATCTTGAGGAGAAAAGCTTACTATATGGTATTTTGAGTTTTTTATGATTTGGTTATATAGTATTTCACGGTTTTTTTCGGATATTTTTTTTGAGTCCATTAGTCCATCTATGGGAGTTTTTAAAATAACTCCTGCTATAACTAAATCTCCTGCTAAACATCCTCTTCCTGCTTCATCTATACCACATAATATAGGCATAATATTTAATCCTCTATTTTTGCTAAATTATATCAAAAATTTAGTAATTTAAATTATTTTGTAACATCAAAACCTAACTTGGGTATAATTTGTTATTTAAATTTAGGATGCCATAATGTTTATACCGACAACAAAAGCTGAACTCAAAAAGTTAGGATGGAGACAATTAGATGTTATATTAGTTAGTGGAGATACCTATATAGATACTCCATATAATGGGATAGCTATTGTAGGTAAGATATTACTAGATGCAGGATATAAAGTAGGAGTGATAGCTCAACCTGATATAGATAGTGAAATAGATATAACAAGGCTTGGTGAGCCTAAACTATTTTGGGGTGTTAGTGCAGGATTGGTTGATAGTATGGTAGCAAACTATACAGCTACCAAAAAATTTAGAAAGAGTGATGATTTTACTCCAAATGGAGTTAATAATCGTCGTCCTGATAGAGCTACTATTCAGTATGTAAATCTCATTAGAAGATATTTTAAGAATACTGCTCCATTTGTATTGGGTGGTATAGAGGCTAGTTTGAGAAGGGTGGCTCATTATGATTATTGGTCTAATAAAATACGAAAATCTATTCTATTTGATGCAAAAGCTGATGTTTTGGTTTATGGTATGGCTGAAAAGACAGTTGTAGAGTTAGCTAATGCTTATAGAGATGGTAAGCCTATAGAGGATATAAATGGGATTTGTTATATCTCTAAAACTAAGAGAGATGACTATATAGAGCTTCCCTCATTTGATGAGTGTAAAAGTGACAAGAGAGCATTTATAAACTCATTTCATCAATTTTATAACAACAATGAACCTATAATCTCCAAAGGACTTTGTCAAAAACAGGATAGTAGATGGCTTATTCAAAATCCACCACAAGATTATATGACACAAGATGAGATAGACCATGTATATGACCTCAAATATGAGAGGGCAGTACATCCATATTATGCAAAACAGGGTGAGGTAAAAGCTTTGCAGACTATACAGTTTTCGGTAACTACTCATCATGGTTGTTATGGAGAGTGTAATTTTTGTGCTATCTCGGTTCACCAAGGCAGAACGATTAGAAGTAGAAGTCAAAAATCCATTGTTAATGAGGTTAAAAAGTTTAAAAATCACAAAGACTTCAAAGGAATTATCAATGATATAGGTGGTGCTACTGCTAATATGTATGGTTATGAGTGTAATAAAAAATTAAAAAAAGGTGTATGTACAGATATAGCATGTACAAGTTCGACAGTCTGTCCTGTATTAAAACCTGACCATAAACCACAGATAGATATGTTAAAAGAGATACGAAAAATGCCACATGTCAAAAAGGCTTTTGTAAATAGTGGAATTAGATATGATTTGATAAATGAGGACAAGAGATATGGAGAGCAGTATCTCAAAACTTTGGTTGATTTTCATATATCAGGACAGATGAAAGTAGCACCAGAACATACAGAGGATAAGGTTTTGAAGCTTATGGGTAAACCAAACAAAGAGACTCTCGTAAACTTCAAGCAAAAGTTTGAAAAACTAAATAAAAAATCTGGTAAAAAGCAATTTTTGACCTATTATTTAATAGCTGCACACCCTGGTAGTCAGATGGATGATATGAAGAGTCTAAAAAAGTTTGCAAACAAAGAGTTAAGGCTAAATCCTGAGCAGGTGCAGGTATTTATCCCTACACCATCGACATACTCTACACTAATGTATTATACCGAGATGGACCCATGGACTAGAAAGCCAATTTTTGTAGAGAAAGACCAAAATAAGAAACAGCAACAAAAAGATATCGTAACACAAAAAAGTAGATACTATAATGGTAAAATTAATAGAAAATGACATTATATATTAAATTTTATTTATTTTAAAGTATTTTTGCTTTATACTGTTAAATAAAAGAAAAGGTGTTATGAAAATGTTTAAATCTATTTTAATTCCAATTATCTCGACCTCTATACTGTTTGCTAGTTCAAATCTATCTTTGATTGAAAAGGCAAAGAAAAATGGTTTGTTACCTATTCCACAAGATACGAAAGAGTTATCAAAACTAATTGACCCCAATAAGGTGATTACTCCAGAGAGGGTAGAACTTGGTAAAAAGTTATATTTTGAACCAAGATTATCAAAAAGTAGTCTGATATCTTGTAACTGGTGTCATAATTTGGGCTTAGGTGGTGTTGATGGCGTACCAAAAGCTATAGGTCATTTATGGTCTGGAAATCCTAGACACCTTAATTCTCCTACAGTCTATAATGCTGTTTTTGCAAAAAGGCAGTTCTGGGATGGTAGAAGTCCAAGTTTAGAAGACCAAGCGATGGGACCAATACAAGCAGGAGTGGAGATGGCAGCATCTAAAGAGCTTGTTGTAAAGAGAATAAACTCTATTCCTGAGTATATAGAGGAGTTTAAACAAGCTTATGGTAAAAATGTAAAGATTGATTTCAAAAAGATAGCTTCTACTATTGCAATATTTGAGAGAGTTTTGATTACTCCTTCTCGTTATGATGATTTTTTAAATGGTAAAGAGAATGCGTTAAACAAAACAGAGAAAGAGGGGTTAGAACTATTTATAGATAAAGGGTGTGTGACTTGTCATAAAGGTATAGCATTGGGTGGTGATATGCAACCATTTGAGCTAAAAGAGAAGTATAAATATAGAGCTACAGGTGGCTTTAATGGTGATAAAAACAAAATGGTCAAAGTTCCAACTTTGAGAAATATCACAGAGACAGCACCATATTTTCACAATGGAATGATATGGAACCTAAGAGATGCAATAAAAGAGATGAGTAAGGTTCAAGTAGGTTTCAAAGTAGAAAAAGATAAAAAACAAGATAAATTTGATATTGAGATACAACAGATAAAACTTACTGAGTCTGATATAGATAAAATTATGGCATTTTTTAATTCTCTGGAAGGTAGAAAACCAAAAATTGAGTATCCTCAACTTCCTAAGAGTACTCTAAAAACACCAAAACCTGAGACAGAGTAGTTGAGATTAATATTTTTTTGATATAATTCGCATCGAAAATTGTTGTCTCACCTAAGAGTGTTGCAACGACCCCCATTAGGGGAAGAGCGAAATGCTAGAGCAGGTTAGTTGCCTGACACAAAAACTATTATCAAAGGTACAAAAATGAAAAAAGGTATTCACCCTGAATATAAAGATTGTGAAGTAACATGTGCTTGTGGAAACAAGTTTCAAGTTAGAAGTAATAGAGAGTCAATGACAATAGATATTTGTAATGAGTGTCATCCATTCTTTACTGGTTCTGAAAAAATTGTTGATGCTGCAGGTAGAGTTGACAAATTTAAGAAAAAATACAATCTTTAATCTATTTGTGGGGGAGACCCCACTTTGAATATGCTACGATTTATCCCAACTCCTATTGGAAATCCCCAAGATATTACTATACGAGCTTTAAGAGAGTTTGAAAAAGCTACGCTATTTTTATGTGAAGATACAAGAGAGACAAAACGACTACTCAGTATATTATCTCAAAGATTTGATTTTAGTATGCCTGATGCTGATTTTTTATCTTTTCATGAACATAATGGTAAAGAGAGATTAGTTGAGGTCTCATCACGGATTATAGAAGAAGATGTGGTATATGTGAGCGATGCGGGTATGCCTATCATATCAGACCCTGGTCAGATATTAGTAGAGTATTGTCAACAAAATGGTATAGAGTATGATATTTTAGCAGGTGCTAGTGCAGTAGTAACAGCATATGCAGCTAGTGGATTTGATGAGGGTGAGTTTACATTCTGGGGATTTTTGCCACATAAAGGTTCTAGTAGAAGTTCTCAACTTAGTAAGATTATGAATAGTAGTATCAATTCTATTTTATATGAAGCTCCTCATAGGTTAGAGAAACTTATAAGAGAGATAGCCTCTATAGACAAGAGTAGGGAGATTTTTTTAGCTAAAGAGCTAACTAAAAAATTTCAGAGATATTATAAAGGCACCACAAAAGAGATATTGGAACAATTAGATAGTATAAATTTAAAGGGTGAATGGGTAGTTGTTATAAAAGCAAAAGAGTCCCAAGAAAAAGCACTCTATTTAGATGATATATTAAATCTTGATATAGCACCGAAAATCAAAGCTAAACTTTTATCCAAGATTACTGACGAAACAACCAAAGAGTGGTACAGTAAAATTATCGAGAAAAAAATTTAAAGCTTTGGTTACAAGAAGTTATCTCAGATTTTAATATCTGAGATAATTTAACTAAGCATCATATACATCAGTTTTATTGAATTTCATAGCTAGAAGAGCATACATATGAACTCTCTTTTTACTTCTATTTGATGAGCCAAGTTCTTCACATACCTCTTTGATAGCAGCATCTAGTTCTGCATCATCATTAGTTAGACCTAGTTTCTTTTTTAAAAAGTTATTTTTAACTCTCTCTAGCTCTGCAGGTTGTCCACATGCTACAGTTTCAGCATCTTTATTATATACAGATGGTCCTAAAGATATTACAACTTTAGTTATCAAATCATCACTAATATTCAAATTTAATTTTTTTGCTTCAGCAATCATTGCTTCTATTTTTTCGTCTCTTTTACTCAAAATATCTTCCTTTTATAATGGTTTTAATGTATATAGAATTTGTTATCTATATACATCAAAATATTATATAATTTTTATTTTACTCTTTTATTGTTTTCATATCTATGATTAATTAGTAATTTACCATCTCTATTATATTTTCTATACCTTCCATGTCTCATATTGTTATAGTACTCAACCTCTAATTGTATTTGACCATTGGTGAAGTATACTCTCTCTATGCCATGTTTTAACCCTTTTTTGTAGTGGGTTTCTCTTCTTAATTTTCCATCAGGATAGTATATACTCTCCAATCCATCTTTTTTATCGTCTTTGTAGTTACACTCCCATTCTAATATGTTGTTTGTATTAAACCATTTTTGCATACCATCTTTGAGTCCATTTTTATAGTTACTCTCCCATTCTATATCACCATTTTCATAGTATTCATAACGCATACCTTCTCTTTTATCATTTAAGATATGAGTTATAGTTTTTATATTCCCATTTGTATAGTATGTTTTTTGAGTCTCTAATCCATTAGAGAGTTGTTTAGGTGATTTACTATTGATAGGGTTTTGAAACCTATATAATATAATCACTACTATTAATATAATAGTAAAAACTATAATTAATTTTTTGACCAAATCTGAAGACAATTTTATCTTTTTTAGATTTAATGTGTAATTCATACACTAACTCTAACATAAAAAAACTTTAATAAATATTAATAATGATAATAATATATAAAATTTATTTTGTGACAATATTGTTACAATCTACCTTATGTTTAGATAAGTTGTCATTTTCTCTAGTACTATTTATATCATTGGCGTAATAAAAACACTCCTCGTATGATTCATCTTCATTAAAAAGTATTTTGTAATATCCTACAGAAACAGCTACATTATCTTCTCCTATATATTTTGGATTATTATTATCATATTTGATTACATTTACTACATCAACTTCTCCTAACTCTACAGCTTTAGACCTAGCATAAGCTTCAACATCAACCCACATATGTTGATTTACTTCTGGAACTTGGGGAATAATATTGGCTAATGAATAGGTGGCTTCTAAACTCTCTTGACTCCAATCAAATGCTGCATCTGGTGCCATATGTCCTTTATCATACCCAGAGCCTCTATAATCATTTAATTTTGCACGATAGGGTTCATCTATGAGTTCTTCTTCATAAAAATATGGTCTATCTTTGATATTTAGCTCATTGACTAAATCACCCTCTAAAGTATAAGCAACAGCTTTAGCAACTTTGAGTTTATAATCATAACAGATTACTAGAAACTCTTTGTCTAGTATTTGGTTACAGTTGTTTTCATTAATGAATTTTGCTTTGTAATCTTTGGATGGTTCTTCTAAAATGGTTCTGTTTTCAACAGTTTCAGGAGTTACTATAGTTTCTATAGAGGATGTATTATTATTGGTGATATCATTTATAGTCTCTGTAATATTACTACTACTATTATCATCATTATTTTCTTCAACTTGAACGGTACCACATCCTACAAATAGAAGTAATACAATAGTAGATATTGATATTTTTAAGTTCATTATATATTTCCTCTCTCTAAATTAATATATTATATTAATTTTTTCTTTATATTTCAAGTTTTTTTATAAAATTTTTTTTAATAAAACAATAAATAAAAATAGTTTGAGAAAGATTGATAATAGAGATAAATTTTATAATTTTATCTCTATTAGTATGTAGGGGAGGGTGTTTATACTCCCATTCCTTTTAGAATAAAGAAGATGATAGCAGATAATATAGCAGCCGCAGGAACAGTAATTATCCAAGCTAAAACAATCTTTTTGACCATTCCTCTTTTGACATACTTTTCTCTTAGCTCTTTTTTAATCTGTTTTGCAATTTTTTTCTCTGCTTTGACTCTCTCTATTAGTTCTACTTTTTTCTTATAATCATTACCTACATTTGCTAACTCATTCTTATATTTATCTACAATTTCTAACTGTTGATTTAGTTGAGTATGCTTCTCATTAGTTCCTTTTCTATCAAGCCACTCTCTTAGAAATCCAACTCCAAATACACCACCCACTGCAATATGAGTAGAAGATACAGGTAGTCCAAGTTGAGAAGCGATTACTACAGTAATAGCAGCAGCCATCATAATAGAAAATGCTCTCATCTGGTCTAGTTCTGTAATCTCTGAACCAACAGTCTTGATAAGTCTAGGACCAAAAAGAGCCAAACCAACAGATATACCCAATCCACCAGTCACCATAACCCATAGTGGGATAGAGGCTTTTGTAGAGATAGTAGTATGCGCGATAGCATCATATATAGCAGCCAATGGTCCAACAGCATTTGCAACATCATTTGCCCCATGAGCAAAACTAAGCATAGCAGCTGAGAGTATCAATGGGATAGTAAATAGTGTATTGATAGCTACTCTATCATTTGATAGTGACTCTATTTTTTTATTTATACGAGGTTTGATAAGTATATATGTTACGATAGCACCGATAATTCCAAATGCTAAAGCTATACCAATAGATGGTTTTTTACCTTCTGGCAAAAATGGTAATATCGCTTGAATATCACTCCAGATGTGTTTAAGACCTTTGATTGTTAGATATGTTATAAATGCCATAGCCATAACTGAAACTAAAATAGGTACAACCTTTTTAGCTGCATCTAACCTATCATCTTTGTGTAAAATTTCTGATTTGATTATGTATAAAAATCCAGCAGCAATCAATCCACCAAGTAGTGGAGAGATTATCCATGATGCTACAATTTTACCCATAGTACCCCATGAAACTATAGCAAAACCACCAGCTGCAATACCTGCACCCATAACACCACCAACAATAGAGTGTGTAGTTGATACTGGTGCTTTGAGCCAAGTAGCAAGATTTAGCCACAATGCAGCAGCTAGTAAAGCTCCAGCCATTGCATAAACAAATATCATAGGGTCAGAACCAAATGCACTAGGGTCTATAATCCCTTTTTTGATAGTTTTGACAACATCTCCACCAGCAATTAATGCTCCACTTGCTTCAAATATAGAGGCTATTAAGATAGCTCCACCGATTGTTATAGCACCAGAGCCAACAGCAGGACCTACATTGTTAGCAACATCATTTGCACCTATATTCATAGCCATATAAGCACCAAATATAGCAGCTATCATTAAAAACTCTGCATGAGGCATATGTCCAAATGAGCTTTGAACATAAAAAGCTATAGCTATAGCAAACCCAGCACCGAGAACTGTTTTGATTAAATTATTCATACCAAGAATACCTTTTATTGAAATGCAATTATTATACAATAAAATAGGTAAACTTGATTAGATGAAAACTATTTTAGGAGCAATAGTTTTACAATTTACCACCCATACGGGCAAATATTACTCTTTGTGCTATAGTTTCCAATCTATCTATAATTTTAAGATTTTTTCTAAAATATTTTAATAGATTAAAATACTCTTGTACATTTATATCAGCGTCACTCATCTTTTGTACTATCTCTTTTTCTAATAGAGAGTATATATCCTCTGTTTTACTCTGTTCTACAGCTATTTTAGAGTTTAACTTTTTGATTTTATCATCATCTTCAAATGTATTTAGCATCTCAATAGTATATTCAAATGCTTTTATAGTACATCTATTAATTCTCAAAGAGTCATCAATAAACTCTCTAAGGTCTGGATTGTTTTCCATAAGTACAGTTTGCATATTTTTGATATAACTGTTTGTATTATTTTGAATTCGATTTAGAGCTGATGTAATTTTAAAATATGAAACCATCTCTCTTAAATCTCTAGCACTTGGTGTAAATTTGGCAAAGATAACAACAATATCATTATCTATTTTTTCAGTAATGGTTTTAAAATCTTTAATTTGAGCTCTAGCCTCTTCCAATCCTTTTATATCCCATTTTTCTATAGCCTCTAGTGCCATCTCATTTGCTCTTTTTAGGTTTTCAACTAAATCTATAACTGTATCTCTAACTGCGTGTCTTGCATTGTGGTATTGTGGTAACATTATCCAAATCTCCCTGTAATATAATCTTCTGTCAATTTCTCTTTTGGGTTCATAAATATAATATCGGTTTTATCATACTCTATTAAATCACCCAAGTACATAAAAGCTGTATAGTCACTAAGACGACTTGCCTGTTGCATATTATGAGTGACAATTACTATAGATACATCATTCTTTAGTTCAGATATTAGCTCTTCGATAGCTCCTGTACTAATAGGGTCAAGTGCAGAGGTTGGTTCATCAAATAGCATTACTTCTGGTTTTAGTGCTACAGCTCTAGCTATACATAATCTCTGTTGTTGTCCTCCACTCATACCCAAAGCTGATGTATGTAGTCTATCTTTGGTCTCATTCCAAATAGCAGCACCTTTGAGAGCATTTTCTACTCTCTCTTGGATTTCTGTTTTATCTTTTATTCCTGCTAGTTTTAGTCCATATGCTACATTATCAAATATACTCATAGGAAAAGGTGTAGGCTTTTGAAAAATCATTCCTACTCTCTGGCGAAGTTTGATAAAATCATTCTCTTTTTTTATATTTAGTATATTCTCTTTGCCATCGGCACTATATAGATTAATCTCTCCTTCATATTTATTACCTGGATATAAATCATGAATACGGTTCATAGCTCTAAGAAGAGTTGATTTTCCACATCCACTAGGACCAATCAGAGCTGTTATTTTACTCTCTTTGATTGGTAGGTTAATCTTTTTTAATGATGGAGTATCCACCCCTGCATAGGTAAAACTAAAATCTTTTGTTTCCATTATCAATTTGCTCATATCTGCTCCTATTACTTTTTGTTTCTAGTCATATATCGACCTGTTAAATTTATTATTAAAACTATGGCTGTTAATATAAATGATGCTGACCATGCTAACTCTCTACTTGCTTCATCAGGATATGTTGCTAGATTATATATACTAACAGTTAGAGATGGAAACTGTTCTGTTAAATCCATAGTAAAAAACTGACTATTAGCTGAAGTAAATAGTAGTGGTGCTGTCTCTCCAATAATTCTAGCAAAAGATAGTAATACTCCTGTAGTTATACCAACTTTTGCAGCTTTTATTACAATTTGTAAAATGATTTTGTGTTTACTACCTCCAAGTGCAACTCCTGCTTCTCTAAGCTCTTTTGGCACTAGAGCTAACATATTATCTGTAGTACTTATAATAATAGGTATCATCATAATAGCCAAAGCAATAATCCCAGCAAAACCATTATACCCTCCAAATGGAACAACAAATAGAGCATATACAAAAACACCTATAACAATAGATGGAGCAGACATCATTACATCACTTAGATTTCTAATAATTGAAGCTAGTTTGCTACCATTACTATACTCTCTAAGCCAAATCCCAGCAAACATACCCAAAGGTACAGCTATCAATGAAGCAATAATTGCCATAGTAAACTGTCCTACAAGTAGATTTCTAATCCCACCATTTACTAAATCTTGGCTAAAAGTACTCAAATGAATACTAGATACCCCTTTGTAGGTCAAAGTTGCCAAAATCCAAAATAGAAAACTAATTCCAATAATAGCTGATAGTGTAGATAACATTAATATAATTTTATTTAATAAGAGTCTATTCATTATTTAACCTTTTTGCCCAAAAAATAGAACTTTGCTACTGATATAATAATAAAACTCACTATAAATAGTATCAAAGCCAAATAGTACATACTACTCATCTCTAAACCTTGTGCTTCTGAGAAGTTATTTGCTAATAGTACAGGAATTGATGTAGTTGGGTCTGTAATCTTTGATGGTATCTGCATAACTGAACCAATCAAAAATGCTACTGCCATAGTCTCTCCCAAAGCTCTTCCTAGTGCTAAAATAATAGAACCTATAATTCCACCCTTTGAGTATGGCATAACCACATCTTTGATAACTTCAAATTTAGTAGCACCCATAGCATAAGCTGACTCTTTTAATACATCTGGAACTGTATTCATAGAGTCTCTAGTAATTGCAGCCATAAATGGTATAATCATAATAGCCAAAACAATTCCTGCTGTAAGTAGTCCTACTCCTTGACCTCCAAATGTAGATTGAATAATTGGAGCAAAATAAAAAAGCCCCCACATACCATAAATAATACTAGGAATTGCAGCTAATAGCTCAATAGCTATAGAGACTGGTTTAATCAAAGTTTTGTGAGCTATCTCTGTTAAAAATATAGCTATACCCATAGCCAAAGGTGTGGCTATAATCATAGCAATAGTTGTACTAAGCATAGTTCCAACTATAGGTATAAACCCACCAAATATTCCTATATCTTCATCATCCTCATCAGCTTCCCATATCTCACTACTTAAAAAATCAAACCCAAATTGATGAATTGAGTCTTGTGCATAAGTAAAAAGAATAGAAAATATACCAATAAGAATAAAAAACGAAAGAGTTGCCGAGAAAAACGAAAAATTTTTAAAGAGTCTTCCACCCATTTTGTGCCTTTTATACTTGAATTTAATTCAAGTATAATATTATAAGGTGGTAACAATTTGGTAACAAAAAATTTACTCTATACTATCCACACTTTTGAAGTTTCTGATAAATTTCATTGACGCTTCCTACAGGATTAAGGGTTTCACAATCACTTCCAATATAATCATCTTCTACAAAAGCAATAGGAGTAGCTCCACTATCCTTAATTAGATTAACTAAAAAATCGTCACTATTTGTAACTCTAAAAGGTTTAGCATCAAATAGAGCAAACTTATATTCATTGTTATCTAAATGTGATATAAACTCATCTTCTGAGCTATAAGTATCAACTTTGTACCCTAAATTATTCAAAATAGCAGAGTATATTTTTGCTGTTAGTGGAGTCTCTTTATATAGTATGATTTTGCTCATCTCTTTTGTTTCATGACTCTCTTGTAATGGTATAGTTTTTCTGATATCGTTTAATGGAAAATACTCTTCTAAAATAGCTGTTAGCTCTTCTACATCTATAGGTTTAGATAAATATCTATCCATTCCAATAGAGAGGTATTTCTTTTTTTCTTCTTGAATTGTATTTGCAGTTAATGCAACTATAGGAATATGTTTTTTGTTATTCTCTTTCTCATATTCAATTATCTTTTTAGTAGAGTCAACACCTGACATAATAGGCATTTGTATATCCATGAAAATAATATCATAGTCATTCTCTTTGCGAAGATTTAATGCCTCTAAACCATTATTGGCGATAGTTACACTGATATTGAAATTTTTTAGAATATTATCAATTAATTTTTGGTTAATCACATTATCTTCAACTACTAAAGCTGATACACCTTTAAATGCTTGATTTATTTTATTTGTATCTATTTTTGTAACTTTTTGCTGTTTTAGAATATTTAAATTGTTGTAAGCTATTTTAAAAGCTCTCACTGTTTTACTATAGTTAATTGGTTTATATATAATTTTAGAAACTTGTTCTTTAATTGGACAGTTACATTTTTCTATCTCTGCTGTAGTTATCAAAACTAATTTAGTATTTAATTTTAAAAATGAAGCTATTTTATCTTCATCTTCTATATATTGATGGTCTATAAATATAATATTAGGTAAATTTTCTTCTTTTAGATTGAATATTTCATCATAACTATAAAGTGTAAATTTTGCACCTATATAGTTAATATAAGCTTCCAAATTTTTATAATTTGGTTTTTTGTTAGGTATAGTAATATATGTTGCTTCTAATTGACTGAAATCTTCATGAGTTCTCTCATATGTATCTTCAACCTTTTGAAGAGGAATTGAAAAGAAAAAAGTTGACCCTTCTCCCTCTTTGCTCTCTACCTCTAATTTGCCTCCCATCAAAGAGACAAATTTACTAGATATAGTAAGCCCTAAACCTGTACCACCAAATCTTCTACTAGTACTAGCATCAGCTTGTGAAAACTCATCAAAAATTTTATTTTTTTGTTCATCTGAGATACCTATACCAGAATCTTTAACTGAAAATTTCAATGTTATATCTTTTTCAGCCTCTAATGTTTTTTCTATTCTAACATCTACACTACCTTTTTCATCTGTAAATTTAATAGCATTGCTTAATAGATTGATAATAATTTGAGAAATCTTTGTAGCATCTCCCATTAAGTGAGTTGGAAGTGTTGGGTCTATAAATAGATTTAATTCTATATTTTTTTGGGCAGCTTTTGCAGCATATGAATCGACCGTTGCTTCAAATTTACTCATGACATCAAATGATATATTTTCAAATTCAACTTTTCCAGATGTTACTTTTGAAAAGTCTAATATATCATTAACAATATGAATTAAGTTGTTAGAACTCTCCTCTATGATATTTAAAAATTCTCGTTGGTCCTCTTTTAGGTCACTCTCTTTTAAAATATTGGTAAATCCTATAATACCATTTAGAGGTGTACGAATTTCATGAGACATATTTGCTAAAAAATGGTCTTTTGCACGGCTAGGTTCTTTAATAGCATTTGCTAAAAATTTATATATTTCTATAATATCATTTTTCTTTAAAACCTCTTGGATTTCTTTTCTCTGTTTCTCATCAAGGTCTGCTTCTATATCTTTTAGGGTATCAACAAGCAGACGATTATTCATCATATTGTTACGGAAAAGATAGATAAGAGTTATCAATAGCATAAACATTAAAGCTATAGCTATACCCAGTTTTAGCATTATATCTTTTAGAGTAGTTAGTTCTTTATTTATATCAGCTTCTTGTTCAGATATAAGTAAATTCATTGCACTATCTACTTTTTTGATTTTTGAGACACTATGTTTTAGCCAATTATCTAGGGCTATAGAGTATCTACCATCCATAGAATCCATAAAAATTTTACCTCTTAAATCATCTATCATAGTAGAGAATTTTTTTGGAGTTATTATTTTATTAAGTTTAGCAATTGTAATAACATTATCCTCTTTAGTATAAAAATTTGGAGTTATGTCATTTTTCAAAAAGTTTTCCCATAAAAGCAAATCTTGGTTACTTGTTTTTAATGAGCTAACTAAAATAGAAGCAATAAAAGCTTTTTCGCTGTTTAAGTTTTCTTTTAATTTTGCTAACTGTATATAATAATAAAACTTACTACTATTTCCAACTAAAGTACTTTTTAGTATTTTTTGTATTGTATTTAGTGTCGGTGACTCCACTTTATTTCTATAGTTTTCAATAAGTGTAACTCTATAATTAATATCTGCAATATCAACTCTAGCTCTTATATAATTTAAATTTTTAAATATACTTTTTATTGTATTTTTATAGTTGGCTTCATCTCTACTTCTATCTAATAGAGTTAAAATTTGTTCTATTTCTAAATCAACTAGTTCTCTATATACTTTTAATTTTTCTAAATCTTTTTTACTTTTTGTTCCTATATAGATAGCACTACTTAGTTTCTCTTCGTCCACTTTATCCAAAAATTTATCTAATTTATTTATTATTAATATGTGTTCTATTCCCTCTTCTCTATCTCTATATTCACTGTATGAGTTAGATAGTTGATAAGATAGTACAAACATCACACTCATAACTATAAAGATAATAAAAAGGAAAGAGAAACTTTTACTATTTTTTACTTTCATAATATCCCTTATTGATTCTGTTTATGATAAAGAGCTATCTTTTTTATACTCTTTTCAAAATTTGTAGTAGAGGTTAATATCAAACTAGGAATAGATAATTTTTTTACTTTATATAATACTTGTTTGTATTTACTCCAACTACTGTTCATCTCTCTTACTTCAGCAAATAGAGCTTTTGGATAGTGATAACTATTTACCTCTTTTAATATTTTTTCGATTTTTTCTATAGCTTGATTCATATTGTTGAAATTATTTTGTTTGTCTATATCTAATGTATATGCTATATAATATTTTGAAGCTCTTTCAAGAAGATATTCTACATCCTTTAGCATCATTAACATTTTTTCTTCAAGAGAAAAGTTATATTTATGTGCATTTTCTATAGCATTGGCACCCTCTAAAAAGCTCTCACTATAATCAAGCATCAAGATACTTTTTTCTATATCGACAGGTTTTTCTATTAGCTCTTTTATTTCATCTTTGTTGTATGCCAAAAAATCTAAAATATTTTTACTATCTTTATTATTTGTTATAGTTTCTATATCTATAATAGATTGTTCAAGGAGCTTAATATCATCATATATTCCATCTTTTAGCTCTAATTTCTTAGGATTTTGATAAAAAAATAGATACTCCTTAGAGATTTTTTGACCAAGATATCTAATATTCTCAGATGCTTCAATAATCTTTACATCACCTCTAGTAGAAGCATATAAAGAGAGGGGTAATAGTAAAACCAGTAATAATATATTTCCTATTTTTTTCATAATTGTATTCTCTCATTTTTTTATTTTTTAATATTTACAAACATATTTGTAACTTCGTCCATCTCTTTAGTGATATTGTCTGTAGTATTGAAAACTATTAGAGGAAGACCTCCTTTTTCAATATTGTTATAAAACTTATTAACTATTTTCCATAATTTGGTTATTTTTGTAAGCTTGGTATTAATCTCTAATGTATTGGAGCTATTTTTTCTCAAAATATTTAAATTATCACTAAACTCTTTTACTGTATCTCTCATACTAGTTACGCTGTTTTTATCTTTTATTCCTAGTTGATAGGCGATATAATATTTTGCAATTCTTTGTGATAACATTCTCTGTTTACCTACAGTAGTAATAATGTCAGAATCAGTTAATTTCATAGTTTTTTTTAATGTATTTACAATGTATTGATTTCCTTCTAACATTGATTCACTCAAATCTAAAACTAACTGTGCATTGTCTATAGTAAATTTTTTGTTTATAGTATTTTTTAAATCCTCTAAACTCAAAGATACAAATTCCAAAAGATTTTTAATATCAGGGTCTTGAATAGTCTTTAAAAGTTTTTCATGAGTAGCTGAAAACTCTTCAAGAGATTTTTTTAATTGTTTGTGAGCTTTGCTTGTAGCAACTTTTTTACCTATATATAGATAATCTTTTGCAATTCTTTGTGATAACATTCTCTGTTTTGCTGCTATATTCATCAACTCTATATTACTAATAGAGTTTATTTTCTCTTTTGCAAGAGAAAAACTTGACAAAATAAAGAGAAAAATAAACACTATACCACTTTTTTTGATAGCTATTTTACAATTCATTTCTTGCTCCTATTTTTTTTTTACTTCTACATAAAGTCTTGTTACTGTATCCATGTTTTTCAAAATATCATTAGATTTTTTATAAATTAATGCAGGAATAAAAGCACTATTGGATTTATTCATAATTTCAAAAAACATAAAAGATTTTTGGACTTTTGCTAACAAGTTGGTAATTTCTTCTGTATTTAACTTTGATTTTTCTAGCGTATCTAAAGATGTCTTGAAAAGTTTCATCGCTGAATTCATCTTTTCTCTAAACTTCTCATCATCTACACCCCAAACTTTTAGCATGTATAAACTCGCCATTCTTTGGGATAACATTCTCTGTCTTCCTGACATATCTACAATTTTACCTGCTGATTTTCCAGTATCTTTTGCAAATAGATGTGTAACATCATTGGATAAGCTTAATAGCTCATCTAAACTCTCTTGAAGTTTACCTACATGACCTTTGTCTGGTTTTTGAGATAGAACTTTTTTTATAGGTAGCCATAATTTTTTTACTTCGTTTGTACTTTTTTTGATTTTTGGGTTTTTTGTATAGTCATGTAAAGATTTTAGATGGTCTTCAAACTCTTTCATTATTTTTTTCAAATCTTCACTAGGATTTCCAAAGCTATTATTCATACCTATCATAGCATAATCTTTAAGCATTTTTTGTGTAAACATTCTCTGTTTACCTGCTACATCAACAGCGTGATATGGATTTTTGATTTCAATAGCTAGGCTATAATTATATAGTATAGATAAAATAAATATATACCTTGAGAATATTTTAAATAGATACAACACTCAACACTCCTTAAATATTTTTAATATGTCAATTTAAAAATTATATTTAAAATAAAATTAAGTTTAGCTTATTTTTATAACTATCTATGTATGATGTCAAAAACAGTTTTTGGAGGTACGATATGGGTCTAAAAGCCGATAGTTGGATAAGAGAGAAATCTCTAAATGAAAAGATGATAGAGCCTTTTTGTGAAGGTCTAGTAGGGGAGGGTGTTGTCTCTTATGGACTTAGCTCTTATGGTTATGATATTCGGGTGAGTGATGAGTTCAAGATTTTTACAAATATAAATGCAGAGGTTGTTGACCCAAAAGATTTCAATAATAACAATGTAGTTGACTTTAAAGGTGATGTATGTATAGTACCACCAAATTCGTTTGCATTGGCTAGAACAGTAGAGTATTTTAGAATGCCAACAGATACTTTAGCTATATGTTTAGGTAAAAGTACCTATGCTAGGTGTGGAATTATTGTTAATGTAACTCCATTTGAGCCAGGCTTTGAAGGACATATCACTATAGAGATAAGCAATACAACTCCTCTTCCTGCTAAAATATATGCCAATGAGGGTATAGCACAAGTACTATTTTTTGAAGGAGATACACCTTGTGAGACAACATATAGAGATAGAAAAGGAAAATATCAAAAACAGACAGGTATCACTTTGCCTAGAATTTTAAAATCAAATTAAGATTATTAGAATATAATAATCTGTAACATTTTAACAAAAAGGATTATATATGGGTTTTTTTGATTTTATGTCAAATGCAGGAAAAAGTCTATTGGGCAAAGGTAATGATGCCGAGGCTATCAAAGCAGAGATAGAAAATAGTTTCGAGGAGCTACCAGTTGAAGGTTTAGTAGTAGAAGTTGATGGAGATACAGTTACTTTGGCAGGTATCGCAAAAGATTTTGCTACTAGAGAAAAAGCTATCCTAATAGCAGGAAATGTTGAAGGAATTGCACAAGTAAATGCAGACCAACTTGTAACTCAAGAGATGATAAACACTGACTCAGAAGAAGCAAGTATAGAAATTCCTGAAGAGATTTTTTATACAATTGAAAAAGGTGATACTCTATGGAAGATTGCTGAAAAATTCTATGATGATGGAAGTAAATATACTCATATTGTAGAGGCGAATATTGAGGTAATTAAAGACCCAGATTTAATTTATCCTGGTCAAACTATCAGAATTCCTGAGGTTATTGCTTAATAATTATAAGATAAAAATGTCACTATTTAGACATTTTTATCTAAAAAGACATCAATAGATATTGCTTCCCAATCTCCATCAATCTCTTTTTTTATCTCTACACCTCTAACACCAATATATTTTTTAACTACATTTACAATCTCTTGTTTCATATCATCCATAAATGGATAGATATCTCTACCACCACGGTCAGACATAATAGCAATAGAGAGTCTATCTTTTGCAACAGAAGCACTTTTTTTCTTTTTCCAAAAATCAAACATTATTTAAATATCCCTGCAATTTTTTTAAATAGAGATGAGTCACTAACTTCTATATCTTTCATCTCTACTTTTTTACCACATAATCTAGCGGCTATTCTTTTGTATGCCTGACCTGCTATAGAGTTTTTGTCTAAAATAACGGGTTTTCCTTGGTTTGAAGCATCTATTACTCCATTATCCTCAGGAACTTTACCTACTAGTTTGATATCCAAAATCTCTAAAATATCTTCACTTCTTAGCATCTCACCACTTTGAACCATATCTGCTACAATTCTATTGATGATTAGATATTTAGCTACCTCTCCACCATCTTTTACTTTTTGAGATTTAGAGTCAAGTATACCTATAGCTCTATCAGCATCACGAATAGATGAAACTTCAGGATTTACTACAATAATAGCAGCATCAGCAAACTCTATTGTATGTTCAAATCCACTCTCAATTCCAGCTGGAGAGTCCAATATAACATAGTCATAATTATCTTTTAACTCTTTGACCAGTTTATATACTTTTTCTGAACTCAGTACACTTTTATCCTTGCTTTGAGAAGCTGCCAAAAAATGTAAATTTTCATCTACTTTACTTTTAATCATTGCTTGTTTAATTGAAGCTTCACCATCCATAACTTGAACCATGTCATAAACAACACGATTTTCTAAGCCTAAAATCATATCTAAGTTTCTTTGACCAATATCAAAGTCAACAACGGCACATTTTTTGCCATTCATGGCAACACCTAAACCTAGGTTAGCTACAGCTGTAGTTTTACCTACACCACCTTTACCACTAATTACTGCGATTACGATACCCAATTTGTCTCCTTTTTAAATACAGGTGTTATAACTATTTCACGATTTTTTAACTCTACTCTGCTAAGTCTATCTGCTAAAAAGTCATTATCCACCTCTACATCATGAAATAACACATTGGCTTTAGAAGAGGTGGTCAAAATCATAAAATTACCATCACATCTAATAGCACCTTCTACTACATCTGTAATAATTAAATTACCAGTAGTATGTATAACTGCTCCACTATTGACACGATTTAATAGTAATAAATCACCATCTATCTTTAACTCTCGTCCACTACGAACCATCTCATCTAAAACTGTTAGATTATTTTGAAGTCTATTGGAAAGTTTCTCTAATTCTGCTTTAGCGATTATCTTATCTATATCACACTCTCTTTTTTCAATATTTAACTCCTCCTCTAAAGCTTTTCTTGTTCTACCTTTAGGTAAGGTGATATTATTTAAAAAAGTTAATGATTTTGAATTTAGATAATCCTTAATAGTGTCACTAAGTTCTCCATTTATCAAAATCAAGTGGTCTTTAAAAAGTGTATAGTTGGTGTTAAAGAAAGAGATAAACTCATCTTCATCATCTATACTACACTCATAAACTTTGACTGAATACTGTTTACTTTGCACAAGAGACTCCACACTATGTTATATTTTATGATATATTATAATTCTATCTTTTTTATATTAATATAATGATTAAATTTGATTGGGTATAATCATATCATGAAAAAAATTATCATTTTAACCACGATATTTATCCTTTTTACAGGATGTACAATGACACCATCGGTTGCTAAAGGAACAGTAAATCACAAGATTACTATTTTGGAGCAGAAAATACTCTCTTTTAAAAAAAGAGCTGATATTCCTTTTGAGGGATTATCTGACTTGAGCTATGATAAAAAAAATCATAAACTCTATATGATAGGAGATAGAGGTTACTTATATGTTTTTGATGCTAGTTTTGATAAAAAAATAAAAAAACTAAAATATTCAAAAGCTTATCATATCAAGACAAAAGATGGCAAAGTTATCCATCCTGATATTGAGGGGCTTACTCATAATGCAAAAAATCAATTGATTGCTTCATTTGAGAGAAAACCACAAATTAGTCTTATTTCAAATACAGGTAAAATTAAATCAAATTTTAAACTACCTAAAAAGCTTAGAGATAAGTCTGTATATAAAAATGCAAATAGTATCTTTGAAGGGGTTGCATATCATAAAAAATATGGTATTTTGACCGTTGCAGAGCATCCTATAAATCATAAAAATAATAGAAATCAGACAATATACTCTTTAAAAGGAAAAGAGTGGCATTTTAAAGCAGAAAAATATCCAAATTCAGCTGTAACAGCATTAGAGGTTATGGATGATGGGAATATAATACTTATAGAAAGAGCTTATAATGGACTATCTAATCCATTCTATATTACTATTAAAAAGGTATATCTCAATAAATGTAATAAAAAAAGGGAGTGTAAATCAGAGGTTTTAGCACTATTTAATAGTAATGAGGGATGGGGATATAATAACTTTGAGGGATTAGCCAAGGTTGGTAAAGATAAATTTGTAATGATATCAGATAATAATGGTCGTTCTTTTTTACCTACAGCCTTTACATATTTCAAGGTAAATAAATAGTGAAAATTTTAAAAATCATTGTAATTACTCTACTGTTTTTACCATTAGGGTACTTTGGTTTTAAATCTTATCAATATGCAAAAGCGTATGAAGCAAGTACACTATCTATAGCTAAACTATGTGATATAGATGGATTAGCACAAGGGAAGCTAGATAATCTCAAATCAACTATATCATTTGGTTTTATAGAGAATAAAACTAAAAATAAATTAGATAAATTGAGAGAGGAACAACTTCAATATAAACAGCTTAGTAAGCAGAGTTTATATTATTTTATGGCTACACTTATAGTGATACTTTTGTTATCTATGACATGTTCTTGTATGGCTATTGTTTTTGCTATATCTTCTTTGATTTCATTATTATTGGGATTAATCAATCCTGTTTTAATGGTAACTATTCACAAAGAGGTTGAATATCTAGGAGATATAATCTTATCATTTGAATCCAAAGGTATTTTGGGCTCAATAATTAAACTTTTTGAAAATAGCGAATATGCTGTAGGTGGAGCTATTTTGCTCTTTTCTGTTGTTATTCCTCTTTTTAAGATATTGACAATCATATTTGTACTAATATTTAGAGAGTTTAATTTTGCTCATAATGTTGTAAATCTATTTAAACATTTAGGAAAATGGTCTATGTTGGATGTTTTTGTGGTTGCTATACTTTTAGTCTATCTAACTAGTAGTAATAGTGATGTAAGTAAAGCCCAAATTCAGATAGGACTTTATTACTTTTTGATATATGTTATACTCTCTATGCTTACTACTATTAAAGTAGATGCTATCTTAGCCAAGTCAAATTGATAATTTATTAAATTACCATTTTGACATCATTATGGTCTTGAAAAGCTTTAAACAACTCATCTCTCTCTTCTTGGGAAGAGACTTCACAATTTGCATTTAAAGTTACAAATTTACCATTTTTTGATATATTCCCATCTCTACATTTATAATCTCGATGAGCCATAATATCAGAGACACAAGCTTTTAGTTTCTCTTTGTCTGTTCCTATAATTTTAAATCCCCAGTCACATGGGTATTCTATTTTTGGTTTTTTGTCTGTTTTATCGTCTAAAATCACCTGATTTTCCTCCTGATTTACTCTCTAGTTGTATGTTTTTAATTATCATGCCTTTATCTATAGCTTTTAGCATATCATATATAGTTAGCAGTCCTATGCTCACACCTGTTAGAGCTTCCATCTCTACACCTGTTTTACCTGTTAATTTAGCAGTTACTGTCAATTTAAAACCAGGTATATCAGGAAGTTCTTCTATATCCGTTTTGACAGAAGTTAACATCAAAGGGTGACACATAGGAATGAGTCTGCTAGTCTCTTTTGTTCCAGAAATTGCAGCAATAACTGCTGTTTGAAGTACTGGTCCTTTTTTTGCAGAGTTATTAACCACTGCTTCATACGCCTCTGGAGTAACTACTATTATTCCTGAAGCTATTGCTATTCTAGTTGTATTTTCTTTATCTGATACATCTACCATTTTGGGCTTGTCATTTTCATCTAAATGAGTTAAGTTCATAATCTATTCCATTTTTTTTACGCTAATTTTACCCAAAAAAAAAGTTTTTTTCTATACTTAGTTGCTAAATAGGATATAATTTATCTAATTTATAGTAAAATAACAAGTTATATTTATAATAAGTTAAAATTATAATAATGGAGAGATAAGATTATGAAAAAAGTTTTGGTTTTGGGCGGTGGTTTTGCTGGTGTAGAGGCCGCTATATACCTAAGAAAACAAGGAATAGATACAACCTTAGTTAGTGATAGAGATTATTTTTATATTTATCCTATTTCTATATGGATACCAACAGGAGATGCTACTAGGGAAAGTGTATCTATTCCTCTTGACCAATTAGCAGAAAAACATGGATTTAAAGTTATAGTTGATGCTGTAACAAAATTTGAGGCTAAAGATAAGAGAGTAACACTACAAAGTGGTAGAGTTATAGATGATTTTGAGTATATCGTTGTGGCACTTGGTCAAGATAAACTCAAGCCAAAAGGTGTAGAAAATACTCTCTCTATTTGTGGAAAACCAGAAGAGGCTACAGAGTTACATGAGAGATTAAATGCTCTTGTAGAAAAAGGTTCAGGTAAAATTGCTATGGGGTTTGGAGGTAATCCAAAAGATACATCAGCAGTTCGTGGTGGACCTGCTTTTGAGGTTTTGTTTAATGTTCATAATATGCTTAAGAAAAGAGGAGTTAGAGATAAGTTCGAGCTTACATTTTTTGCACCTATGGAAAAACCAGGGCAAAAGATGGGTGAAAAGTCTCTAGTTATGATGGATAAGATGTTTGGTATGACAAACATAAATAAAAAAGTTGGTTCTAAAATTGTAGAGTTTGAAACTGATGGAGTAAAATTTGAAGATGGTACTAAAATAGAGTCTGACCTTATTATGTTTATTTCAGCTGGGACAGGTCATGAGATTTTAAAACAATCAGGGCTACCTCTAAGTGATGCAGGATTTGTTGTAACCAATGAGTATAATGAGATAGATGGATTTGATGGTATATATGCTATTGGTGATAGTGCTTCACTAATGGGACCAGATTGGAGAGCAAAGCAAGGACATGTGGCTGAAGTTATGGCTAAAAATATAGCTTATAATATTTTCCAACATATGCAAAATATCAAATCTAAAAAAAGTTATATAGAACATATAAATATTTTATGTGTAATGGATACAGGAGATGGTGCAGCATTTGTATATAGAAGTGATAAGAGTGCCGCGATGATACCTTTCCCTATTATAGGGCATTGGATGAAAAAAGGTTGGGGGTGGTATTGTAAAAACTCTAAACTTGGTAGAATTCCAAGAATACCAGGAATGTAAAAAATATAATTTAGGAGAAAAAATGAAACAAACAGTAATTATGGAAAAATACCCAGTATTTGAATTAGATATAAAAAAAAGTGAGACTACATTTAAAGATGTTGATGGAATTATCTCTTATTTGAAAGATAAAATAGATGCTCATCCTGTAGCTGTATATATAACTACATTTGACCATTATGCTCATACAAAAAGTTTAGCAGAGGGTGAAGTTTCAGATGAAATACTAGCTGCTAAAAATATAGTTTGTTGTTTTGGTAAACAATTGCCAAAGCCAAATTTATTGGCTGTAAGACCTCGTTCTATTGGTGTAGCAGAACTTGGAGATATGTTCGTAATTAGCTTTTTAGAAGCTCCAAACCCTATAGCAAATGAAGCAATGGAGAGTTGGGTTAAAAGCATAGCTAATATTTAAATTTTAAAGAATTGAATAGATAATCTCAGTATGATTTTTTTTAGTTTGTATCTCATCTATAGATAAATTTTCTATAGGTAGATACATAAACTCTTCGATAGTATTAATCTTTGCTTTTGCAACTTCTCTTACGACTACTCCTCTATATGCTTTTGCCCAGTGGCTTACTACTTTTCCATTTTTTATGAACTTAAGAGTAGTATATGATTTAGTTGGTTTATAAAATTTGTTATAAAATGTAGCTCTTAGGTCTAAGATATCTTCATCTTTTAGATACTCTTGCATTAAGTAGCTCTCTTTTTTATAGATAAGCTCTGGTTTTATATCTCCTATACTCTCTCCTTGTTTTAATCTATATTCTGGGATTAGGTCATCTGCTCTTAAAAAGCCAAATAGATTAGAGCATAATACTATATGGTTATCTATATACTCTTGTGTGCTATTATCCAAACTATTATAATCTATATAATCAAATGCTACTCCTGTATATCTCTGTATAGCTTTCATGGTAGGTTCATTTAGTATATCTCTGTTTGAGTAGTAGTTGATATCTTGCTCTTTTTTTAGTCCAAACATTTTAGATAGGATATCTCTATCTTTTGAATGCAGGATATCTATATATCTATTTAAAAGTTTTTCTCTTATGGGAGTTAGCTCTTTAAAGAGTAAATTTTCTAATATAAATTTCTCATCTCCACCTGCTTTTTTAGTCTCACTTGGTGCTAAGAGGATTTTCATTTTTATATAGCCTTTTTTAGAAATTATATCAAATTTGTAAAAAAAATAGTTTTTTTTGAAAAAACTCTTGACATTAAATCTTTTTTTGTCTATAATGCCACTCCATTTAAAGCATGACTTTAAATGAATGGTGCTGATGTAGCTCAGTTGGCTAGAGCAGCTGATTTGTAATCAGCAGGTCGGGGGTTCGAGTCCCTTCATCAG
>JAADFE010000034.1 GCA_013153055.1 Campylobacterota bacterium
AATGATAGACGCTCAAGTATAGCCCAAGCCAAACATATAAAAGTAAAACTAAAAGCTCTAAGACTACAGAAGGTCAAATCAGACAAAAAAATAGATAAGTTAGCAAAAATAAATAGAGCTGTTTTTGATAAAGTATTAGATAGTGATAGAGAGAAGCTAAATCTAACAGATGAGGAGTTGTGTAATTTTGCAGAGCTATTGAAAAAATCTGATACTCAACTAGAGTTTCACTATTTTCCAAAAGAGTATGATACTCTCTTTGAGAAGTTACTCAGAGCAGAACACAATAGATGGATAGCCATGCTTGTTATGATGGATAATCACTATAATCCAAAAGCTAAAGATATGGAAAAAGAGGAGAGAAAAATAAAAAAGGTTCACCATCTTATGAAACCGTTTGAAGAGTTTAGTGATGATGAGAAGCCTCTAGTATTCTATGATATATATCCACTCTTATATATACCTGAGTATTTAGCCTCTCTAAAGTATGAGTTAAAAGAGTATAAAAAATAGTTTAGTTTTGAGTCACAATTATTATTATTTTTAAATAATTAATAATATATGGCTCTATTTATTAGTTAAATATATTATAATTATCAAGTATAGTTATTAAAATTAAAGGGGAAAATTATGAAAAGAATAACATTTGGTGAAGAGTTGTTGCAGTTTGCTAAAGCAGTTGATATTTTGGACAAAGATTTATTTTTTGATATTAAGCAGATTATTAATACTTATGCAAAGGAGAGATGGGGAGTAAAATATGTAAAAATTATGAGATTGAGGTTTGATGAAGATGGAAACCGTGTACTTGAAAAGTTCTTTTTAAATGAGTATCAAGGTATTAGTAATACTGGTGATTTTATCAATATAGAACATAGTAAAGGTCAAATGGCATTTGTAATCAAGCAGAGAAATGCAGTTTGGATTAGTTGTGCAAACAAGGAGTCTTATTTAAATAATTGTGATAAATATATTGACCACTGGTCTAAGTTAGAAGATATACCTGCATATCAAAATATTGCCTCTAATGAGAAGATGAGAACCTCTATTATTGTTCCATTTTATGAGATAGAACATGGCAAAGACTATTTAAGGGGAGTTGTAAACTATGAGATACCTTATTTTGTTCCTTTTAATGAAGAGTGTAAACAAGAGATATTGCATCTCACAAATACTATTTCAGAACTATTAAATCTATATTCAGTTAGGGAGAGACAGGAGAGAAATACACGCTTTGCGATTGATAAACTAAAATATAAATTGGAAAACTTTAGTAATAGTCGTCGTGAAAACAAGATATTTATAGCATCCCCAACCAAAGGTAGTGATGATGTCAAAAATGCAATTATAGAAGTTATAGAGAGTGATTTCCCTGATATTGCTATAGAAAATTGGGAAAATAATAATATAACAGGCTCAGTAACAGAGAATATCTTTGATAAAATAAATAAGTGTCTATATGGTATCTGTTATTTTTCTCAAAAAGATGAAGAGTATAATAGATATATAGATAATATCAATGTAGCATTTGAAGCAGGATTGATGCACTCAAAATTTCGTACATTTAAAGATGAAAAGCCTTTATGGATTCCTATTAGAGAGGCTAACTCTCCTACTTTCCCTTTTGATGTCAAGGATTTTAATACTATTGTAGTTCCTCGTAATGAAGATGGTAGTTTGAATGAAGAAGAGTTTAAAAAAGAGTTAACTAACTTTTTATTGGAGATGACAAAAAGAATTAAAGATGATATATATGAAGCAACAGATAGCTCGGATACGAAGATTACAAAAAGTTTTATTGCTTGGTTGTTAAATATAAATAGATAAGGATTAGACTTCTTGCAAAACTATTCGGAATCGAAGACTCTATTTGAGAAAGCCGTCGGTTCCTAATTTTGCAAGAAGTCTAATATTTAAAAAAGGAAAAAATTATGCCATATGATTTAGAGCGTTTTATAGTAGCCCAAGATATGAGTTATGATATAGCAGTGAGAGAGTTAAAAAATGGATATAAATCTTCTCATTGGATGTGGTATATCTTTCCACAATTTCGTGGATTGGGGTATAGTAACAGAACAGAGTTTTATGCTATCAAGAGCATAGAGGAGGCAAAAGCCTATTTGACTCATCCTATTTTAGGAGAGAGACTTATAGCGTGTGCTAGATTACTTTTGGATATCAAAAATCGTTCTATTGGTCAGATTTTGGGTTATCCTGATGATTTGAAATTGAAATCATCTATGACACTTTTTGATAGTGTATCTGATGAGACCATCTTTAATGAGGTTTTAGAGAGATATTTTAATGCAGAGAGAGATAGCAGAACTTTGGAGTTTATAAAAGCATGATGATTTGAGATATTTTTAATAAAATTTATTTTTTATGTTAAAATAATTTAAATTAAAAATAGAGGATGATTTATAAGGCGAGGCTGAAGCCGTCGGTTCCTAGTGCAGAGATGTTAGCAATAGATATTGAAAAAATACCATTAGAACAGATAGAAGAGCTTAGAAAGGAGCTACTCAAAGAGTAATGTACAGTAGAGATATAGAAGATGGTTTTTTGTTAAGAGATAACGAAAAACTGCAAGTTATAGCCAAAGTTTACAGTGATATATTTGTAAACAAAGAGCATTTTGCAAGGCTTATTGGGGTTGGTCGCTCTACTGTTTATGAGTGGTTCAAAGAGGATAAAAGGGTCACTTTTAATACTAAATCAAAGAGCAAAATATCCCAGACTTTTGGGCTTTTGGATACAGTTTGGAGTGAGCAGTATCGTCTAGTAGAGGAGTTTGAAAAGAGATTAAATGACTATAAAAAGATAGAACACCCCTCTACTGATATAGATAGATGGATATTAGTAAATCTAAAAGAGATAGATACAGAGGATAATCAGATGAGTATAGAGAGGCTTTCACTAAATGAGATAGATGTGCTACTCTCAGATAGGATGAAAAATAGGAGTGCCTCTTTTATGTTTGAGGTTGCTCAAAAACTAAAAAACCAAGATAGAGTTCATAAAGCGTTAGAGGTTTTGGGATGGATAGAGGAGCAAAAGAGTAGCTTTTGGTATATTCATGAAAATAGGATTAGACACTTCAAAGCTGTACTACTCTCTCATGAACAAATTCAAGCTTGGGATGAGGCTATTGATATATTGCGTTCGTTGTATCATGGTAGTAACTATCATCTAAAAGAGCCTGAGATTTTGACTCTGTTGGCTTCAAACTATAAACGAAAGGCACTATATAGTCCTATAGATACCAAAAAATATAGAGAACTAAATGAGGTAGATATGGAGCTAATGACAAGTGCATTGTGTCTATATGAGGATGCCTATAAGCTCAAACCTGACAATGCAAAATATTATGACGCTGTCAATATCGCTTATCTGTATAATATTATAGATACTATAGAAAAAGAGTATGCCAATAAAAAAACAGAGATAATCTCACTCTACAAAGAGCTATCTATGATTTGGAGAATAGATAAAAGTAGCTGGTGGGAGGTTGGTAGTGATGCAGAGTTGTTGATGCTTCTTGGAGAGGTTGATTTGGCTATTTTAAAGGTAGGTGATTTTTTAGAGAACTATAGTGTCAAAGAGTTTGATATCAAAACCACTATTAGACAACTAGAGTTATATATACACTTTAGTGATGATATCAATGCTAAGAGATTTTTGAAATTTCTCAAAGAGAGTTTTAGTTATATCAAAGAGAGCTGAAGCTTACAATTTTATATTAATATAACACATCTCTAAATCTAAAGTTATTCTTAATATAATTAACTTATCACAAAACTATATAAATATTAAAGGAAATCATTATGCCTCTAATAACAATACCTAGAACTATAGAGGGTATGAATAAATCAGAGAGATATATTCTCAATAAATTAAAACAACTATATATGCTTGAACCCTCTATCTCATATCTATATCTTGAGCCAAAAATCAAAAATCTAACACCTGATTTTATACTAATTGACCCTATGAGGGGAGTTATGATTATTGAAGTTAAGGCTTGGAGTTTAGACTATTTTGAGACTATCAATCAAAAAAATGTAACTACCACTACCAATCAGACTCTAGAAAATCCTTCATATAAAGCTAGACGATATTTTAATACTCTACAAAAGATATTTTATCACTCAACAGGGCTATTAGATGGCAATAATCTATTAAAATTTAAACTACACTCTATAGTAACTTTTACTGAATTGAGAGAGGATGAGTCTATAGAGAGTGGTATAGATACTTTTTTAGACCACTATCCAGCTAGAGTTTTGTATAAAGATGAGCTTAGAAAATTGGAGCTAGATGAACTTTTTGATAGTGAGATTGAGGCTATTGATTTATCTTTGATTGATACTATTAGAGCATCTATTTTTCCTGAGATAACTATAATTAAAAATCAAAAATCACTTGAAGAGAATATACTAGCACTAGATATAGAACAAGAGAGATTTGCAAAGAGTCTGCCTCTAGGACACTATATGATTACAGGAATACCAGGTAGTGGAAAAACTGTAGCCTTGGTATCTAGGGCTATATATTTGGCAAAACTATTTCCATCTGGGAATATTTTGATACTTACTTACAATAAATCATTGAGACATCAACTAAAAGAGAGGATAAATCTAATAAAAAAAGAGCTAATGGGAGTTGATATATCTATTGATAATATAGAGGTAGCCACCTTTCATCAAAAGGCTATGAGCTTAAGCTCTCTATCCCCTCAAAATTATAAAAAAGACCCCGAAGAGTTTTGGAGAGATATTTTACCAAATGATGCTATCAATTATGCCAAGCCTATTTATGATGCTATTTTGATAGATGAGTATCAGGATTTTTATAAAAATTGGTTTGAGTTGGTTTTAAAAATGCTAAAGGAGTACAAAGAGGATAATAAAATATTCAAAAATCTATTTTTAGCAGGAGATAGACTTCAAAGTCTCTATAATCCAAATGAACTTATTTGGAAAAAAGATATAGGATTAGATATGAGAGGTCGCTCAAAACTACTCAAGACAAGTTATAGAGTAACCAAAGAGCATATAGAGCTTGGACTATCTATTTTGAGTAATGATAAAAGATACAAAGATGAAGTATCTAAATTTTACGAAGAGGGAAAAGATATTCTTTTGAAAAACTCAACTACTAACTCTATAGAGATTTTACAGAGTGATGATTTTGGTATTGTTCAAAGAGTTCAAAAGCTTTTTGAACAGTACTCATATAGTGATATTTTACTTTTGGCTCCTACATGGAAGAGAGTAAATAGTATCAAAAGAGCATTACCTATAGAGCTTCAATACAATATTGTCTCATCTAAGGATATAGTACCAAACAAAGCCAACTTTACAACATACCATTCAGCCAAAGGCATAGAGTCAAAAGTAGCAATAGTTATAGATATAGACAAGATAAAAGATAGAAAGTTAATCTATGTTGCATCAACTAGAGCTTACTCAAAACTTATTTTACATGCAGTAGATTTTAAAACTACTCGAATAGGAGAGGAGATTATTGGATATGAAGCTTTTGAGGAGTTATTATAAAAGCCTCTGCTAAGGATTAGTTGGGTATATTCCACTAAAAAACACAAGGTATTTTATGTTAGAGATAGTAATGATACTCTATACAGTATATACACTCATTAGAGTATATATATCTGTTATGCAGATAGGCTATATAGCCCAAGAGAAAAACAAAGAGGCTGTTTTGATGTCTCCTGATAAATATAGAACAGCAGGAGAGTATGCAATCAAAAAGGAGAGACTAAATCTAGTCTCTATCGTTGTTGATTATATTATGTTTGTCTGGTGGGTTACTCAAGGTTTTGCATGGTTAAATAGTCTATTGCCATTAGATAACTCTGCTTTTAGTTCAGTAGTTTTTCTTTTTGGATTTATGGCTATCAATTATATTGTGGGATTGCCTTTTGAGATTTATCAAACTTTTGAACTAGACAAAGAGTACGGTTTTTCTAAAACAACTCCAAAACTATATATAATAGACCAGCTAAAATCTATAGCTATGTTTGTGGTTATTGGTGGAGCTATTTTGTATCTACTCTCTTGGATAGTTATCAATGTATCTTCTTGGTGGATTTGGGGATTTGCTCTACTATTTACTATTGCATTGGTGGTCAATATTATATATCCTACTATTATAGCCCCTATTTTTAATAAGTTCTCTCCTATGGAAGATGGTGAACTCAAATCAGATATTGAAGCTATGATGGAAAAAGTAGGACTAAAGAGTGACGGTATATTTATAATGGATGCTAGTAAAAGAGATAGCCGTCTCAATGCCTATTTTGGTGGACTTGGCAAAACTAAAAGAGTTGTACTATTTGATACATTGTTAGAGAAACTAAAAAACAAAGAGCTTTTGGCAGTACTTGGGCATGAGTTGGGTCATTTTAGTCATGGTGATATCTGGAAAAATATAGGAATGATGGGACTACTACTCTTTTCTGCATTTTTACTGCTAGGAAATCTACCTGATGAGCTATTTTTTGATATGGGTGTAGAGCATAAAGCAGGAGTTGAGATAGCTATGATGATGCTTTTGTTACCTCTAATATCTTTTGTATTTACTCCTATTATGAGTTTTGTAAGTCGTCACAATGAGTATAGAGCCGATGAGTTTGGTAGTGAGATGGGAGGAAAAGAGAATTTGGTCTCAGCACTTATTAAACTAGTAGATGAGAACAAATCATTTCCAAAATCACACCCATTGGTTGTATTTTTTTACTATACACATCCACCTGTTTTAGAGAGACTAAAAGAGCTTGGATATGATGTTAATGCTGTAAATGAGATAACGAAACCTCTTAAAAAAGAGGGGATATTTACATTTATTGCAGATAAATAGTTTTGATATATAAATTGCTATAAATTAATATCGTTTATGTTATTATAGGTAATAAGGAGAGTATTATGGTTGTTAGTGCAAATATAACAGATAGAACTTTACAAGAACAAATCTCTAACTATATTGAAAATAGACAAAAAGAGGTAAATGATTTGATGATAGAAGCATTAAAATATTTTTTTAATAAAAAAAATGGTTCTACTCTAAATTATAAAATTCAAGATGCAGAACAAAATGCAGAGGTTTTAGACTTTGGCATTAAAGATTCAAATTTGAACTATAAACTTTTTGAGGATATAGATGATGTAGCAACTTATGCTAAGGAACTAAGAGATAATGCTTGGAAATAAGGTTTTTACTGATACT
>JAADFE010000009.1 GCA_013153055.1 Campylobacterota bacterium
ACTCCACATGAGACACTTTTTAAGTATAAAGGATTTTACAAAAAATGAGCTTTTGGAGATGATTGAGTTAGCACAAAAAATCAAAATCCAAACAAAAAAAAGAGAGTTTATTCCATATTTAGAAAATCAAACGCTTGGTATGATTTTTGAAAAAAGCTCCACAAGAACTCGTGTAAGTTTTGAAGTGGGTATCTATCAGCTTGGGGGGATAGGACTCTTTTTGTCTTCAAATGATATACAGCTTGGCAGAGGTGAGCCTATGAAAGATACGGCAAGGGTTATTAGTCGTATGGTTGATATGGTAATGATTAGGACTTTTGAACAATCAAAAATAGAAGAGTTTGCTAAATATTCAAAAGTTCCTGTTATAAATGGTCTAACAGATAGTTATCATCCTGTTCAGATAATGACAGATTATTTAACTCTTTTAGAGCTTGGAATAACCAATCCTGTTGTAGCTTATGTAGGAGATGGTAACAATATAACTCATTCATGGTTAATGTTGTCTGCAAAATTAGGGTTTGAGCTTAGAGTTGCAACTCCAAAAGATTATACTTGTGATAGTGGTATTGTAAAAGAGGCTTTAGAGATTGCAAAAGAGAGTGGAGCAAAGATAACTTTTAGCAATGACCCAAAAGAGGCAGTAAAGGGAGCAAATGTTGTCACAACTGATACTTGGGTATCTATGGGGCAAGAGGACGAAAAAGAGATTCGACTAAAAGCATTTGAGGGGTATATGGTAGATAGAGATTTAATGAATTTGGCTCAAGAGGGAGCTGTATTTTTGCACTGTTTACCAGCATATAGAGGTTATGAAGTGAGTGAAGAGGTTTTTGAGTCTCATGCTAATGAGATATTTTTGGAAGCAGAAAATAGACTTCACACTCAAAAAGGTATAATGGTATGGTTAGATAATCATAGAGAAATAGATGAGGATATGAATGAGTAATATAGATTTTGAAAAGTTTAGTAAATACTCTAAACCTGGCCCAAGATATACAAGTTATCCAACAGCCTTGGAGTTTAGTAGTGATTTTACTTATGATGAATATATAGAGTTTTTGGAAAATGAAAAAGAGAAAATCTCTATCTATATTCATCTTCCTTTTTGTAGAAGTGCTTGTTATTTTTGTGGTTGTAATGTAGTATTTACATCAAAAGAGTCTAAACTTAGTAGATATATAGAGTATCTAAAAAAAGAGATAGATATTTTGGCACAACATGTAGATACAAATAGAGAAATTATTCAGTTTCATTTTGGAGGTGGAACACCTACTTATTATAAGGCATTTGAACTTGATGAGATAGTCTCATATCTCAAATCCAAATTTCCAAATTGGAGTAGTGATGCAGAGATAAGTTGTGAGATTGACCCCCGTTTTTTTAATGAAGAGCAGATGAAAGTATTTAAAAAACATGGGTTTAATCGTATTAGCTTTGGTGTTCAGGATTTGGATGCAAAAGTTCAAAAAGAGATACATCGTATCCAGCCTTTGGTATTGACTAAGAGTGCTGTTGAGTTAGCCAGAAGATATGGTATAGAGTCTATTAATACAGATTTTATATATGGACTTCCTTATCAGACTTTGGAGAGTTTCAAAAGAACATTAGAACAATCCGTAGAGCTAAATCCTGATAGGGTAGCAGTATTTAACTATGCCCATGTTCCATGGCTTATGAGAACTATGCGTAAATTTGATGAGACAACCTTGCCAACTCCTGATGTAAAGTTACAAATTTTTAAACATACTATAGATTTTTTTGAAAATAGAGGATACAAAATGGTAGGTATGGACCATTTTGCAAAACCTCAAGATGAGCTTTTTGGTGCGATAGAAAAGGGAGAGTTACACAGAAACTTCCAAGGATATACCACAAAAGGTGGAGCAAATCTTATAGGAATTGGGCTTACAAGTATTGGTGAGGGGGAGAGATATTATGCTCAAAATACCAAAGATATGAAAGTTTATGAAGAGGCTATCGATAGTGGCAGATTACCTTTTGAAAGAGGTGTGAAACTAAGTGATGATGATTATCTCCGAAAAGCTGTAATTATGGAGTTGATGGCAAATTTTCATATAGATATAAATAGAATAGAAAGAGAGCATAATATAAATTTCAAAGAGTATTTTAAAGATTCCATAGAAAAACTCCAAGAGTTTGTAGAAGATGAGCTTATAACTATAAATGATAATGAGATAAAAGTAAGTCAAACGGGAACTTTGCTTATTAGAAATATAGCTATGGCGTTTGATGCTTATATGGTTAAATATGAAAAGAGCAAAAAAACATTCTCTAAAACTGTATAGATTCTAATGTTAATAATTGATTGATATAATTTCATCAAAAAACAAAGGAATTATATATGGCAACTTTTATATTTGGACATACTACTCCAGATACAGACTCTATTATAGGGGCTATTTCTCTCTCATATCTCAAAAATCAGTTGGGAGAAGAGACTATCCCAACAAGACAAGGAGAGATAAATCCTGAAACAAAATTTATACTTGAAAAATTTGGATATAAAGCCCCAGAACTAAAGACAAGTTATGCTGGAGAGAGTGTATATTTGATAGATTTTATGGAACGCTCACAGAGTCCAAAAGATATTGATGAGGCTACAATTTTGGGTATTGTTGACCATCATAAATTGGGAGATTTGACTACTGCTACACCTCTTGAGATGTGGGTTAGACCTGTTGGATGTTCAAATACTATTGTAAAACAGATGTTTGATTATTATAATATAGAGATTCCAAAAGAGTTAGCTGGAATGATGATGTGTGCAATACTTAGTGATACAGTTATTTTCAAATCTCCAACTTGCACAAAAGAGGATACTAAAGCTTGTAAAGAGTTAGCCCAAATTGCACAAATAGAAGATTATAAAGCTTTGGGTATGGAGATGTTTAATGTTAAATCTGATGTATTATCAGCTACAAAGAGAGAACTTGTCCTAAGAGATTTCAAAGATTTCAATATGGGTGGCAAAAAAGTTGGTGTAGGTCAGCTTGAAGTTGTGGACTTGAGTGTTTTTGATAATATGAAAGATGAACTCTTTAGTGAAATGAAAAAACTCAAAGAAGAGGGTAGCAGAGATACAGTTTTACTTATGCTTACAGATATTATACAAGAGGGAACACAGTTACTTGTGGTGAGTGATGATATTTCAAAAATCAAAGAGGCATTTGGTGTAGAAATAGAAAATAATCAAGTTTGGCTACCAAAAGTTATGAGTAGAAAAAAACAGATTATACCTTTTTTGGAAAAAGTGTTCTAATTATAACTATTTTCATAGTATAATCTCTCCAATAACACAATTTGAGGGATTATATGAAAAATCGATATTTTTTATCTCAACCACATCAACCATTTTTTGTTTTAGCATTTATTAATGCTATAGTTTCAATGTTTATTTTTTCGCTACTTCTTAAAGGTATTGTAGATAGTCCAATATTAACAGCAAATTATCACGCATATTCACTTATATTTTTAACCTTTACACCAGCTTTTTTGGCTTTTTTATTTACTACTTTTCCCCGATTTACAGGGACTTTGCCAGTTGAAAAAGTTGTATATGTAACCATATTAGTTCCTTTTACTATAGGAAGTATATTTTTTATATTTGGAGCTTTAGGTTCTTCTTTTTTGGTTGCAACAGGTATGATATTTACACTTATTGGACATCTGTTAGCTATTAATATACTAAGAAAAATATATAAAGCTTCAGTTATGCCAGATAATCATGATGTATTTTGGATTTTGGTATCTATGGCTATTGGAGGAGTTGCACATCTACTCTTTGTAATAGGATATTTTAGTGATAGTTTATATATTACAGCATTATCAGCACAGATAGCTATCTATTTATATCTATTTTTGGTAGCTTTTTCTGTGGCACAAAGAATGGTTCCATTTTTTTCCAATAAAATGATAAATAGAAAAGATGATTTTATTAGAAATGTAGCTTTGCTTTTGGTGGGACATATTGTTTTGAATATGATTAAATTAAATCTATCTTTTTTGACAGATTTTGCACTAATGTATATTATAGCAAAAGAGTTACTTGACTGGGAGTTGCCTTATCCTAATCCAAATCCTATGCTTTGGATACTGCATATTGCACTATTTTGGATACCAGTTGCCTTTTTATTTTCTGGATTGACGAGTATTATTGCTATTTTTAGTAAAGCTAATTTTATGTTTTTGGATATTCATGTATTGGTATTAGGATTTGTATTTACCATATTGATAGGGTTTGGGACAAGAGTAACTCTTGGACATTCAGCCAATAGAATAGAAGCTGATAGATGGACTACCATACTATTTTATGCTACTCAGGTAGTTGTAGTTACTAGAATGATAGTCTCTTTTATTTTTGCTTTTGGTTGGAATTTTATATTTTGGTTTGATTTGACTGTGACTATTTGGCTTGTACTGCTTGGAATTTGGGCTGTTAGATTTTTCCCTATTTTAATTTTTGGGAAAAAAATAGAAAAATAAACTCCTTATATAAATATAAAAGTGTAAAACTAACATTTAACTAACACTTTTATATTATACTTCGTTATCTTTTAAAAACAAGGAGATAATTAGGTATGAAAAAGAGTTTGGCGTTGAGTGCTATTACAGCTACTATCTTGCTACTTGGGGTAGGTTGTGGTGGAGGGAGTAGTAGTTCTTCTGATGATAGTAGTGATATTAGCACTTTAGCACCTATTGAGACAAAGACAGGATATTATCTTGATTCGGCTGTGGTAGGTATCAATTATGAGTGTACTTCCAATACAGATGGTGAAGAAAATATTACTACAAGTGGAATAACTGATGAAAATGGTTCTTTTGCTTTTATAGATGGACAGATTTGTACCTTTAGTATAGCAGGAGTAACCCTAAGAGAAGTAAATACAACAGATTTACCAGATAATGGAATTGTTGTAGAAGATAATTTAGATGTTGCAAGATTTTTACAAACTTTAGATAATGATAATAATCCAGATAATGGAATCGTTATAGATTCTAATGTATCTAAAACATTAGAGAGTTTAAATGTATTGCCAGAAGAGTCTATTCCTGCAACAGATGAGGACTTGGCAAATCTTGCTATTGAATTACAAGAAAAGGTTCCTACTTATCATGGAGAAATGGTAACAGAAGAGGAAGCAAAAGCTCATTTAGAAGAGACAATAGCTACTGTTCGAGAAATGAATGGTGTAATGGAAGTTCATCAAGATTTAGACGATAATGAATCTTATAGTGATGAAACTAATATTGAAGGTTTAGAAGATAATAGTAGTGACATAGTGACAGATAATAACCTTGTAGATGAGGTAAATAGTACTACTCAAAGTGACATAGAAGAGACAGAAGATGTTGTAAATGGTGTGGTAGAGGGCAATACCACATTAGTAGAGACAAACGATAATGCTGAAGAAAACAGAGCAGTAGTTACAGTAGATAGTGAAAATAATACTACACTAGTAGAGACAAATAATAATGCTGAAGAAAACAGAGCCGTAGTTGCAGTAGATAATGAAGAGACTGCTACATCAGTAGAGACAAATGATAATACTGAAGAAAATAGAGCCGTGGTTACAGTAGATAGTGAAGATGGTACTACATCAGTAGAGACAAATGATAATGCTGAAGAAAACAGAGCAGTAGTTACAGTAGATAGTGAAAATAATACTACATCAGTAGAGACAAATAATAATGCCGAAGAGAATAGGGCAGTAGTTACAGTAGATAATGAAAATAATACTACATCAGTAGAGACAAATGATAATGCTGAAGAAAATAGAGCGACAGTAACATTAGACAGTGATAGTAGCGTAAATAGTGAAACTTCTACTTCAGAAGTGGATACTAGTTCGTATGGTACAGGTAGAAATACCCGTTTTTGATAGATATAAGTGTAAAGATTCATAACATTCACATTTCCTCCTAGACAATATAGGTTACTTGACAGGTGTAACCTATATTATTTTTCTTATTAATTAAATCCTTTTTAATTCTTTTAAGTCATAATAAATTAATTCTTTATTATAATAAAATAATATACCAATTTAGTAATTATTGTTTTATGTTTTAATATAACACTTAACTAACACAGTAATAGTATAATTAGGTAAAAAATGGATAAGATTTTGAAAAGATATATATTTATTACTATTTTACTTATTTTTATAATGACTTTTAGTTATGCTATTACAATAGATGAACAGATAGAAGCTATAAAAAATGCTCCCGAACCCAAGCGTGTTGAGTTAATGAATCAATTTAAAAGACAATTAGTTTTAATGAATCAGAAACAGAGAGAAAAAGCTATTAATAGATTGAGGTATTCTATTAATGGGAAAAGGGAAGTTAATGATAATAGTGTTTCTAGTATTCATAGTAATTTAATTAATAATATTGAGAGTAGTAATATTGAACAAAATACTCAGATTATAAATCATCATATTTTACAACAAGAGATTAATAACTTTGCTCAAGCAGATAGAGAACCAGAACCAATAACAGAGCCAACCACACCAACAGTACCACAAACTCCAGTAGAGCCAGAACCAACTACACCAACGGTGCCAGAGACTCCAGTAGAACCAGAGCCAACAACAGAGCCAACCACACCAATAGTGCCACAAACTCCAGTAGAACCAGAGCCAACAATAGAGCCAACTACACCAACGGTGCCAGAGACTCCAGTAGAGCAGCCAGAACCAATAACAGAGCCAACCACACCAACAGTGCCACAAACTCCAGTAGAACCAGAACCAACAACAGAGCCAACTACACCAACAGTGCCAGAGACTCCAGTAGAACCAGAGCCAACAACAGAGCCAACCACACCAACAGTGCCACAAACTCCAGTAGAGCCAGAACCGACCACAGAACCAACTACTCAACCAGAGAGTAGTTCTGGCACAGAACAACAATCAGATACCACTATTGAAAGTAGTACTCCAAAAGAAGATGAACAATTAGAACACAATAGTAATGTATCTCCATCAAGGGGTAGAAGCAGATGAGATACTTAGGGGGTATAACTAAAAATATAGTGTGGATTTTTCTATTAGTACCACTCTTATTGTTTGCTTATATAGATAGTGATTTAGATGGTGTATCTGATGAACATGACTTATGTCCTAATACTCCAATTACAGATATTGTTGATATAAATGGGTGTACTATTGAAAAATTGGTAATTCCTA
>JAADFE010000129.1 GCA_013153055.1 Campylobacterota bacterium
GAGGTCAAAGAGTCAAGAGAGGTCAAAGACTCGGACTCATGTCTAATAATTTTGGAAATACAAAAACAACAATACATCTGCACTTTGATGTCAAAGAGACAATACTAGTAAATGGATATGCTCAAAAGGTATATGTACCTATATATACATCACTAGTTGATGCCTACAAGAGACTTTTAAAAGGAAAACCTTAATTAGCTACTTAGTATCTCTTTTATCCCCTCAGCTACCCTCTCAGCTCTAGCTCCTAATACCACTTGAATAGTGGTATTGCTAGGACGGATAACCCCCTTTGCACCTAACTTTACAAAATCCTCATCTTTTAACTCACTAGATGATTTAACCTCCATTCTAAGTCTAGTGATACAAGCATCGGTTGAGACGATATTGTCCTTTCCTCCTAGTGCATTGATAAATGCTAGGGCTTCACTATTTTGATTTGTACTCTCTTTTTGGGTATCATCTCTAAAAATAGATAGTTTAAATATCTTGATAGTATAGTATGAGACTATAAAATATATAAAAGCAAAAACCAATCCAATAGGAACTATCAATATAGGATTTTTGGCTAATTTGTAGTTGATAATATAATCAAACAGTCCAGCTGAAAAACCAAATCCATGATGTATATCCATAAATTGAGCCACAGCAAGAGCTAGTCCTGTTAAAATTGCATGAACTAGATATAGTATAGGTGCTTCAAACAAAAATAGAAACTCCAAAGGCTCTGTAATCCCTGTTAAAAATGAGGTCAAAGCCACACCAAAAAGTATAGCACCTGCCTTTTTTCTACTCTCTTTTGGAGTGGTCAAATATATAGCCAAAGCCATAGCAGGAAGTCCAAACATCATAGTTATATAAAATCCACTCATATATATCCCTGCTGTTGGGTCTCCTGCAAAAAATCGGCTCAAATCTCCATTGGCTACAACTGTAGCACCATCTTTTATATAGCTATAGTCTCCAAGCTGAAATAAGAAAATAGAGTTGAGGATATGATGAAGTCCCAAAGGAATAAGAAGTCTGTTTAAAAATCCATATATAAATGTACCAACCTCTCCAAGAGATATAATAGAGTGAGAAAAACTATCAATAGCACTCTGTGCATAGTGCCAAAAATATCCTGCTAATACCCCAATAAATATAGCACTAATAGCAGTAATAATAGGCACAAACCTTTTTCCAGCAAAAAATCCTAAGAAATCGGGAAGTTTGATAGTATGAAAACGGTTATAAAGCACCCCTGCTACTATACCAATAATAATCCCAATAAAAACACCCATATTAAGTTTAGGGTCAATTTGTAGATAAACAGCTTTTGAGATTAAAACTCCAATACCAGCCGATAGAGCTGCTGCTCCATCACTATTTTTAGCTAATCCATAGGCAATCCCTATAGCAAAAATCAAATCCAAATTGGAAAATATAGCCTCACCTGATACTTTCATAATATGAGCAACCTGCCCATCAAAGTAAGGGATATCACCAAACCCCAAACGGAGTAAAATAGCAGCAATTGGCAACACAGCAATAGGAGTCATAAGGGCTTTGCCCACTTTTTGTAGTAGAGTAAACATGATTATACTTTTTGGTGTAATTTTATCATAAAAGAGTATAATTCTCAAAAAAAAACAGGAAAAAATATGGAACTAAAGTTAGGAATTCCCAAAGGAAGTCTACAAGAGTCAACTCTCAATATATTTAAAAATGCAGGATATAATATAAAAGTAAGTAGTAGAAATTATTATCCAACTATTGATGATGAAGAGATTTCATGTATGCTTATTAGAGCTCAAGAGATGGCTAGATATGTAGAGGGTGGTCAGCTTGATTGTGGACTAACAGGGCTTGATTGGATAAAAGAGAACCGTGCTGATGTGGTTGAAGTAGCAGAGCTAACATATGCAAAACAGAGTTTTCGTCCTATTAGATGGGTTTTAGCTGTCAAAGAGAACTCTCCATACAAGTGTGCCAAAGATTTAGAGGGAAAAACTATAGCTACAGAGGTTGTAAATCTAACCAAAGACTATTTTGCATCTCAAGGTGTAAATGTAAATGTAGAGTTTAGTTGGGGAACTACAGAGGTAAAAGTACCAGATTTAGCAGATGCTATTGTAGAGATAACTGAGACAGGTTCATCTCTTAGAGCAAACAATCTAAAGATAATCGATACAGTACTAGAGACCACTACTAGATTTATAGCAAACAAAGAGGCATACCAAGACCCACAAAAGAGACAAAAAATAGATAGAATAGTTATGATGCTAAAATCTGTAATAGATGCTGTACCAAAAGTCTGTTTAATGCTAAATGCACCAACAGATAATTTGGATAAAATCTTAGAGATAATACCGAGTGAAAATCCAACTATCTCACATCTAGCAAAAGGTGATTGGGTTGATATTATGGCTATAGTAGATAGTTCTGTAATCCGATATATTGTTCCACAACTAAAAGATGAAGGTGCTAAATCTATAGTGGAACTTCCTGTTAGTAAAATTATTGAATAATCACTACAACAGCAATAGCAAATCCACCATCATGAGATATAGAGAGTGATGACTCTTTTATTTTGTGATATTTTTGTGCTTTTGGTATTAGTCTAAAGTGTGGAGCATTTTTTTTATCTTTGTAGATAACAATATCATGAAAAGATAACTCTGCTCCTATCCCACATCCCAAAGCTTTAGCTACTGCCTCCTTGGCAGCCCAATATCCTGCTATAGACTCTACTCTTTTTGCTCTCTCTTTTTCATCTATATTTAAAAACCTATCTATAAATTTATCTCCAAATTTTTGTATAGATTTTTCTATTCTACTAACTACTGTTATATCTGTTCCTATTTTCATAATGTTAGTTTACCCAATTTTTAGATAAAATATGTAAAAAATTTAAAAGAGTTATATGGAAACTATATTTGCATTTATTGGAACTCCTTTTGTTAAGCTTATGAAAAGTATGGAGAGGTTTGGAGCTTTTATTATGTTTCAGCTTCATCTTATACCACTCTCACTAAAAAGACCTTGGAGAATTAAACAGATTTTTGAACAACTAGATGTAATTGGAGTGGGGACTATCGCTGTTATATTCCTCACTGCTCTATTTACAGGAATGGTTGAAGCTGTTCAGCTCTATCAAGGATTTAGTAAGTTTGGAGCAGAGACTTTTATGGGATATACTATTTTTATCTCTATTACTAGAGAGCTAGGACCTGTTTTTGCTTCATTGATGGTTATCTCAAGAGCCATCTCATCTATGGCAGCTGAACTTGGGACTATGAGAGTGACTGAACAGATAGATGCTATAGAGACCCTAGCAGTTGATTCTAAAAAGTATCTGCTTATTCCTAGAGTTATTGCTACTATGTTCTCTCTACCAATGCTTGTTATATTTTTTGATTTTATCTCTAACCTTAGTGCTTTCTTAATCTCATGGTTAATGTTAGATTTAAATCCTGTCGGATATATTGATACTATTAAACAGCTATTAAGCTTCTCAGATATTGGAACTGGTCTAATAAAAGGATTAGTTTTCGGTTATTTTATTGGAGCAATTGGTTCATATGTTGGTTATTATACTTCAGGTGGAGCTAAAGGTGTAGGTATAGCCACAACAAAAGCTGTTGTTTTAGCATCTATTACTATCTTTATTGCCAACTACTTTTTGTCAGCAATATTTATGATTTTGGGGTGGTAAAAACCCCTTAATCTAAATCTTTAAATTTCTTTAGAAAAATATCTTTATAATCTTCTAAATATCCTTTTCTAGCATCTTTTACATATTGAGTTTGAAATATTGAACTATTAGCATCATCTTCTCTATACCAATCTCCAACTATTTTTACCTCTCCTAGTTTTAATTTCATAGACATATGAATACCATCTTCTCTAGGAATAATAGTAACTTCATCATCTTCTTTAATCTCTGTCAAATGTTCACTTTCAGAAGTATTATCATCAGAAATATTTGTATCTTTTGTAACATCTGGTGAGTAGATTAATCTATCATAATATTTTCCATCATCACTTCTATGAAAAATACCTGTTTGCTGTGTATGTAAAATCTTTGTTTTACCCTGTTTATCTGCTTGACCTGTAATGACATCCATTGTACAATAGTACCCATAATCATTATCATCAAGTTTTTCTATAAATAACTTAGAGTCTTGTATATTAGCTTTGATAACATCAGATGTACCATAATAATATGTACCACTATTTAAACTATAGCTCCCTTCTAATCCTTTTAAGTGAGACATTTTTGTTTCACTATTAATATCTTTTGTGACACTATTTATTTTTGGTCCGCAACCTAAAAATAAAATACCTACAAACAAGAGTGACATATGATGAGACATCTTAAATTCCTATCGTATAAATTTTCTTTATTTTAACTAAGAAAAGATAATGATTTTTAAACAGTAAATTAATTTTTTCTTAAAGTTTTACTATAGTTACACCCAAATTACCCTTTTTACCATGAAATGATTGTAGTTTAGGATAACTTTTCAAATAATCAATAATTACATTTTTTAATACCCCAGTACCAGTTCCATGAATTATCTCCACTTCGGAAAAACCGTTAACCAAAGCATCAGATAAAAACTTATCTAGTTTATCAATAGCCTCATCAGCAAAATATCCCAAAAGTTTGATAGATATAGCACCTCTATTTGGTTTCTCTACTGTTACATTGGTTTTTGGTTTTACTTTTGGTATAGTTCCTATTTTTTTTAGGGTGGATAGAGGTACTCTCATCTTCAAGCCATCCACTTCGATAGTTGCCTCTTCGCCTTTAATTGATAGTAGTTCACCTTTGGAGGAGCGATATTTTACTCTATCTCCAACTTTTGGCAGTACCTTTTGAGGTTGAGAGACCTCTTTTGCTCTTTTTGAAAGCTCTTTGTGTTTGTGTGCATCATTTAGTAGTCGCCTTCCCTCTGTTGACTCTTTGACCTTTATCGCCTCTCTAGCTCTTTTGATAGCTGCATTGTATCTATTTTCTAGTGTGGCTACTGCTTTTCTATGTTGCTCATTGAGCTTATCTTCTATATTTTTTAGCTCCTCTTTTTTTCTATCTATAGATTTTAGTTCGCTATCAACCTTTTGGATTTTGAGTCTCATTTCTCTCTCTAGTGTGGTTGACTTCTCTATTAGCTCATTTAGGTTCTCTTTGTCCTCTCCATATACCTTTTTGGCTTTGAGTACAATATGTTCTGGTATTCCATATCTCTGTGCTGTCTCAAAAGCATAACTCTTTCCAATACTCCCTTGCAAAAATGTATAGGTAGGCTCTCTCTTTGCCTCATCATATAGTGCTGCAATTAACTCCACATCATCATCCCCACTCATAAGCGATGCTAATCTCTTGTGGTGAGTTGTGACTATAAATGTGATATCCCTAGCTCTTAGCTCATCCAACATTACACGAAATAGTGAAGCAGCCTCATCACTATCAGTTCCAAGCTCTATCTCATCTATACCAACAATAGCATTCTCTTTTTTAAATAATTTGGCAAACTCTACCATCCGTCCTGCAAATGTAGATATATCATTTTTAACTGATTGTGGGTCATCTATAATAGCCTCTATAGATTTATAGTGACCTATTTCTGTTTTTTGAGCATTACATCTAAAAGGTAGTAGATTTTTACTCATATATACAGATGAGAGTAGAGATTTTAAAAGCATAGTTTTACCACCAGCATTTACTCCTGTAATCAACATTATAGATTTATCCAAATTGATACTAATAGGTACAGGATTTTCTATAGCAGGGTGACAAAAGCCATCTAGTTTTATATTTTTCTTTTTTGATGGTAATACAAACTGATAATCATAAGCTTTGGCAAATCCAACTCTAGCTTGATAGTTATCAAATCTATCATACTCTCTGTTTATAAATCTCATAAATAGATAATATTTGCTCAAAGTAGCAGAAAAAGTTTTACAGTATCTATAGATTAGCTCCTCTTCTCTTGATAGTAGATTTGACTCTTTCTCTTTTAGATGAGATATGCTTTGAGGAAGTATATAAAAAAATCCCCCATCAGTTCGACCTACTACAGAGGCTTTTATGACTCTGTTAAATCCTCCTCGAACTAGTAGAGTCTCCTCTCCATTTAAAAAGTGAACTTGGCTATCTACTAAATAATCTTTGAGTTTAGATGAGTGAGCCATTTTATATAGAGACTCTTTTATAGATGCTCTATTCATCTTGATAGCTCTTTGTATATCAAAAAGCTCAGGCTCTTTTTGAGGATTTAGTTTACCCTCATCTGTAAAATATTGCAATATATCAATAATCTCACTAGGTATATCTATCTCTCTTATCCATTTACCTAAAGGCTCAGGCAGACTTATAGCTTTGAGTGAATTGAAATATCCAACAATTGTCATAAAGTGATAAATCTCATCAAGTCCTAGGACACCCTGTTTTTTGATACGATTAAGCTCTATATCAAGGTTAGGAACCTCTTTGATAGCAGGATATTCGACAGTCGATAGGGCAGATATATACCTATAGTGTTGATTTATATCCCCCAACATCTCGACAGATTTATCTCTAGCTAAAAAGCTTTTAAATGTAGTTATAAAATTATCTAAATCTAATTTTTGAGTTATGGTTTTCAATAGTTTCTCTTTTTATCTATTTTCTAAAGTAGAAAGATATTTTGCCATAATAGTTGTCTGATTACTATCTAATAATTTTGCAAAAGAGACCATCTCATCACCAAAAGGTGTTCTAGTAGTACCTTGTTGTAACTCTTTTAATCTTTTTAACAAAAACTCCTCTTTTTGTCCTACTAATTTAGGAGCCAAACCCATACCTTCACCATAATTTCCATGACATGAATTGCATGAGTTCTCTATATATAGCTTTTCACCGACTTTTGTTATATTGTTATCATTTGCCAATAGTACTATTGGTAGTATTAATATTATTTTCTTTATCATAAAGCAATTATATCTTATATTCGATAATTTTTTAACTATAAAATTAATATAAAATCCAATTTAATAGAGTATCCGAGCCAAATATAACCCTTGTGGTGGAGCTAGTTTAGTAGAGTATCTTTTTTTTAAATTTAGTTGCTCTATTTGTTCTCGTAGTGTAAATCTATTTTGTGCCACTCCCATAGCAAATTCAATCATCATACGAACCTGAGAACGCAAAAAACCATTGGCTTCAAAGTATATAAAGTGATA
>JAADFE010000057.1 GCA_013153055.1 Campylobacterota bacterium
ATAGAGCCAACAACAAGAGAGAGTATTAAAAATGGTACTGCTAACTTGCCTCTATTTTTAATGGCTCACGACCATCAAGGTAGAATTACAGAGACTGCAAATTGTACTAATTTAAATGAAGCAGGACTTTTTGGAAGATTAGCTGATGAGTGGCAAGGAATAAATGGAGATAGCATTTATGGAATGAATCTATCTTTAACAGGAAACGGACCAACAGCTCTATATGGATTAAAAACTAGCCCTACTATTTTAAATAAAGAGGGAATTAAAAAGATGTTTACAGCCCTTGAAGATTGGAGATATAGCCAACTTTATGGTATAACAGATTATGAAAGAGAAAATCCATACAAAAGATACTTTAATAAAATTCATAGACACTCTATTGATTTAGTAAGAACTGTAAGTGAAGATTGGAAAAAGTATAACTCTATTTTTGATGGCATTAAAGATGCTTACGGAAACGATATAGATAGAAGAACATCAGATGATAATGCAGGATTTTCTCATACAGGTGTGGGTGATTGGGAAGGCTATACACTAAATGCAGCTAAACTTATAAAAATAGGTATTGACCAAGGTTTAAAACGCCAAGTATTTTATATGTCATTCTCATTTTCTGGGTTTGATACACACGGAGAGCAAAGCAGAGCGCATGGAGGCAACTTAAGAAGAGTTAGTATTGCTATTGATAAATTACAGCGAGTCTTAAAAGCTCATGGTATAGAAGACAAAGTTACAACCATCTTTACAAGCGAATTTGGAAGAAGCATAGGAGCAAACGGCGATGGAAGCGACCATGCTTGGGGAAGTAACCTTTGTGTAATTGGTGGAGCAGTTAAAGGAGGACTTTACGGCAAAGCGCCATCTATGAAGCTTGGAAGTGATGATGATATGAATAATAAAGGTCGTTTGATTCCAACAACTTCAATGAGTCAATATTACAATACTGTTTTAAAATGGTTTGGGGCAGATGAGAGCTTAAGAGAGAAACTTTTGCCTGAGCTTAAGAATTTTGAGCAAAAAGATTTAGGGTTTATGAAAAGTTAATAGTTTTTTCAAGAAGTGGATTTAATTACCACTTCTTGGGGAATATTTAAAATGAATATCCTAATCCAAAATATCCAATAGAGCTATCCATTGTAAATTCTGTAGCTAAAGGGTCTAATATATCAGAACTAACCTCTTTCCCACTCATATTTATTGTCATATCATCAACTGTCCATTTTGAATATTTATAACCAATAGTAGCATAAATTCTAGGGCTAAGAGTTAAAAATCCCCATTTGAACTCTTCTGTAAATGGTGTAAAATATAGACCTATATTATACTCTTGGAAGGTTCCATCAACACTATAAGAGCTGTCAAGATAATCATTATCTATATCTCCTGTTTGATAAGCATAGCTACCTAATCCATAGATAGATAGTTTATTTGAGATTAATGATTTTTGAAAATTAACAGTAGCTCCTATTTTATAGGTTCTGATTGTCGTTTTTGTATCAGGAAATTCACCAAGTAAATCATCATCATCTGAATTATCATCATTACTATCACTTTTAGTACTATCTATCCAAGGCAAAGATATACCAACAATAGCACCTAAACCTAAAAAATTATCTTTATCTTGGTGCCATACATCGTATCCTATTTTAATATTTGCATCTAAACCTTGTAGTGTATAGTTCATTGCAGGAATAGTTAAACCAGAGTTATTTGTAGCATCATTGTTTAATAACTCATTTGTATTTGAAGCTAAATTATTATATGTATATTGATTTTGTTTTAATGTATCAGAGTCATACCAATTTAAATCATAAGCATAGAAAAAATTTCCAAACATATTAGCATGTCTAGTAACTAGACTATATGTAGAGACATCGGTATCTATTTTATTATTTAATCCTAAAAAGCCACCCTCCATAGAGAATGTACCATTACCATAATCAAATTCACTAGCTAATAGTAAATTAGAAATTCCTAAAAAAACCAATAGAGTTCTTTTCATAAAACCATCCTTTTATAATTGTAAATTTATATTATTATAAGTTTTTACTATAAAAAAAGGTTTATAAAACATATAAATAGAATTTTTTTATCAAAAAATGGATTTTTTGTTACAAAAATCAATTATCTGCATATTTCAAAAGTCCTGCCTCATATAGAAATGGAGATGGTTGAAACTCTATCTTTTTGACTCTATCAGATTTAGCTAGAGATAGATATAGTCTCTCTTTTGCTCTTGTTACTGCTACATAAAAGAGTCGTCTCTCCTCTTCGATACTTCCACCTTTGCTTACGAGTTTGGTATTTGGAAATCTGCCATCCATTAAATCTGTGATATATACCTCTGTAAACTCTAACCCTTTACTAGCATGAACTGTTAGCAGATTTACCCCATCACCCTCACTTAGTTCATTTCCTCCTAGAACCATTGCATTTACAAAGTGAGCTACATCTTTATAGTGAGAAGCCAAATCACTAAGGAGTCTAGCTTTTCTAGCTATTCTCTCTTTAGCTAGAAGTTTTTTATCTTTATCTATCTCTCCTGATTTTAGTTTTGCTCTTTGGTTTGCTAACATCTCAATGATTGCTTCATATAAAGGGGTGTTGATAAGCTTTATTAGCATAGTTTGAGGTTGTTTTACATTTCTAATTGATTTTATAAAGTCATAAAAGTGTTTAAAAAACATCAATCCATCATCTGTTAGTTTTGGATGTTTTAGTATGGGGTTTGATTTGACCTGTTCTGGTAAGTTTAAATGAGCAAACCGACTCATAGAGCCTATCTGTGTATCATCATCAAATAGTCCTAGTTGGACATTTTTGGTTGGATTTAGTTTTGGCAAGGTATATACTCTAGGAGATAACATCCCTGTAAATAGATGACCCTCTCCAAAGTGCATAAAACACTCAAATAGCTCTTTTGCAACAGCTGTTCCTATCCCTTTTCCATACTCAAATATATGTATAAAAGCCATCATATCTTTTGGATTAACAATGAGAGACAATACATCTAACAAAAATTTAACCTCTTTTGCTTCAAAAAAGCTATTGCCACCTTTTCTTTTGCAGTTTATCCCAAGCTCTCTAAGAGATGCTTCAACCCCATCGGCACTTGCATTGTTACGAAATATGACGGCTATATCTTTACTAGGGGTGTAGGAGTTTTTGATATTTTTTGCTATGGCTTGATACTGCTCAAAAAGCTCATTGTATATCATAAGTCTTGGTGGGTGGTTTTTGCCTTGTTTTGTCACTTCTAGTTTTTTGGGATAAATTCTCTCATTCCTCTGGATAACCCTATTGGCTAGAGATAGTATAGAGGCACTAGAGCGATAGTTTTTGCTTAGAGTAAATACTGTAGCATTTTTGTATCGCTTGGCAAAGGTGGCGATATTTTGGATATTGGCTCCATTAAAAGCATAGATACTCTGGTCATAATCTCCTACACAAAATAGTGATTTGGATTTGATAGAGTCGATTAATGCACTCTGAAGAGTGTTGGTATCTTGGTACTCGTCAACTAAAACTTCACTCATCTCTTGGTTTGACTCTAGCAGAGCTTGACGCATTTTTATAAGTAAATCATTAAAAGATACAAACCCAAATCTATCTTTGGTCTCTTCGTACTCATCTATGATATTCATATATATATCTATAAGTGGCTTGTGGTCTGGATATTTATCTATAAACCATATATCAAAGCCATCTAATGATGCGTTTTGATATAGGTTATACTGCTCATATAGATATGTAGGAGAGAATGGCTCTACATCATGGTTTAGCCTTTTAAACTGTCTCTTTTCATAGATACTTCTAAATAGAGTCTTTAGCTCTGTTGGCTGTTTTAGTGTGATATTTTTATTCATTTTTTTTAGCCATCTGTAGCTTACAGCATGAAAAGTACCTGATTCGATTTTGTTTACAACTGTAGAGGGGAAATATTTTCCTACTCTTTGTAACATCTCTGCAGCTGCTTTATTTGTAAAAGTTAGTAGTAGAATTTTTGAGGGTTCAACTCCATTTTGTAGTAGATATGCAATTCGCCCAACTATAGTAGATGTCTTTCCTGTCCCTGCACTAGCAATAATTAGGTTGTTGCCCATAGGTGCAGTAGCAGCACTTAGCTGCTCCTTGTTTAGAGTGCTAAGTGGCATATATCTTATTGTCCAAGAATATAATATGTTGGTTTATTTGATACTTTTTGAACTCTTACTTTATATTTTTTTGCCCAATTTTCTACTTTTTCTTGGAACTCTTCTGTAATCTCTTCTGATATATCTTGGCTACCTTTTATTTTGAGATTGTCTTGTGAGTTTGACATTGCTACAAAACCTTTTAGAGGTGCTAGATTATCATGAAGTGATAGTATATGATTTGAAAACTTTTCAAAGTTCTCTGTATTATTTATAATATTTTCCATCTGTTTTAGAGAATTTTCTGTTTTTGAATACCCTAATTGTGATAAAAGAACCTCTGGGGTTAAATCTATATTCATTAATATTCCTTCTAATTTTATTTAATTGTTGTTTTATAATAAAAACAATCAATATAAAACTTTAGCGAAAATAAAATTTGACTTAGTTTAGAGTGGATATATTTACCAATCTCTTCTATATTTTATTGTAATTTTTATTCAGATATAATTATCGTTTTGATATTATTATAATCTAAAAACGATAAAAGGATAGATATGTTTGTCAATCGCCAAAAAGAGTTACAGCTTCTCAATATGGAGTATCAAAACCAAGATTTTAGATTTACTATTATATATGGGCGACGACGAGTAGGAAAGACCACTCTTTTAAAGGAGTATATATCCTCTAAATCATATATCTATTTTTTGGTAACATTAGAGGCTTTGCCTATAATATTACAGAGATTTCAAAGATTGGTAGCTGATTTTTTAAAAGATGAACTTTTAAGAGGGATTGAACTAAAAAGTTTTGAACAGATTTTTGAATATTTGGCAAAACAGAATTTATCTAAAAAGGTTATTGTGGTTATTGATGAGTTTCAATATCTTGGAAAACTTGATAAATCTATTCCCTCACAGTTTCAGTATATTGTAGATGAGATACTAAAAAATAGAAATATTCATCTAGTTTTATGTGGTTCGATTATATCAATGATGTATGCACAGACTCTATCTTATAACTCACCTCTATATGGACGGCGAACTAGTAGTATAAAGCTAAATGCCTTAACCTTTGAGTATCTATCCGATTTTTTCCCCACAAAAAATGAGATTGAGCTTATAGAACTTTATGCTGTACTCTATGGAGTGCCTAAATATTTAGAGCTTTTTAGAGATAGTGGTACGATTTTTGAAGCTATAGAGAGAAATATTTTGGATAAAAGAGCTTTTCTTTATGAAGAGCCTAGATTTATTTTGCAAAATGAGGTTAATGAACCTATGACCTATTTTAGTATTTTAGAGACTATTGCCAATGGAGAACATAAGCTAGGTAATATTGCAGGAAAATTAAATAAAAATGTTCAAAATATCACCTCATTTATAAGCAAACTTATTGAATTAGAGATTATCTACAAAGAGGTTCCTATAACAGAAAAGTATCCTAATAAAAGTAAAAGAGGACTCTATTTTATAAAAGACAACTTTTTTAGATTTTGGTTTTCTTATGTATTGCCATATAAGAGTCAATTAGAGTTAGGTCATAGTAGCTATGCAATGGCTAAAATAAAAGAGAATTTCTCAGGTTTTGTTGCAAAGGTATATGAGGATTTGGCTATCGAATATACTCTAAAAAACTATCCTATATTAAAAGCTGGTCGTTGGTGGAGTAGAGATACAGAGATAGATGTAGTTGGAGTAGGCGAAGATTTTATATTAGTAGGTGAGTGTAAATATTCAAATAAAAGAGTAGGTATAGATATATTAGAGCAACTAGAGACTAAAAGTAAAAGAATAGAGTCAAATCTATCTATAAAATATTATCTTCTCTTTTCAAAAAGTGGATTTACAAAAGAGCTATTGGAGCTTCAAAAAAAGAGAGATGATATAGTCTTGATAGATAGTTTTAAAACTTAAACTCCTATTGCTTAAAAAAATTTAGATAAAATTACAAAAATTTCAAAGAATGGATAAAATATAAATGGACTATTTACAGATAAAAGGTGGTAAAAAACTAAAAGGCTCTATAACTATATCAGGTGCGAAAAACTCAGCACTTCCTATTATAGCAGCGACAATATTATCAGATAAGCCTGTCAAACTTACAAATCTACCAAATGTGGTGGATATTAGGACTCTACTAAAACTATTAGTGATGTTGGGTGGAGAGGTAGAGCATAACGATACTGTAGCTATAATCAACAATAAAAATATAAACTCAACCAAAGCAGTATATGAGATAGTATCACAGATGCGTGCTTCTATTTTGGTTTTGGGTCCACTTTTGGCTAGATTTGGTGAGTGTGAGGTTAGTTTGCCTGGAGGTTGTGCTATAGGACAAAGACCTATTGATTTACACCTAAGAGCATTGGAGGCTATGGGGGCAAATATTGAAATCAAAGGTGGATATGTACGAGCAGAAGCACCCAATGGTCTAAAAGGTGCCAAGATAGTATTTGATAAAATTACAGTAGGTGGTACAGAAAATATAGTAATGGCAGCAGCTCTAGCTCATGGTACAACTACTATTATCAACTCAGCAAAAGAGCCAGAGATAGTACAACTATGTGAGATGATAAGAGATGCAGGAGTAGAGATTGATGGGATAGGAACTAGTACTATTACTATCAAAGGAACAGCTCAACAGCCATTAGAGTTCAAAGAGACAGAGATTATCCCAGATAGAATAGAAGCAGGAACTTATCTATGTGCAGGAGCGATTACAAACTCATCTATTACTATCAAAAAGGTAAATGCCACACATATCCAATCATCTCTTGATAAGCTAGAGTCTATGGGGTGTAGTTTTGATATAAAAGGTGATGAGATAACAATCTATCCAACCAATAGATTAAAACCTATAAATATAGTCACAACCGAATATCCTGGATTTCCTACAGATATGCAAGCACAATTTATGGCAGTAGCCACTATGGCAATAGGTGATAGTCTAATAGAGGAGAGACTATTTGAAAATAGATTTATGCATGTAAGTGAGCTTAATCGATTGGGTTCAGATATTTGGCTAAAAGGAAATGTAGCAGCTGTTCGCCC
>JAADFE010000154.1 GCA_013153055.1 Campylobacterota bacterium
CTTATAATAATTTTACCAAAAATGATATAGAAAACTATGAAGGATTTTACGCTTCTGTGGTTTATGCCTATTTTGCAGGGGCAGGGTTTGATAAGATAGTAGCAGAAGATGTTACCAATAGTGGGCGAATAGATTTGAGTGTTTTTATTGATGATAAGGTTTTTATATTTGAGTTCAAGGTCAATCAATCAGGGGCATTGGAGCAGATAAAAGCTAAAAATTATCATCAAAAATATATGGCTAAATTTAATGAGATTTATCTAATTGGGGTGGAGTTTGATAGTGAGACTCGAAATATGGTTGGGTATAATTGGGAGAGGGTTAAATAATAGGGGTGTGTAAATTACAATGTGTATTATACGAGACCCCAAAAAGATATGACTCTAACCATCTCAACTGATAGAGATGATATTATCAATATAGGAGATTATGATACCAAGCTAACTTATGATGAGTATCATAATAGAGAGATAACAATCCCTACAAGCTCTATAAGTGGAGCAACAGGTCAAACTATTATTACCTTAACTTTTGAGCAATGCTATAGAGACATTTACTCGCAAAGTCTATTTTAATGTTTATCCGTAGAGGTTAATTGTATTGCAACACACTTAGGTGTGTTGTGATGTGGATACAAATATGAATCAATCTATTGCCAAGAATTTAAGAAATTTTTTAAAACTATAAGAACAATAGATTCTTACTTCAATAAGTTTTTAATCTCCTTTAGATACTATATGTATAGATAACATACATATAAAAAAAGGAGCTTGATATGAATACCCTAAAAGTAAGAAAAAACTTTCTTTTGGATAAAGAGATAATCGAAAAAGCACAAACGATACTACTTGGACAACAAAAAAATTTGACAGAGGCACTCAATCTATTTTTTAGAGCTATTGTAAAAGAGCCATCTATTTTAGAAACCATAGAGAAGAGTGCAAACAAAAGAACAGGTAGTTTTATAGGAATGCTTGATGGAGAGATAGGTGATGTCTCTTTTAAGGAGATGAGACAAGAGTATTCAAAAAAGAGGGAACTTTGATGAATATTTTTTTAGATGCTAATATCTGTTTGGATTTACTAGATTCAAAACGACCAACATCAAAAGAGTCTATCGATTGGTATATGAACCACAAAGATAATGAGTTGTGGGAGTTTTACTTTTCTTCTGATTTTATTACGACTTTTTATTATGTTTTGGCTGAGAGAAGAAAATATGATGCCTCTAAAGTCATTGCTTCTATTGAGGCACTATCTTTGGAAATTTTTCCTCATTATCTGACTCATTCTGATTTTATTCATGCAAAAAGAGATTTTTTTGAGGGTCAATTTAAAGATTTTGAGGATTTAATGATTTTAAACTCAGTAATTAGAGGTGGGTGTGAACTTTTTGTAACCAATGATAAAAATCTATTGGAGTTAAAAGAGTTTCATGGTATAAAGATAGAGAGACCTATTTTATAATATAAGTATAACTGTTAATCAATTTACTATAAAGAATCCAAAAAACTTTTTAAATCTATAAGGAAAAAAGATTTTAAGTTCTTAGATTCTTAGTCTATATCAAATAGTACATTATACTATAAATAACTAAATTAGTCTATTGCATTAGACTATAAGCTATTCTGATTTACTCAATATCCGAAAAATCCGACCGTCTCTTCTCTAGCTCTGCTCTATATCTTTTATAGTCACCAAAATCAAAAAACTTATCATATCGTGAGTGTTTGTCTCTAAGTGGTCTTGAGTGTTTGATAGGACACCAAAACTGCTCAGTTCTAGCTGCTATCTCTCTGACATAGGCTACTACACCATTGAAGTATTCACAATATAGACAGTTTATTCTCTCTACTTTGTCTAGGTAAAATAGATTGTATCTATCTATGATTACATAGTCTGAGCGTTTTACTTTTGGTATTTTGTAGATTGGGAAACATACTGCTTGGTATATAGTTACAGATATATCGGTAATAATAGCAGGAATAATCATCATCCATATAAAAGGTATAGTCAAAATAACCAAAAATGAAAAAGATGATAGATATTTAATAGAGCTAATGAGCATAGATTTTCCCTCTTCTATGACCTCTTTTTGAAATTTTATTTTTTTATCTTCGATTTTATAGAAAAACTCTTTCTCTTTTTTTCTAATCTCTTCTACTAGCTCATCTTCTAGCTCTTTTATCTGTGCCATTATCTCATCAGCTCTATTTTTCATATCACACATCCTAATATTTTTTGATATAATTATAACATACCCTTTTTAGTAGGAGTTAGAATATGGACAAAAAAGTACTAATAGATATAGCAAAAGAGGCTATAGAGAGTAAATTCAATAAAAAAACTATAGATAAAGAGAGATTAATCAAAGAGAACCCAGAGTTAGCAAAAGAGGGTGCAGTATTTGTAACACTAAAACAGCACGGTCATCTAAGAGGTTGTATAGGCTCAATAATAGCACACCGACCACTTATAGATGATTTGATACATAATGCTCAATCATCAGCGTTTAATGACCCGAGATTTTCGCCACTAAAAGAGAGTGAATTAAAAGATACAGATATAGAGATTTCGCTACTATCTCCATACAAAGAGGTAGAGTACAAAGATATAGATGAGCTAAAAAAGAAAATCCGTCCAAATATAGATGGGGTGATACTAAAGCTTGGCTTATATCAAGCCACTTTTTTACCTCAAGTTTGGGAGGAGCTTCCTACTTTTGAGCTATTTTTTGCTCATCTGTGTCAAAAAGCTGGACTTAACTCCTCATGCCTAGAGAACCATCCAAATATATATACCTATCAAGTAGAGAAGATAGAGCAGTGAGTAAGTTTTATAAACCATATAGTGATGATAGATTGATATGTACTCTCTGTCAACACTATTGCAAAATAAAAAAAAATCAAACAGGCATATGTGGAGTCAATAAAAATATAGGTGACAAGATAGAGTGTCTAGTCTATGGCTACCCATCAGCATTAGCCATTGACCCTATAGAGAAAAAGCCACTCTATCACTTTCTGCCAAGTAGCAAAGCCTTCTCTTTGGGAACTGTAGGGTGCAATTTTCGATGCTCTTTTTGTCAAAATTGGCAAATATCCCAAAGCGTAAATATAGACAAAAGTAGATACTTCTCTCCTGAAGATATTGTTAGATTGGCTATAGAAAATAGTTCAGCCTCTATAGCCTATACATATAATGAACCAACTATATTTTATCTATACGCTAGAGATATTGCACTCCAAGCAAAAGAGCATAGTATCAAAAGCATATTTGTAACCAATGGATATGAGTCAAAAGAGGTAGTGGATGATATGGTTGGGATTATTGATGGGGCGAATATTGATTTAAAATCCTTTAACCCATCATACTATAAAAAAAATCTAGGTGGCAACCTACAAAAGGTGCTAGATACGATTAAACAGTTTGTCAAAAATGGTATATGGGTTGAGATTACCACTCTAATTGTCCCATCTCAAAATGATAGTGAAGAGGAGTTAAGAGATATTGCTAACTTTATAGCCAAAGAGTTAGGGGTGCATATCCCTTGGCACATCTCTGCTTTTCATCCAGATTATAAAGAGCAAAATCTACCTAGAACATCTATAGAGATGCTTCAAAGAGCCTATGATATAGGAAAAGAGGCTGGACTGCATTATATCTATATGGGTAATATAGGGGTAGAAAACCCAACCAACTGCCCAAAATGTCATAAAACAGTAATCCAAAGAGAGTATTTTGGAGTGACTAAAAATAGTCTAATAGATGGCAAATGCCCATCATGTGGATATAAAATAGAAGGAGTTTTTCAATGAGTAGTAGAACTATGAGCGTAGCAGGAGCATTCTATCCAGATAGTTGTAGCGAGATAGAGAGATATATATCAAAATTCAACTCTATAAAAATCGATACTCCAAAGCCAAAGTTTCAACCAAAAGCTATTATCTCTCCTCATGCTGGATATATCTATAGTGGTTTTACAGCCAATCAGGTCTATAAGATAGTAGCAAAAGAGAAGTTTAAAAGAGTAGTAGTAATAGGACCTAGTCACCACTTTTATCTAAAAGGGGCTAGTGTAGCACTATATGATAACTATGCAATACCATGTGGCAATTTGGAGATAGACATAGAGTATAGCAAAAAGCTAATAGAGGAGTATAAACTACTAATCCATATAGACAATATGCACCATGAACACTCTACAGAAGTTCAGATGCCATTTATCAAACACTATCTACCTGATAGTAAAGTAGTAGAGATAGTCTATGGAGATATAGATTATAAAGAGTTGGTACCAATTATCAAAAAGATACTAGATGAACCAGATACCCTACTAGTAATCAGTACCGATTTAAGCCACTTTCACAACCTAGCAGAGGCTAATCGTATAGACAATCTATGTATCAAAGGTGTAGAAAACCTTGATATATCGATACTAAATAGTGGATGTGAAGCGTGTGGACTAATAGGTGTCAAAGCGATAGTATCAGTAGCAAAAGAGAGTCAGATTATAGATTATAGAACTAGCTATGATGCAAGTGGAGATAGTCAAAGAGTTGTTGGATATCTTAGTGCTGTTTTGAGATGATAATTTTTCTATTAAGTAATTTTGGATATACTCAAAGCAATTTATATAAAGGTGGTTTAGTTGATAGAGCTTCGTAGTTGTGTTATTTATAATTTTAAATCTTTGAATAATTTTCGACTTAACTTTTCTAAGTTTACTTGTCTTATTGGATTAAATGGTGCAGGAAAATCTACTATTTTACAATCTATAGATTTTATCTCTCGACAGATGAAAGGTGATATTACAGGATGGTTACAAGAGAGAAATTGGGAAGCTAAAGAGTTAAAGTGTAAATTTGTAAATAGTAGAAATATTAATATAGCTATTAGTTTTATTTATCATAATAGATTTTATACATGGGGATTTGCTTTTAATCCTAGCTTAAAAAAATGTATAGTTGAAGCAATATTTTATTATCCTAATTTAAATATGAATAATATTAATGTAGATGAAAAAGAAACTATTTTTGAAGTAAAAAATTCAAAATATATGATAAAAAATGATAAAAAAATAAAAAAAGGAGATATTATTCAAGACTATGAGGGTTCCTTTTTGGCAAGTCTAAAACCTGAATTTCTCCCAGAAGTTATTAGAGAGTTTAAATCATATATTCTAAATATCTATTCACTAGACCTATTAGCCCCACAAGAGTTAAAGAAGCGTTCAAGAGTAGGTAATACATTAGGACTTAGTGGCAAAAATTTAAGTGCATTTTTAAATACCTTTACAAAAGAGCAAAAAGAGGAGATGTTAAACCAGCTAAAAAAGGCTTATCCAAATTTGGAAGATTTAAATATACGAAAATCAAAAGGTGGTTGGGCTAGATTAGAGTTAATTGAGAGATTTGGAGATAAAAAGCTAACAAACGAAGCCAAATATCTAAATGATGGTATTTTAAGACTTATTGCTATATTGGCACAACTTCAAAGCCAAAAAAGCTTTTTACTATTTGATGAGATTGAAAATGGTATTAACTCTGAACTTATAGAGTATCTAATGGATATATTAATCTCATCTAAACATCAAGTAATGGTAACAACTCATAGTCCTATGATACTAAACTATATAGATGATGAGGTGGCTAAAAAGTCTGTGCAATATATATATAAAACCAAAGAGGGATTTACTAGAAGTATTCCATTTTTTGAGATACCATCTATGGCAGAGAAGTTAGAGATAATGGGTGCAGGTAGTGCTTATGTTGATACCAATTTAGAAGAGTTGGTTGATGAGATAGAAGAGATACAAAAAAACAGAAAAGAGAAGTAGTGCATCTAGTTTTAAGTGGAGAGGGAAGTAGTGATATAGGTAAATTATCTTATGCCTCTAATGAGTTTATTCCTGCTTCTATGTATTTTATTATCGATAAAATAGTTGAAAAGAAGATTTGTTACTCATTTTATGAGACAACACCCCAACTAATTACATTTATCCCTAAAGCTGAACTAGTTAAAATAGGCAAAAAATTACCACCATATACAGGTAAAAAAATTAAAAAAGGTCAAGCACTTTTTTTGATTAATGCTATTAGTTTAGCCAAAATAGCCAGAAAAAAATCAAAAGAGCTTGATGATAATGATGTTATAGCTATACTATTTCGTGATAGTGATGGAACACATAGCACATCAAAAAATATCTGGGAAGATAAAGTAGAATCTATCGAAAATGGGTTTAAAATGGAAAAATTTACAAGAGGTGTAGCTATGGTTCCTAAACCTAAATCAGAAGCTTGGTTAATCTGTGCATTAAAAAAAGAGCCTTATATGCAATGTAATAAACTAGAAGATAGGTCAGGAAATGATGACTCGCCCAATAACCTAAAAGATGAACTAAAAAGTTTTAATATCTCTTTGGATACTATTAATGATATGATTAGAAATGAACAGATAGATATAGAAAAAATAGATATGCCAAGTTTTAAATATTTTGCTGAGAAATTAAATAATCTATTATGATAGTCAAAAAACTAATAGAAAAAATCGAAGGTGAAGCCCAGCTAGATTTTAGCTTCAAAAATGGTAAGATAGAGGATGTAGATATTAAGTTTGGTTTTTATAGAGGGATAGAGCAAATCTTAATAGGAAAACCTGCTATGGATGCTCTAGTTATAACCCCTAGAGTCTGTGGTATATGTAATCATGCTCATTTAATCGCTTCAGTTAGAGCGATAGAGGATGGATATAAAAAAGCAGGAGTTGATGCTTCTTTACCTAAAAAAGCAGAAGATATTAGAGAGTTTACTTTAGCTTGTGAGTTAATCCAAAATCATATCAAATGGCTATATCTAACTATCTTGCCTCAATTAGAGAGACTTTTGGATATTAAAAACCAAGAGAACTATGCACTAAAAGCCTCATATCTATCCTCTACTATTACAAAAGCATTGGCTATATTTGCAGGAC
>JAADFE010000137.1 GCA_013153055.1 Campylobacterota bacterium
ATCTCTCATTGTTATAAGGTTTTTTATAGCTTTTATGAGTGAGTGCTTCGGTGATGAGGTCATCTTGTTTGAAACGATAGTTTAAAGCTTCTTCTAGGGCTTTAAATTTGCTCATTTTCTTCCTTTTTGTTTAGAGTAATGAATACCCTCTTTGTGTCTGTTTTTTAGTAATAGTCTCTTTGATTTGTATAGAGTTTATAGCATAACAGTTAGGACATCTATCAAATGAGATAGGAAAATGCTGTTTACATCTGCTACACCCATAGCTAAAACTTAAATCAACTTCACTACTACCACCTTTTTGTGCGAAATTAATTGTATCAATAGCAAAAATATTACATATAGGTACCTCATCCTGATTTGGCAAAACACCTTTAGCATGGTAAATACTAGTCAATATTTCACTAGAGGAGATTATATCAAAATTGAGGTTTGATAAGGGTAAGAACCATAGTATATCAAGTATTAAATCAGCTCTACTATCATCTACTAATCTCCACGCTTCGTTTAAATCTAATCTAAAAAGTTCTCTCATTATATCTCTATATAAGTATCCACTATCTTTTATAAAAAGCTCAAACCTGTCGACTTTATCTTCTCTACTTATATTTTTATCTTTTACAATAGTGATAAACTCTAGGTATCTTTGTAGTGAGTCTATATTCTCACCCATAACCTCTAGTGGTTTTAGCGTCTCTTTGGCTCTATCATACTCATGTAAAAGTTCATAAACCACCTCTAGGTGATATAGAGCGTTGATATTTCTAGCTCTCTTATTTAAAATAGCCAAGAATACCTCCTCTGAGCGTTTTAAAAATCCAGCTTTGAGGTAGGTCTCACCTAACCCCTCTAGTAGATGTTCTTTTTCATAAAATGACTCTATATTTTCTATAAGATATAGATATATATTAATAGACTTTTGATACTCCCCTTGGATACTAAATGTTTTGGCTAATAGAGATAGAGGTGTAATCAAAGATAAATCAAAAGGTAACTTTTCTATATCTAGTGTGCAATCATTTATATCTATTTTTCCTAAAAATTTTTTTAATCTTTTAGTTTGCTTTTCTTCTTTATAGTTACCCATAATAACCGAAACAAGTGCTACTACTAAAACAAGCAAAGTTATAATCAAAATGCTAAATAGTGGGTCATTATAAGAGGGGAGAATTTTATCCAAATCTAACCTTTTTGATTTGATTATAACATATTTTTTTTTAGTAGTATAGTGAAAATATTTAGTATAAAAAATCTATTGTGTAAACAATGCACACATAATTATAAAAGATAATTAAAAACTTATATAATTAAGGCTTTGTATCCCATAAAATCGATATTTAAACTATAATAGAGAAAAAACGAGGATAAGTTATGAAAAATTTAATTTTTACTATTAGTTTAATAACAACACTTTCAACCTCACTATACTCTACAACAATTTTAACTGCTGGACAAAGAGAAAAAAGTGATATAGATTATATGCCATCAAATGATGTAAAAGATACTAGAGAGATACCTCAGGATTTGACACCATTTGCACAACAAGCCGAATATATGAGTGCTGAGGAACAGTTAGATTATGATGCAAAATATAATGAGAAATTTTTTGCACCTTGGAATTTAAATAGTATGAATTTAACAGAAGAGGAAAAAACATGGCAGTTTCTATTTGCTAAAAAAAGAATGTACCGTAGATATGGAGAGGTAATTCCAAAATCATGGTTTGAATATGAGATAAAAAACTCAAACTTTGAAAATTATGATAGTGTTGATAGACCTGCTATTATAACAAAACATTCAGATATAAAACTCTATCCAACAGATGAGGAGTTCTACTATAACACCAATAAAGCAGGAGAGGGCTTTCCTTTTGATTATAATCAAAATAGCTCTATCTATGTCAATACTCCGATATTTGTCTCTCACTATTCATTAGATAGAGAGTGGGTATATATCCAAGCTCCATTTGCTTTTGGATGGGTCAAGGTGTCAAATATAGCTTTTGTTACACCATCATTTAAAGAAAAATTTCAAACAGGTGCTACAGCTGTAGCAACAACTGATAATTTAAATCTACTTGATGAGAGAGGAGAGAGGATATCTCTAATCAAGCTAGGTACTATATTTCCAATGAAGCCATTATCAAAAGAGTACTATACAGCAAGAAGAGATAAAAGTGGATATGCCTATCTTGATAAAGTTAAACCACAAACAGTAAATCTAATAGCTAGAAAACCTATTAAATTCAATAAGTTCAATATCTCATATATAGGCAAACAGCTTTTAGGAGAGCCTTATGGATGGGGTGGAAAACTCAAAACTAGAGACTGTTCAACTCTTACTAGAGACTTTTTTGCACCATTTGGAATATATCTGCCTAGAAATTCAAAACAACAAGCTCAAAGTGGAGAGTATGTATCCCTTAGTGGTTTATCTGCACAAGAAAAAGAGGATGCCATACTCTCATATGGAAAAGCTTGTCGTTCTTTGTTATTGGTTCCTGGTCATGTTACTATATATTTAGGTCAAAAAAATGGAGAACCTATTATCATGCACGATTATTGGGGAGCTAGGCTTAAAAATGGAGAGAAACATATACTTGGTCGTTCTGTAATTACTACCACAAAAGTAGGCAAAGAGAGACCCGATATCAAAGAGAGAAGTATGCTCATTAATACTATTCAGGGATTAGTCTCATTCTAACAAAATAAGCATAATTTTTATATGCTTATTTCCTCTTTTTCACAAAAAAACTATATTAAATTCTGTTAATATAAAATAATATATAATATTAATATGCTTTTTTTATTTTTTTATATTAAAAATAATGATAAACTTTTCTGTCTAAATATATAAAAATATAATGGAGTATAAAATGTTTTTAAAAAAAAGTATAAAATTTTTTTTGAGGGTATATATTGTAAATATAATTTTGTCAATATATATACAAGCTAATATTAGTGGAGTTGTGTTTCGTGATTTACCTCTTAATGGTACAACACTTAATAGATATGGGATAAAAGATATTAATGAGTTTGGAGTAGGTGGTATTAAAGTTACTGCATATCCTGAAAATTTAACTACTACTACAGATGATAATGGTTCATGGTCTCTTCAAACAACAAAAGATTCTAGAGTTGAGTTTTCAAATTTACCACAATATCTTATAGAAAGTGTCAACGCAAAAATAGAAAATTCATCTGTTAGGTTTGTATCAGATGGTAGTTCAGATATATATTTTGGAGTACATAATCCAGAGGATTTCTCTGATACTACCAATCCTATGTATGTCACAAATAGACAACAAAATGGTTCAGGATTAGGTAATACAAATCCTAGTATAGAGAGAGTTCATTATAGAGATAGAGGTTTAAATCAGCAATTTCAAAATAGGGATGGTGAATTAGGAACAGGACCTATTCCTATTGAGGATACAACAGTAGAAGAGGTTGGGTCTATTTGGGGAAAAGCATATCAAAAAGATAAAAAGAGATTATTTGCATCAGCTGTACTTCAACGACATGTAGGTTTTGCACCAAATAAAGGTGCAGGTGATATATATGTATTAGATTATAATAGTTCAAACTCTCAATCAATATTTTTAGGTAGTTTCTCTTTACAAGGTATTATTCCATCCAATGGTGGTAATAGTATAAACTTGGGAACTGTTTGTAGAAGTGCATCTTGTAAAGATGATAGAGGTAATACAGGAAAAGAGACAGATTATATTCTTGGGGCAGATGTTACCTCTCCAAATATAGATATAGATGCTTTTGCTAAAGTAGGAAAAATGAGTTATGGAGATATAGATTTTGACCAGATAAGTGATAAATTATGGTTGGTGAATTTATATCAAAAAGCTTTAATCTCATTAGATGCTTCTGGAGATTTTAATTCTCTAACATCCAATGTAAGACAATATCCTATTGAGTCTATATCGAATGTACCAACATGTATAGGAGGAGAACTAAGACCTTGGGCGTTAACTATTCATCGCCAAAGAGGGTATTTAGGAGCAGTTTGTGATGCTTCTTTATCTCAGGATGTAACTAATCTCAAAGCTTATGTATTATCTTTTAACCTTGATAATCCAACTTCTGGATTTACACAAGAGTTATCTTTTGATTTAGATTATGTAAAAGATGCTAACTACTCTAAAAAAAATTGGCATCCATGGTCAGATGATAGCAATAAATCATATAGTGGAGGAAGTTGGAAATATTATATTCAACCTATATTATCAGATATAGAATTTGATGAAAAAAATACAATGTATATATCCTTTGCTGATAGATATGGTTTTCAATCTGGATATAAAAATTATAAACCTATATCAGGAACAACAACTATTGAAGAGAAGACAAAATCTTTGGGGGACATATTTAGAGTCTGTTATGATAATGGTCTATTTGAATTAGAGGGAACTGGAAATTGTACGCAAACCAATTATGGAAATGAATTTTTCAATGATGCAGGTGGGGACACTTCTGAGGAGTATGCAAATGGTTCTTTGGCACTATTAAAAGGTTCAAAAGAGATAATCGTAGGTATGATAGACCCACATCCAGAAGGAGATAGAGGAACCAAATATTGGAATACTATGGGACAAAATATACTTAGTACAGAAGATGGAAGTATTCATAATTGGTATACAAATATCTATTCTGGAAGAGATTATGGATATAATGGAAAGTCTCAGGGGATGGGTGATATAGAATTGATAACAGCAGATGCACCTATAGAAATAGGAGATAGAGTTTGGTTGGATAGTAATGGAAATGGAGTTCAAGATGCAAATGAAAGTGGAATAGCAGATGTTAATATAACTCTGATATGTGATAATGATATTAAAGCTATAGCAACTACTGATAGAAATGGATATTATATTTTTTCCAATGACAATAATCAAACATCAACATCTAGTCATATTTATAATATATCTAGTTTAAAAGCAAGAGTTGATAATAATTGTATTATTAGGATACCAAATATTAGTGGTCAAAACAAGCAAACTGCATTGGGTGATAATGTTTTAACTATTAATAATAATGGAGAAGGTGCTAATCCATTTTTAAATGATAGTAACGGATTTGAAAATAATAATAGTGCAGATATAAATATATCTATAGATGATATTCCATTTTCTGGTATTAATAATCACTCATTAGATTTTGGTTTTAAACCTTATTTTGTAAAAGAAAGTGAAGATGTGAAAACAGAAGATAATATAACAATAGGAGATAGAGTTTGGTTGGATAGTAATAAAAATGGTATTCAAGATGAAGATGAGGGTGGAGTAGCAGATATAGTTGTATCTTTATATCAACAAAATTGTTCAACTCTTATCGATACAAATATTACAGATAGCAATGGTTATTATATTTTTCAGCATCTCGATAGTGGCAGTTATTGTATAAAGTTTAATAATATATCAGATGACTATAATATAACTATACCAAATGTAGGTGATGATATAAAAGATTCTGATGTTAATCCTCTTACTGGGATAATAGAGTTAAACTCAAATGATTGGAGTAGTGATACAAACCTTAGTTTTGATTTGGGTTTGATACCTTTATCGACAAATATTGATGATAGTAATAGTTCTGGGACTAATGATTGTCATTGTGATACATATAATAATTCTGTTCCTAGCACAAATGTTATCTCTTTGTTTATTATATTCTTCTTGACATCTATTTTTGTTTATTTTTCTTTTAGAAAAGAGAGTTAGATGGTTGCAACATATGTTGCAACTATCATATATCAAACTTCAACAAAACCAAAAGCTCAGAAAAGACAGAGGCTCTAGTTAGCTTGTTTGTATCTGTCATCATATATATCACTTCACTAAGCTTGGCTGGAACTTTTGGATTTAGTTTTGAAACCTCATCTCTTTTTATCTTTTTTGGTTGAGCTAGTATTGGTTCAAACTCATCATTTACACCTGCAAATCTCTTCTCTCCTGTTAAAAGTTTATATAGTTTCATCCCAAAATCTATAATCTCAAAGTTCTCTTTTTTGTATGTTTTTGGAGACTCTTCAAGTTCTAAAGTGACTCCCAAATCTAGCTTATCATTTAGTATATAGTTGATTTTGGTAAAAAATCCAATAGCTTGATATGAGTAGTTAGAACTTAGAAATCTACTCTCAAAATCTTCAAAACTCTCTCCTCTTTTTTTATACTTGGCATAGGTTTTGAGCAGATACTTTACATGGTATTTTGCCTCTGTTATAGGTAGGGTTTTGTGGAGTACTTTTGCCTCTCTTGCCTCTTTGGTTATCTTTCCACCTATAAATATATGAACTCCATCAACACGGTTTCCATCGCTATCTTTTGCTTTGCACCCCTCAAATCCAATATCTGCAATCCCATGCACCCCACACCCTTTTGGACATGCTGACCAGTTCATTCTCACCATTGCATTCTCTATGGCTACTTCTGAGTTTAAAAAGTGTGCCATCTCTATTGCATCTGGTTTATTTGGGATAACACCATAGCTACATGTTTTGGTTCCTGCACATGCTATCATATCATTGAAGTAGATATTATTATAATCCTTATATTTACTTACTATATCACTCTCTTCAAAATCTTTTAGAGACTCTTTATCGAGGTTTATCACATATATATTTTGGTCATAAGTTAACCTCAAATCACCACTTCCAAACTCTTTTGCCCTAAAGGCTACCTCTATCATATCTGTTCCACTAAATATCCCTGATGGAACTATAATCTTATAGGCATATTTTCCATTTTTAAG